>NZ_JBDKEE010000060.1:0-5209 GCF_051130085.1 Enterobacter sp. PTB
TTGCTGATCAGGATTGTCGGCAGGATGCTTTCATACCGGGCATTGATGATTTCCTGCAGGATAGTCATTTCCGTTGGGCTGCCAAACTGCACGCCCACCTCGTCGATAATCAGCAGATCCAGTGAAGCAAACCGCTCAATAACCTCTTCCTCGGTGCTGTCGGCTCTGTGACGCCAGGTGCTTTTCACGGCGCGTGTCAGTCGCATAACGTCGGTGATTTCCACGGTAGCCAGATGGTTGCGGATAATCTCTTTCGCCATCGATACGGCCAGGTGATTTTTGCCCGTACCGCAGTTGCCAATCATGACCATCCCGGTACCGAGTTTGAAGCGCTCCGGCCATGTAGCTACGTAGCGCTGGCAGGCACCGAGATTGAGTCGTGCTGCGTCATTTACCGGCTGATAGTTGGTAAGTTCGCAGTGTTCAAAGCGGCGGGCAATGCCCGCTTCGTCCAGCAGGTCGGTCACATGCAGCGCACGTAATTCAGACTTCACCTGATCCAGTTCGGCGGTTATGCAGGCCGGGCAGCGTGACGTCTTCACCGCAGGAACGCCGCGATACTCCGGACCGGTCAGAATGCGGGTATGATACTCCCCGTGTTTATCACAGTTTCCTGTGCCGCGGCTTTCCTGCCAGTTTTCGTGACGCCATGGAGTTTTACCCTCCCGCACAAAGGCCATTTCATCGCGCAGTGTGTCACGCTGCGCCTGAAGATTTTCCCGTTCTTCGCGTTGTTTTTGATTTAACATGCTGATTTTCCTGCGTTACCAGTTATTGCCTGAGTTGCCGTAGTCCTGATCGCTGAATCCCGATACCGGCAGCATGCCAGCCCGCCCACCTCCGGGAGCGGATGGGGTCAGCCATGCCTCTTCGAAGTGGAGGTCGGGACCGAAGAACGTGGCGGTCTGCTTGACGAACTGAGTGCCGGCGCTGCCCGTAGCCCGAACGTAAGCCGCGTAGCGCTGAACACCCGCCAGCATGGCCTCCGGCTTAACCCCGTCTTTCAGGCGAGCTTTCCAGGCCTTGAAGGCCGCAGCCCTGGAATTGCCACCTGCGCGTTTTGGGTATACCTGCCAGGCTTGTTCAAACTCAGGGGAATAATCATCCCTGGAAGAGCGTTTTTGTGCAGAAGCGTCAGCGGATGCACCAGAGGTTTTATTCTCTGGAGTAATCTCTTGTGTAGTCTCTGTAGTATTCTCTGGTAATGGTCGGGTCATACTGACCTGTTGCATCGGTGCAGGTTGACCTTGTGCATCGGTGCAGATTGACCTGGTGCATTGGGTCATATTGGCCCGTTCGATCGGGTCAAATTGACCTGATGCATCGTTCATCCGTTTTTGCTGCTGGTCGAGCGTCGCCAGAGCGTCATAATTAATGCTGTACCACTTGCTGTGGTCGCGCGGATCCCGGTTATAGTTTGCGCTGGTCACCATGCCCTGTTTTTCCAGACTGAGCAGCGCACGTTTGACCGTCGACTCACTCCAGAATGGAAATTGCTTCCGCCAGCTCGGGACGCTGTTGTAGACCCAGCGGCGTCCGTCATAAAAATGCTGCGATGAGTTCATCCAGTAATGCATCTGCTGAAGCACCACGGCCTCGTTAAGGCCAATGGCACAGGCCAGCGTCGGCAGAACCTGCAGAGGGTTTTCGTTAATCAGAAGACGGCTCATCATCTACCTTCGTAAAATACTGTTTAACCTTCCAGACCGGCTGCATGCACTCATGCGGATAACCGGTCCGGGTAAAATAGACCTGCTGTTTTTCGGCACAGTAGCCGGTGACGTGCACAGGCAGACCACGCTGATCGCGATACTGGCGATCGAGGCTGATAACCGCCGGAGACTCACTCACGCAGGTTCATTCGCCGGACGTTTTTTCCGGGCCATGCGGATGTACTGGCTTCGCAAGGTGACGTATTTCTCGCGCTGGGCGTCGGTGAGTGCTGTGTCAACCATCTCGAGACAAACCATCGCCGCACGGCTGAACCAGCCCTTTTCTTCCAGGCAGTGACGTAACTTATCGAGCTCTTCTAGACGCTCCTGTTTATGTGGTTTTTCAGTCTCTGCGGCGCGTTTTCCGGCTTCCTGTTTCTGCATCAGCCTGACATGTTCAGGGGTGATGCTGTAGTGGTACACACCACGCTTTACGCGGGTGACCGCACCATTACGGGAAAGGCCAGTTAGCGCATCGCACACAGCGCGGAGATTCAACTCCCCCAGGTGCCGGGCAACATCTGCAGATTTGCTGTCCGGGTAATGGGTAAGAACCTCAAGGATGCGCTGCGGTAGCGACATGCCAGGATGTTCACTTGAACCTGATACTGGATCTCTGGTATTGTCTTTCACGGAATTTATCCCCCTGGATTGATTCCACAAGTTATGTACGAAGTCAGAACAGACCGGGTGGGGCCACTTCCTTTCCCGGTTTTTTCTTGCCCTTTTTTCGTTCAGTGACCGTTGTCTGCCCGAGCGCCCACTGACGGGAATAGAACAGACAATCATCGAAAGCTCTCCCCTTTCGGCTCGCCTGAGACATACGCCTGTAATGCGCCAGCCCCTCACGAGCCCCCCCCTGAGCCACCTGCAACGGAAATCCTTCCGCCACCAGCGCCGAGATGATGTGCTTCTCAATGAACGATTCGGGGCTCATTCAGCGCCTCTTTTGCATTCGCTATCAGCACACAAACACCCCGCATAACGTCAAAGCCGAGACCATGCGGCAACAGCTTCTGGAAGTACCGGGGATCCGGGACAAACGGCGGGCGCTGATGGGTAACTGTTGTTTGTTGCATCACATAACCCTCAGTGCGCGAACAGCACGCAGTAGACGAACAAAACAAGCCATAGCGCCCCGGTAAGAACCACTCCGATAGCGATAAAGCCGAGAACCTCAAGAAAGAAATTTGCGCGCATATCACGCCTCCTTTGATGATTTAGTCAGCTTCGCGATGATTCCAGGTGCGAATAACGCTCTTTCTGTCGCTGGCTGGCTGAGTTGCGCCACAGCAGTCGCATGCCGCGATATATTGAGTTTCCTCGCTATACTCATTAAGCGTATCGACCAGGCTAACATCGGGATTTCCGCAAAACGGGCATGAGTCAAGGTCATTACTCCCGTAATTAAGAGGAATAATCTCTTCGAGATCTGGCACAACTGAGAGCACGACAAGATCCACGGGTTTGTTGGAGTCTCGACCGACTGCATTACTCGCAACCTCAATAGCCCGATTGACGTTACGCGCCAGCACTTTCACCCGGATCGGTTGGCGGCCACCAAAGGCGTACTCACCGGTAAAGGTCACGATATAGTTCAGTTTTTTCTTCATTTTTCGCTCCGGCATTGCTGTTTGTGGGATGTTTCCAGCTCTTTGATGTGAGTGAACTCACCATTCCAGGATGCCTTCATGGGAAGTTCACCCTTCAGGTAGTGGCGATAAATCCAGACAGCGCCTTTGTGCAACAGGATTGGCTTGAAGGTTTCGCGCATCTCGCCGTCGGTCTGCTCAACTCTGCCGGATTTCTCTGTGAGGTACTGATCGCGTGCGTATGCCTTTACGCGCCAGCGTGGACACTTAGCATCAGGCTGATCGTCTCGTAACCAGTTATGTTCGGCGAGAAAGGCATTCACCTGTTGAACGTTGACCCCGTTCAGTTGCTTGCAGAACTGACAGGGGGATACGCCATCAGAAATGTGGTTTTGCAGTTTGCTGATATAGCGAGCCTGACGATCGACATAGCCAATAGCGAGACGCTCGGCTTTCTTGGCCTCAATCCATGCCTCAGCAACAGCTATCGGATCGTCAAAGTTCGGGGCATTCGTGTTGGTCACAGTCATGCTGTACGAACCAGTGGCGCGAATGGACGGCAATACTTCTTCACACACCCAATCCTGAACACGCTCAGCCTTCGGAAGCTGGCTGCGGAGAATGAGTCGGTATAAATCCGGCTCACCGATTAGGCTGATCCCATTGGGTTTCGGCTCCAATCCTAAACTCGCCATTTCACCGTGTTTCAATTTAATCAATGATTTACAGTGTGTTGAAACAGCATCAAACGGACGCTCATAACCCAGCGCGATCGCCACATCAACAGCAACAAATACCGGCTTCCCCTGGTACAGCATCCCACTAAGGGAGAAATCCAGCTCCGGCGAGTGGAATGTTGTCATCTGTGCTTTCATCTCTTATGCCTCCTTTGGTGAGGTGCGCTTGTTTTTGCGTGGTCTACTCTTGTAAAGAGAGAGATCGCACTTAAGAGCGCCGTTGGTGATCTTCTCCAGCTCAAGGGCTGCGCCTTTGGGGATGATGTCGGGCCAACCAGAAACAGACGAGTGGTTGATATCCAAGGCATTCGCCACCTTGCATACGCCACCGTAGTAATTCACGACTTCTGACTTCGTCATGCGGATAACTCTTTGTAATTCATCATTCGATTAATGTAGGATATCCAACATTAAAATGTCAAGAAACTTACATCGCTAAAAGGTAAGATTGCCTACATGAAAAACATGAATGATCGAATCCGTGAACGTCGGAAAGAGCTAAAACTCACACAACATGCACTGGCTGAAATGGCTGGTGTAAATAGGGTTACGCTAACTGGATGGGAGGCGGGAAGTTATCAACCTAACGGAGCCAATCTTTACGCCCTGTCACGGGCATTAAAGTGCAGTCAGGAATGGCTTATGACTGGCGCTAGCGAGGAGGCCGAAGAGCCAGCGCCACAAAAATTAACGTCGTTGAAAGTAAAACAGGTGCCTCTTATTTCTTGGGTTCAGGCCGGGGCTTGGACAACAACCGAACCAGGCTTATGTAGAGATGATGCGACTGAATGGGTGCATACGACGGCCTCTGTATCGGAAGGCGCATTTGCTTTAACCGTCAAAGGGGACTCAATGACTAACCCATCTGGCTCCCCATCCATCCCTGAAGGATCAATCATTATTGTTGATCCCGACATTCCTAGCATTGAAAGCATTAATGGAAAAATAGTTGTTGCCTACATCGATGGTGGCACTGAGGCAACGCTGAAAAAATTCGTGGATGACTGGCCTAATCGATACCTGGTGCCGTTAAACCCCAACTACAAGGCAATGGAGTGTGGCAATGGATGTCATATTGTAGGGAAGGTAAAACAAGTCATCATGAATTTTTAATTAAAACAAACACATCACAAAATAATGTTGGAATGCCAACATTTATTCTTGACAC
>NZ_JBDKEE010000061.1:0-5157 GCF_051130085.1 Enterobacter sp. PTB
GCTGTTCGTCAGGACAAACCCCACGCCCTTCGCCGCGCCTGCGGATACATCCTCATTTCTGAACAGTTTTGTGTAACTCCCGGCAGCATCCGGAGTCCCCCACACGCCGACAACGGAGGCCTGCGGGGCCGCCCCACCCTGGCAGTTGAGCGTCACGGAGAATGTCTTGCCGGTCGATTTATCCGGCTGAGTGCCCGTCACGGCGCCGACGTTCATGTTGTCCAGAGCAAGGGTTGCGGGCACGCTGACGTCACAGGTAACGGCGGTGACGCTCTCCGTGAGCGTCAGTGACTGGTCAGCCGCTGCGTGCGCCGGGGAGGGAGTCATCCCCCCCGCCACCATGCCGGCAGTAATCATCAACCCTGCCAGTGCGCAGAGGCGCCCCCCCCCTCTCGCTTTCCGGCTGCATGCCCTGCGGCCTGCCGGCTGTTGCTGTAAACGCTGTGTCATCATCTGGTTCCTCTGTTTCGCTGCGCGGTCGCGCCCGTCACTATTGGCCTGTCCTTCTTTCGCAGGCGCCTCACCGGTAATCCATGTTAAATTTCAGCACAGTGCTCATTGTCCCGGCGGTGACGTCCGTCGTGGCATAGTTGCCACGCGAAGGCATGGCAAAGAAATCCACCCTGCCGGTTCCGCTGCTCATCGTGACCGGAATGGCGTACGGCGAGCCCTGCGTCCCCACCGGCAGCAGGGCACCCACGCCGGTCGTGTCTTTTGTCAGCACAAACCCGAGCCCGGCCGCGCCCCCGGTTGTGATCGCATTTTTAAACAGAGTGGTGTCCCCTTTAGTGTTGTCCGGGGTCCCCCAGAGCGTCAGGTTCGGCGTGGTGCCCGCCGTGGGCTGGCCCGTACAGCCCGACAGGGTTACCGCAAACGTCGCGCCGGCCTTCTTAAGCGGGGAGGTGGAGAAATCCGCCACGGTGGCAGGTGTCAGGGCAACGGTGCCGCCCTGCGGCAGGGTGACGTTACAGGTCGGCGCCTGGGTGGTCACCGTGTAGGTGACCGTCACCGGGGCAGGAACGCCCGCCTGCGCCAGCCCGGCACACAACAGTGCCGGCAGCAGTGCGGCCTTCAGGATGCCCGCCCGGGGCATGCCGCCCGCCGGATGGCGGCGGGTTTCATTGTTTGTCGTTGTCATACTGGTCTGCACCTGCACTCCCTTCGCTGCACGCATGTTAACGGTACTCAAAACTGAAGGTGACGGACGCCTGGAGGTCTCCCGCCACCTGGGTGGCGCGCGCGCCCGTGGAAACGGCCACCGCCACCGGAATTTTTTGATTCAGCCATGTCACCGGCAGCTGCGCCCCGTGCGTGTTCGCAGTGGTGGTGATGTCATCGCCAGGCTGCATGTTTTTTGTATCAGCACCGCCGCTGGCCCACGACACCGTCGTGCCGTTAAACCGGAAGATAAAACCAAGTCCGTCTGACGTCCCGGTAGTTTTAAACAGGTACGCATCATCGCCCGTCCCCAGGGAAGCCCCTGCCACCGTGATGTGGGGGGCCACCGAGGTCGCGTTAACGCCACAGTTTGACAGCGCCAGGTTGAACGTTTTTGAGGCGGACACCTGGCCCGCCCCGGACAGGTCAGCCGCCTGGAGGGTACCAAAATCCACCGTACCGCCGGTCATGTCTCCGTCCTGCAGCGCCAGGTCGCAGTTGGCGGGCAGTACTGTCTGGGTGACATTCACCGTTATCGGGGCTGCGGACACCGGCACTGCTGCCAGCACCGCTGTGGCGCACGCGACCGCGGGCAGAAACTGGCCTGCCGCGGCCCTGAGGATGGACTGCATCGTTTGCGTCATTATGCTCACTCCACCACACCGGCCTGACCGGCGACAAAAACTATTTATAATCAAAGGTAAAGGACAGCGCTGCTTTCAGGCTGCCTCCCTGCTGACAGTCCGCAACGCTTTTACCGCCCTGCGGCACGCAGAACATGGTGTAGCGCACCGGAATGCTGGCGTTATCCGCATTACCACCCGTGCTCATCACCTGATACGCCGTGTCCTTCGTCATGTAATCCACTGACGTCCACGACGCGGGGGGCTGACCTGCCTGAGCCGCCTGCACCTGAAAGCCCAGGGAGGTGGACGGGTTGTTATTCCCGGCGCCCGCCCCGGTATCACGGAACAGTGAGGCCGAGGAAGGGAAGCCCGTGCCAATGGCATTCCCGGTCACCGTCAGTGAGGGTTTTGACTGTGCCTCCGGGTAGCCGGGGCAGCTGATATCCAGCGTCTGCGGATTGCCATCGGAGCTGAGTAGTGGCGTACCGGTACTGACACTCCCGATATACACACTCTTCAGATCGACATCGGCAGACGTCTGCCCGTGATTCAGCGTCACGCTGCAGGTCCCGGGCTGTATCACCGCCCTGAACACGCCCGTCCCGCTGTTCACCGCCTGTGCGGGTAATGAGCCGGACAGACCGCCCGCCATCACAACCGTCAGCAGGCAACGGGTCAGCAGATTGATTCTGATGTTCATCATCACATTTTGCTCCACTGCATCACTGCAGGGTTGTGCCCGACGAGACCGGGAAGCCCACACCGGTAATGACCTGCCACGTCACCTTTCCGGCCTGGCTCAGCGGGTAGGCCCGCCCTGCCGGATAGGTTTGTGAACTGAACGGCGCAATCATGTCAGGCTTACCGCCCTTACCGAACTTCACTGACTGGCCGTTAATCCTCAGGCCGTTGAACGTAATGAAGTACGGGGACGCATTCTGAATGCTCACGTCACTGCCGGCGCGGGTAACCTTCAGCCCCTTCACGGCCTGCTCTTCGCTCACCTTGATATTGTCCGGGCGATAAAACAGCTTCAGCGAGGTTGCCAGCGCAAAGCTCATGCCGCCGGACATAAAACCACTTTTGCTCTGCCGCGACAGCGGACTGGAGGACGGGATGCCGGTGACCGTCAGGTAAAACAGACTCTCCCGGTCCTGTGGCAGTGACTGTGTATTGCCCGTGATACGTAATACGGACCTGGAATTCCCTTCCATCCGCAACAGCGGAGGGGAAACAAAGAATGGCGTCGTCTCACGCCCGTCCCGCGTCAGTGATATCCGTGACTGCACCAGATAAGGGTCTGCCGCCGAATTGGTGACAGGCACCAGGGCCTGACCGTCTTTCGCCTCGTAGATAACCCGGACAGCCCCGACCCCAATCCCCGCAGCAAGTGCAGGCGCCGACATCAGCATTACCAGTGCACTGCACACAACACCGACAGGAACCCGCCAGACACCCGCCACGCCATTACATGAATACATCCGCCTGCACTCCGTGAACATGCCCCCCGCCGGCACAACGGCCACGGGATGCAATGAAATTTATTTATAGTCAACCTTGAAAACGACCGGGGCCTCAACGTGCCCCACTCCAGGCCTGCCTGTCGAGGCAGCCATATACGTCGTAAAATTCACCACAGAATGGTCTGCTGCATTCCATCCCTCACCGGACGCAAAGGCATACATCACCACCTCATCACCGGCACGCAGCATTTCTTCTTTTTCACCGGGTCTGGCCGGTGCTGCCAGCGTGGCACCCGCCGTCGTCCCCACGGACAGTGACGCGTCACCAAACAGGCCATCCGTGTAATTAATCATCGGACTGCTTTCATCAACGCGCAGTATCAGGTTGTGCCCTGCATCCGGACCGGCACCGGAACACCCCGTTGCGGTCACGGCAAACTGCTGCCTGGAGCCTGCAACCAGGTACAGACGTTTATAAATATTCAGGGGGCCCTGCTTCTGAAAATCCGCCGCAGACCAGCTCCCCAGACTGACATCCTTACTGAGCGACGCATCCGGTCCCATCACACATGCCGCAGGGACAATGTTGCCATGTATCAGCACCACCGCAGAACGACTGCCCTGGGCTGCCAGTGCACAACTCATGCCTGACACGGCAATGCTGACACCGGTGGATAAGACTATCGCCCCCGAAACCAGCAGATTCACACTACGCCTCATCAATACACCCTTTCCGTCAGATGACTGATACTCCCGGGCAGGAACCCCCGCCCGGGAAAGCGATTACTGGTAGCTAACCGTGAAGGTAACCGGTGCTTCAACGTGCCCGGTGCCCGGGGTAGCATTGTTTGCAGCCATGTAAGTGGTGAACTTCATGGTGGTGCCATTTACTGCACTCCAGTCCTCACCGGATGCGAACGTATGAAGCACCAGCGAGTCGTCTGCGGCATAGAGCTTCGCCGTAGCGCTAGCAGAGTTATCCTTAGCCTCCAGCGTAAAGCCTGCCGTCGTGCCTTTAGCTTTGGTTTGGTCACCAAAAATTTTGTCACTCGGATCCATCATCGGTGTGCCCCGATCAATGGTCAGCAGGAACTGGCCATTCTCCTGTGGCGCCACGCCGCTACAGCCTGTTGCGGTAACGTTAAACGTTTTCATGGAGTTTGGAACGGTAAACAGGCCGGCATAGACCCCGGTCCCCGCCGTGAAATCGCTTGCAGTCCAGCTACCCAGATTTATATCTGCCGGGGTAGAGGCATCCGGGCCCATCGTACAGGCCACCGGCACAACCTCACCATGGATAAGCACCTGTGCCTGACCGCTGCCCTGTGCCGCCATTGCTGAAGCCATACCGGCTGCCATCAGAGCTGCTACTGCTGTTACTTTGAAAATTGCTTTCATGAAATACATTCTCGTTTATTGAAACTGGTTGAGCCTGCAATACGGCAGGCGGGTAAGCAGCCGGCCCTGTGTGTTTTTTGTACCAGAAAGGTTACATTTAGGACCATTTTGACAACTAAATCACTGATTTAGCTGTTTATGCTAAAAATGCGGATGCAGGAGAGATTGCTGCCAACATTTCCGGGAAATGTTAAGATTCTGACTTTCGGTAGCGAAAGTGACGCGGGTCAGGAAGAATAAAGGGAGGCGGGAAGCAAAAAATGAACAGGGATGTTCACACTTAAAGTGAGTTATTTCATGATGTTAATTAAGTTTATGCGATATATTTTTACTTGTTTTACATAAAGATACATCTGCGTAAGAACTTTATCATTTTTTCGCTATGGCAAAAGCGGGGCGGTAATCTATAGTTGTTTACAGTTTGGTCCTAAATGAATCTTTTTTCGCTTACTTTTTAACCGCCACACACCCTCAAATCGCTCCGCATTACTGGCCGTGTAACGCACGGTATG
>NZ_JBDKEE010000062.1:0-4551 GCF_051130085.1 Enterobacter sp. PTB
AAGATGCGACAGGCAGACGGTATTGTCGCCGCACTGCTGGCGTTTCTGCAGCCAGGTGGCCTGTTCATCCTGCAGCGCGCCGCGCCCTCCCATCAGCACGACCTTTCTCAACATCTCGTACGTTGTCGTCATTCTGACATCCTTTTCGCTCAGTTCCCGGTCAGCGCAGATGACCTTTTCATCGGGGGCGCTGACGCCGCTGCAACTGAAGCTGGCGGCAAATGCGGAGCCGGACAGCAGCAACAGCAGAGCGAAAGAGATGCGGGTGACTTCAGCGAACGGTGAACATGGTGCCATGACAATCTCCCTTTATTCAGTGCCAGTATCCGGTATGTGTCCTGACGGGAGACCGCTGGCGTCAACCCGGTCCGTTTACGGTTTGTTGATATGTCTGGACAGTGACTTGTCCCCGTTGTTAAGCCTTCCACCAGGCATAAAGCTGAGCGGTTGTCTGTGAGGATTCTGAAGAGGGGGCTGAGAATGGCGGAATTAAGCGTGGTAGCTAAAGTGCATGAGATGAACACGGTAACCGGAAGGCGGCAACGTGCCAGCCGTGAACAACGGCAGTGGCAGACGCTGGAGGATATCGGGACGTTTCGTGAGCGTATGCAGCGCCTGGCGGACAACCTGACGGCGTGGCTGGAAGGGCATGAGGTCACTATCACCGTGCGGGAAAGGGTGCCTGTCGCGATGGCGGGCGCATATACCATCCCCGGTATTGTCCTTCGCAGTGGGCGCAACTGGGCCGGTTTCATTCCGCAGGCGCTGTACAGTGTGAAAGGCGGTATTCAGCTTAAAGGAGAGGTTACGCTGGCGGTGGATAATCCCCGTCGTCACCCCCGTACTGAGAAATACATGCTCTGTCTGCCCGGCCATTTGTTATCCACCGCCGACTGGGCGATATACCGCGACGAACGTACGCCGGGCAAAGGGAAAGTGCTGACCCGCGAGTTGCTGATGACCGCTCTCGCACCGTTGTTCGACAATGCATGAGTCGGCCCCGTATGGTCCGGATGTTCTGTTGAATGAAAACAATCACAGGGAGGAGCCTGGGATGCGTTTATCTGATTTTAATGGTACCAGAGCGTTATATGGTATTCCGCTGGTTGCGGCGGCGCTGTTTTTCACCGGCTGTGCCGTTCGCCCCGCAGTCCAGAGCGCTGCGCTTCTGGAAAGTCCGGTGCAGACTGACTCCGCGCAGGCCCTGCTGCGAATGCAGCACAGTGAGGGCAGTAGCAAAACCAGCTGGCAGTTACTCGCTGTTCGCGCATTGCTCCGGGAAGGAAAAAACCAGCAGGCCGCTGACCTCTTCAGTCAGTTGCCGCCAGAAATGGATAAGGCTCAGCAACAGGAGCAGTCACTGCTTGCAGTTGAGCTGAAGCTGGCACAGGGAGATTTCACGGGGGTACAAACGCTGCTGGCAAAAATCAGTCCGGCTGACCTTAAGGGCGCTCAACTGGCGCGTTACTGGCAGGGTCTGGTCACCGCTCAGCAGGATACCCCCTCCCCGGCACTGCTGCGGGCGCTGATGGCGCAGGCACCGCTGCTGACCACCACGCAGGCGAAACAACGAAACATAGATGTGACCTGGCAGACGCTGACTGCCATGACGCAAACGCAGGCTGATGCTGTACAGATTACTGACGAGAACAAATCACTTCGGGGCTGGCTGGGACTGCGCCGCGCCTGGTCTGATAACCGTGTGACACCGGACAGACTGAAAGCCGCCGTCAGCGCCTGGCAGACTCGCTGGCCGCAGCACCCGGCGGCCAGGCAGTTGCCCACAGCACTGGTGAACGACATGAATTTTCGTCCTGCATCGGTGCGTAAAGTTGCCCTGATGCTCCCCCTGAGTGGTCCGGCGGCCCGCTTTGGTCGGGCGATTCAGCAGGGATTTGAGGCTGAAAGGAAAGTGGCCCTGTCCGCGTCCGGCGAAGTATCCGAACTGATGCTCTACGACACCACGACCCGGCCGGTGCCGCAATTGCTGACGCAGGCACAACAGGACGGCGCCACGCTGATTGTGGGACCGCTGTTAAAAAATCACGTGGAGGAGCTGCTCAGCAGCAACCCGACGATGAACGTACTGGCGCTGAACCAGCCGGAAAATCCAGTTAGCCAGGATAACATCTGCTATTTTGCGCTCTCCCCGGAAGATGAGGCCCGCAATGCGGCGCGTCATATCCGTGCGCAGGGTAAACACTCTCCACTGCTCCTGCTCCCTGGCAGCGAAATCAGCGAACGTGTGGCCCGGGCTTTTGCTGACGAGTGGCAGAAACAGGGCGGTGGTGCAGTGCCGGAGCAGCGTTTTGGCTCACTGGCGAAACTGAAGGCCAGCGTGAACAGCGGTATCACACTGACCGGGGCTCCGGTTACCCTCGCGCGCAAGGGTGTGGAAAGCTATCGTCGGGGTCGGGTGGATGCGGTGTATATCATCGCCACGCCGGAAGAAATGGGATATCTCAAACCAATGATTGCCGAGCGGAACGGCAGCCGGTCCGGAGCCATGTTGTATGCCAGTTCCCGCAGCATCAGCGGTACCGTCGGAGCGGATTATCGTCTGGACATGGAAGGCCTGCAGTTCAGCGATATCCCGGTACTGGCGAACAACAATCCGGGGCTGAAGCAACTGGCACTCAACGCCACGGGCAATGACTATTTCCTGGCCCGCCTGTTCGCCATGGGGGCGGACGCCTGGACGCTGGCAAATCACTATGCACAGCTGCGCCAGACCTCCGGGTTTATGCTGAAGGGGAATACCGGTGAACTGAGCGCGTCATCGGGCTGTGTGATTAACCGTGAACTGCCCTGGTTTCGTTACCAGAAAGGGCAGGTTGTGCCGGTGGAGTAAACGCCCGTTTGTTGGCTTAGCCAGGGAGCGGCTATGCAACATTGCAGGGACACTTGACCGGTAAGCTCCCCGGCACGATTTTTCTGGAGGACGTTATGCTGCTCTCAAAGATACTGATCGCCATCGGCATCGTTGCCGTGATTTATTTTCTCGTGATGTTCATTGTGGACAGGTTTGGTTTCTGAAGTGGAATGTGGGTCATTACGCGATATTCACTGAGGAGAGATCAATGTCGTGGTGGGAACTTGTGTTTGATTTTCCAGGGTTAGTTTTCGTGATGGTCATGATGGTACAGACGACACAATTTTAAAATCCTGAGTATGCCAGCATTATCTTCCGCAAATTAACGCCGTAGTATGTAGCAAGTCTGGGGGAGTACCTTCCGGATATTCGTACCAGGCGAAACGGTAATAAATAATACCTCAGGCAGGATGGCTGAGATCCGCTGTCAAAAATTCGTACTGGTCATTTGACAAACTGACCTCCCGTTCCTGAATTTTAATTATCCTGCTAAGGATGTTGAAAAATCACTGTGACTCAGTCAGCTATAAGGAACGTAAGGATATGAACAACAACATGATGAAAGTGGTACTGGCCGAAGTCCTCGGCACCTTCTGGCTGGTGCTAGGAATGATGTGGCAGCGCGGTGCTGGCTGCGGGTTTTCCGGACCTCGGGATAGGGTTTGTGGGCGTGTCGCTGGCCTTTGGTCTGACGGTGGTGACGATGGCGTATGCTGTCGGTCATATTTCCGGCGGACACTTTAACCCGGCAGTATCGCTGGGACTGTGGGTTGCGGGGCGTTTTCCTGCGTCACAACTGCCGGGGTACATGATTGCGCAGGTGGCTGGTGGTCTGCTCGGAGCGGGCGTGCTGTATCTGGTGGCTTCAGGTCTTCCGGGGTTTGATGTCCACGCCGGTTTTGCCAGCAATGGTTTTGGCGCCCATTCTCCTGGCGGTTATCCGCTGATGCCGGTCATGCTTACCGAAGTGGTGCTGACGGCGATGTTTGTGCTGGTCATTACTGGCGTCACCAGTCAACGCGCGCCGGCGGGTTTTGCGCCGCTGGCCATTGGCCTGTGTCTGACGCTCATTCATCTCATTTCTATCCCGGTAGACAATACCTCGGTGAACCCGGCACGTTCTACCGCAGTCGCGCTGTTTGCCGGAGGTGAGTTTATTTCTCAGCTGTGGGTATTCTGGATGGCGCCACTGGTGGGGGGGCTGCTTGGCGGTACGCTGGGTAAGGTTCTGTTTTCTGCAGAGCAGGAAGTCTGATTCGCCATCGCCACATCACGTCGGGTGATGTGGCAATTATGCTCTTTTATGGTGAGTCGCTGGTAAAGCCGATATCCCTTGTTAGCCGTCCAGTTCCCGGGAGGTGCTTATGAGTTTTACTGCCCCTTACCTTTCTCTTCGTGGAGGCATGTTGCTGCTGACTGCCGCATCACTATCCTTCAGCTCGTCACATAGCGCCTTCTCCGGAGTGTCCACAGCGGTAACGATATGTTTACCCGCTGAAGCTGAGTTGCGTCGTGATCTGCTGGTAAGCGATCAGTGAGTGCCGTATTGACGGCTATTTATTGGTGAGAGCTACGTTCCATGGCAGTAGCTCAGCCACTTTATTGGAAGGCCACTCCGGCAGTACGGTAAGCGCCCCGGCAACGACGTCTGTTGACGCTCCCTCAATCCGGCGATGATA
>NZ_JBDKEE010000063.1:0-4100 GCF_051130085.1 Enterobacter sp. PTB
TTGATATTGATATTGATATTGATATTGATATTGATATTGATATTGATATTGATATGACATATATGCCAATGATTTATAAACGATAAATTGACTATTCACTTTACTACAATAATTTTCATATGAGTAGTGATAAGCCTCTCATTTTCTTTGTCGTAGATTGATCTGCTCTGTATCGATTAACACCGAATGGGGGAGTAGCTTCCACTTTTGGCACACAGTGGACGAGCTAACTGAGATGAAGGTCCGCAGTGAGCGAAAAGCGGACCTACTGATGTTCATGGTATGACTAACCGCGTAAATCAAAGCGAGATTTTTGAAAATCGCGGTACACTTCCTGATTAGTAAAAGCTGGAAAGGTGGCTTTCTGGGCTGCTGATTTTACCGCTTCGCAATATGCTTTATTACCGTCGCTAGTTGATATGTTTAAAGCCTTACCATTCTGAGCAAACTCTATGTGTAATCGACACTTCTTCCCTTTCCAGTTTTGTGGGTCAGCCAGTTTTGCATTTATCGCGGCTCTGATCGCCCGCGCTTGCGCGCCCCATTCATCCTGATCGTCCCAGTAGCCAGAACCGCAATTAGCCCTTGCCGTGGTTTTATGGCATCCGGAAGGTTTTAATGGCGTGCATCCCGTTGCCAGACTGGCAACAAATGCCAGCATAAAAAATTTCCTTACCATTTCATTCGCTCTCACTCCCTGCACCCTCACTCCATTAAATTCGTTATATACATTGATAGATTATTCCGCCATCACGAGCACATTTTCAACTGCCCTTTCTGGCGATGACGAGGTCGTTATTAAGCAGTTACAGGCTCCCTTTTGATAACCTCATGGAGTTTTTCAATGCCCGCCTCTTAAGCGCTCTCAAAATGCCGATTATTGCGAAATTCGGCAGAGGGTAGTTCCGGCAAGAAGCACGAGCTGTCTCACGCCTGAACGGCTTGATGAGGCTCTTAGAATGACGCCAAAACAGCGGCAACGCCATATAAGCCAATACCAAATACAATGTGTGTAAGCAGGCTTAACAGACGCGAAAGCCATGGATGAGGTGTACGTGAGGCCGCGATACCAAAGCCAAACGCGGGTTGCAACATCAAAAATGGGGCAGTTAACGTTATTAAGCCTGTCAACACGCCAATTAACAGCGAGGGTTCATGGAGCCAGAACTTTCCGTCAAGCGAAAACGGGATAAACGCAAAAAATATACCGGTAAGGTAATGGAGTATCCAGCCAGTAAGCATCTCTCCATGTATCTGCGGCGATGAAAGAATGGTGTGATGCCTGAATTTCCCCTTAGGGAGGAGTAAAACCCAGCGCCCAACCAAAGCATAATTCAATGGTGGTATTTTCAGAATGTACTTCTGAAAAAGTTACCACAAATCCATAACCAGCGTTGCGCCAATTCCCGTGATGATCGTTTTGAAAATAATATCCAAAGTCCACTTCCTTTTCTCAGTGAAATGATAAGCTGATAATCAGTGTGCAACTTAAAGTGCGGTTTAAGTCAACAATGAAAGAACTGGATATCAGAGAAGTCGCCAACCTTACGGGAGTTACACCATCGGCGTTGCGATATTACGAAAAGAAAGGGCTTATTAAACCTATTGGTCGTAATGGCCTTAGGAGGTAGTACAACGAGATTGTGGTCAATAAATTGCAATTAATCGCTCTGGGACAGGCAGCAGGTTTTTGTCTTGATGAGATTGCCGACATGTTCAGTGAAGACAACAAACTCATTCTCAACAATGTTCTGCTTCTTCAACGAGCAAAGGAGATCGACAGTACCATCCGCCGGCTCCAGTTGTTAAGCCAGGGACTGAAGCATGTTGCTTGCTGTTCGAAAAGCGTGCATTCCGAATGCGAGGAGTTCAAAAAAATTGTCTCAAAAGGACTTCGGCTCGTCATATAAATGACGATTAACGAATCGGGCACGCCTCATGATACCAGGCGGATTAACAAAAGAGTTGTGAAGTCTCCAGCAGCAAAAAGTGGACGACATTACCAGTGGAAAGCATCGCTGTTAATATCTGGACAGTTCATGCTCACCCCCGTGTGACATTTTTCATAGACAATTAAGAAGGGCTATTCATGGCTGCTGTTGAGGAATTGAAAGTGAAGTATCCAGGTGCAAATGCCTGGCAAATGGGTGATAGCCCGGAACTGGCCAGTGAGCTTGCGGATCTGATTAAAAAAGGGATCAAAACAGCCTCTTGCGGATCTTTTGCCTCTTATCAGCAGGAAGAGCCTGCGCCGAAAATTGGGAGCTATAACATTATCCTTGATGGCCAGAGCATCCCGGTCTGCGTAATCAGGCTGGTTTCAATGCGACTGGTTCGTTTTTGTGATGTTACTGAGGAGTTTGCCCGCAAAGAAGGTGAAGGCGATTTAAGCCTTGAATACTGGCAGAAGGAACATCAGCGGTTTTTCACCCGCGAAGGGTATTTCTCTGAAGAAATGGAGCTAATTACAGAAGAATTTGAAGTGGTTGAACTACTGTAAGATCAGCTAAACGATCTTGCGTTCAATCCCCTGCCCTTTATAACAACATCCGCTTCTGGCACTAAGCGGCCAAACTAACTATGCCGCCTCGATTGCAGCCAGTACCGGTTGTGATAGTGTATTGCTTACTCATCTGGACCGTGCAGATCCAGCGGCCAGAGGATGATTCATAGATCTCCTTTCTTACTGGCAACCGCGGGGTTCCGATATGTCCGGCAGACGTTCAGCTTAGTTGCAACGAGTTGTTGAGCCAACCAATGAAACAAAACTTCGCCAACGTAACCAAATCTGGATAACTGATCGGTTCTTGAGGACAACAAATAATGTCATTCAATAATAAAAAACTGTTAATTACGCTCTTATCCCTCTGCACATTTCAGACTTATGCAGCACAATGCACTGCGGAAACCTTCGCTAAAAACAAACTGAACAACTTCATCCTTCTGAGCGAGCCGACAAGAACTGAAATTCCCAAATCTGTATCAATCACTATTGATAGTCCTGACGGGTATCTCCGCACATCGGTTCAAAGCAACTTCAGTCAATGCGGTGAATTAATTGGCGGCCGTATGAAAGAGGTCAAAACCTCAGCAGGCCAGAAAGCAGTTTTCACGGCAACCTCTGAAATTCAGTTGAATAAAACGGAATTTGGCTGGCGCATCCAGGTGGACTCAAACGGCGTCATCACCGATAAAAACAGTCAGAAAACCACGCAGGCATATCGGCAGACTCTTGAGGGAATGTACCTGCTTAACGATAAAGGAATTATCAGCCGTGCAGTTAATCGTTCGGTTATCGCGGCCACAAAACCAGAAGATAAAGACAAAACCGTAGTGGGCACAATCGACTACGCCTTCAATTCATCAGGATTACTGGCAAGCGCGGCAAGTAAAGGAAGTATGGCGATAGATAATAATACGATTGAATACAGTTATGATGGCAATCATCGCCTAATCAAAACCCAATCACCCTCAACCATAGAAGAGTATAGCTATGATAACGAGGGCCGTGAGTTGACCCTGAGCAAGACCCAGACGTATTTCACCATCGAAAAAACTCTGGTCACCTGCGAGGAGTGGAACTCACATGGAGAATGCACACACGCCAATATGGATATTACAATCACCCCAACTGATCGGACAGGTAAACAGTATGTGGACAAACATAACGCCGTAATGACGGCGAAATATGAATACTGGAACTGACAATTTCACCTGCTTCATAAGGAATTAAAATGGTATTGGTTAGCTTGTCCGCTCCAGGCACGGAGCGGACAAGCTAACTGAGCCAAAGGTCCGCCAGGAGCGAAGAGCAGACCTTTAAAAACAATATTTAATGGATTGATTGTAGGGAGCTAAATGATTAGCATCTGCTCTTTCGGACAAAGAAAATGACTGTTAACGATTCCCTCTTCGCATTCTCTCTCGCAGCACTGTTACTTACCCTGACTCCCGGTCTTGATACGGCACTTATTCTGCGCACCGCTTGTGCTGAGGGCGGTAAAAAGGCTTTTCACGCTGCGCTTGGCATTGATGCTGGCTGTTTGTAAGCGCCTCGTTGAGGACGTAGAGTAAAATTTAGTTTACAGGCAGGCTGACGT
>NZ_JBDKEE010000064.1:0-4087 GCF_051130085.1 Enterobacter sp. PTB
ACCGCCACACACCCTCAAATCGCTCCGCATTACTGGCCGTGTAACGCACGGTATGCCTGATATTACGGTGTCCGAGATAGTCCTGAATTAAGCGCGTGTCGATGCCACGGTCCGCCAGCGCAAATCCGCAGGCATGTCTCAGCATGTGCGGATGCGAACATAACGAAAGTCCGGCCTTCTCTCCCAGCTCCTGAATCAGGTTATAAATGCGCTGGCGCGTCAGCGGCCCGCCCCGGCGCGACAGGAACAGCCAGTCACTTTCTGCCCCCTGCATACGGCTTCTGACCTTCATCCAGGTCCGGATGGCCCTGATTTCCTGCGACAGCAGCGGATGGCTGGTGCTGAACCCCTGCTTGAGCCGGTGGATATAGAGACTCCCCTGCTTTAAATCCAGGTCCGACAGCCGCAGGTGCCGGGCTTCGCTTACCCGGAAGCCGTGAATGAAACTCATGAGTATCAGGCAGTGATCCCGCTCGGGATTACCCGACATCTTCGCTGTTTCCAGCAGACTTTCCACCTCGCTTTGCGTCAGGTATTTACGTGTTGATGACATTCTTTTTATCTGCTCCAGAAATAATGGTACTGATGGTGATTTCCCCTTCCGCCCTGTCACCCGGCGCCGGGCATGGCGGAAGATATATGATGTTATCATGTTACCCGCGCCGCTATCAGAGCGTTCCGTTATACCTTCATGCACCATCAGACACCGCAATGTGGCGTTAATTCAGCGTACCGGGACACCATGAAAAATTTCCGGAATGAGGTAAAAGAGTGAGGTCAGACTACGGGAAATCACCGCAGTTAATATGCCGGTGCTTTATGGGCAGGCTGGTCCGCCACTTTCAGCGGGTAAATATCAGGCAGCATGTACTTTTACACTCTGATGAATCCGTCGTCATCTTCCGGGTATCTCTGACGTCATTAATAAACCTGACCCTGTCATCCGTCATGGCCGAGCCGTTCGTGGTCGCCGTGACGGTATCCCACGCAGGCCAGCGCCTGTCTCACGGAAAGTCATACGGTCTTACCCGGCTCCGCCCGGGCCCCCTTCAACAACATTTCGTCACATTTCAATAATTGCACACAGAAATGATTATCAATATCATCCAGTACTATCTGTTCCGTATGGACGGGTTCTGGCACGTTAACAGACAAGTTTTAATGCATTTATTCTGGAGGCTACATGCAGTTTTCAGCAGGCAGTATGTGGAAAATCATCTCCTTCTCCCCCGAAACGGGTCCGGCGTACCGGCAAAAACTCCTCTCTCTCGGCATGCTGCCCGGCTCGTGCTTTCAGGTCATACACGTCGCACCGCTGGGCGACCCGCTCCATATCCGGAGCCAGCGGGTCAGCCTGGTATTGCGGAAAAAAGACCTGGCGCTGCTGAATCTGGAAGCTCAACACCACTGAGGGCATCACCTGTGTCTGTCCGTCAACTGAAACCACTGACCGTCGGCCTTATCGGCAATCCCAATGCCGGGAAAACAACGCTTTTTAATCAGCTTACCGGCGCGCACCAGAGAACCGGAAACTGGGCCGGCGTGACCGTCGAGCGCAAGGAAGGGCGTTTTTTCACTCCTGAGCACCAGGTGAAGCTTGTCGATTTACCCGGCACCTACTCACTGACCACCGTCTCCCTGCAGACCTCCCTGGATGAACAGATTGCCTGTCATTATATTCTTGACGGCGGTGCAGACCTGCTCATCAACGTCGTGGATGCATCGAACCCTGAGCGCAATCTCTATCTGACCCTGCAGCTGCTGGAGTCGGGTACCCCCTGCATTGTGGCCTTAAACATGCTGGATATTGCCAAAAAACAAAACATCAGCATCGACCCGGACAGACTGGCAGACCAGCTGGGCTGTCCGGTTATCCCGCTGGTCTCCAGTCGCGGGCAGGGCGTGATGCGTCTTAAGCAGGCGGTTGACGACTACCGGGAAAACAGGGGGATGGTAGCGCCCCCCTATCCCCGGTCACTGCTGCGGGAAGCACGGTGGCTGAGCCGGAGTATGCCGGCCACATTTCCGGAGAAAAAACGCCAGTGGCTGGGTATTCAGATGCTGGAGGGGGATATATACAGCCTCGCCTGCGCCGGCGGGCTCACCCGTCAGCTGGAGAGTTCACTTGTGCGACTGCACCAGGAAAACATTGACCCACCCCTGCAGATTGCCGACGCCCGCTACCGGCTTATCGCCGGTATCTGTGCCCGGGTTAACACTGACCGGGTCGCAGGCGCCGGAGATTTCACCGCCGCCGTGGACCGCATTGTCCTTCACCGCATTCTCGGGTTACCGGTTTTCCTGCTGGTGATGTACCTGATGTTCCTGCTGGCAATCAACATTGGTGGCGCACTGCAGCCGCTGTTTGACGCGGGGTCGGTGGCGCTGTTCATTCACGGTATTCAGTGGCTGGGCTATACCCTGCACGTGCCGGAAGGCCTGACGCTTTTTCTGGCAAGGGGACTGGGCGGCGGACTCAACACCGTCCTGCCGCTGGTTCCGCAGACAGGCCTGATGTATCTGTTCCTGTCATTTATTGAGGACTCCGGCTATATGGCCCGGGCGGCGTTTGTGATAGACCGGGTGATGCAGTCGCTGGGATTGCCCGGAAAATCCTTCGTGCCGCTGATTGTTGGCTTCGGCTGCAACGTGCCGTCCGTCATGGGGGCCAGGACGCTGGATACGCCCCGGGAGAGGCTGATGACCATCATGATGGCACCGTTTATGTCCTGTGGCGCGCGGCTGGCGATTTTTGCCGTCTTTTCCGCCGCGTTCTTCGGTCAGCAGGGCGCTCTGGTCGTGTTTTCCCTGTACCTGCTCGGTATTCTGATGGCGGTGCTCACCGGGCTGACGCTCAGGTTCACCCTGCTGCGGGGAGAGGCGGCCCCGTTTGTGATGGAAATCCCCGTTTATCATGCTCCCCATGTCAGAAGCCTTATTATCCAGACCTGGCAGCGCCTGAAAGGTTTTCTCCTGCGGGCCGGTAAGGTCATCATCATTGTCAGCCTTTTTCTGAGCACGCTGACCAGCTTCTCGCTGCAGGGTACCCCGGTCAACAACATCAACGATTCGGCCCTGGCCTCGGTGAGCCAGCTTATCACCCCGCTGTTCCGCCCGATTGGTGTGCATGCGGATAACTGGCAGGCCACCGTGGGGTTATTTACCGGCGCGATGGCCAAGGAGGTCGTGGTGGGAACATTAAACACCCTGTACACCACGGAAAATATCCAGAAGGATACCTTCAGTCCCGCCACCTACAGTCTGTCCGGCGAACTCACCGGCGCCGTTCTGGCCACCTGGCAAAGCCTGAAAGACACCTTCAGCCTCAGCGTCCTGATTAACCCGGTCGAAGCCAGTAAAGGGGACGGGGAAATGACCCGGGGCGCCATGGGCGTGATGAGCCAGAAATTTGGCACCGCAGTGGCCGCCTACAGCTACCTGATTTTCGTCCTGCTCTACGTTCCCTGCATGTCGGTGGTCGGGGCCATCTCCCGGGAAGCGGGACGCGGATGGATGCTCTTCTCGGTGTTCTGGGGACTGGATATGGCCTGGTCGGCGGCCACGCTGTTTTATCAGGCGATGAGTTTCAGCCAGCACCGGCAGTACAGCCTGGAGTGTATGCTGACCGTCGTGCTGCTTAACACCCTGCTGCTGGTTCTGATGCGCCGGGTGCGCTGGCGGGCAGAGATCCCGCTCCCGCGAACCCAGGCCGCGGGCTCCGGCCCCTGCCGTGGCTGCCGTGGCTGCCGTGGTGGTCAGTGTCCGTCAAAAAACAACATCACCACCCCAGACCGAAGGCCCTGACCCAGGACATGCCCGCGACACCATTAGCCCCGACGGCACGGAGCTTCACAGGCTTTACGGAGTGGTGTCGTTGTCCGGATGCCAGCGGTGGATGATACGGTGCACGAACGGGCTTATCAGCACACCCGGCGCGACGAAAAATACCGTCTGCTGGTAAAACCGTACAGGGCGTGGAGTGCGTATTCCGAGCAGTTCGCTGATCCGCAGACCATGATAAAAACACATCAGGATCATGCAGCGATCCCGCAGTCCATTTTTTTCACCTTCCGTCGCCCGCAGTATT
>NZ_JBDKEE010000065.1:0-3772 GCF_051130085.1 Enterobacter sp. PTB
GTGAGGCAGCCCGCCGGCGGTATCTGCCCCATCCGGCGCATGCGGCGCTGAAAACGATGCTGAGTCCGCTTCTGCGGGAGATTATCGTGCTGGATTTTACGCTGACGCCGGAAAACAGCACGGCGGTGTGACATGACGGAAAGAGACTATGCCAGAAAGTGCATTACGGGATGCCCTCAGGCAGGCCCCGGCCAGGAAATACGCTAAAAACACCCTGCTGTGGCGTGACGGTGACAGGCGCAGCGGGCTCTGGCTGATTAAGTCCGGGGCGGTGAAAACGTTTCGCATCACGCCGGGCGGGGATGAGCAGGTCACCGGGTTTTATCTGCCCGGGGAGTATCTCGGTATTGATGAACTGCCCGGTGAGTCACACCGGGGATATGCGCAGGTGACTGACGACTGCGCCGTTCACCAGTTATCCCCGTCGCAGCTGGAGGCGTTTATGGATACGCGCGACGCGCGGCGGTACGTTTACCGGCTGATGAGCGACTGCTTACGCGGGAACAAGGCGCGGCTCCGTCAGCTGAGCCGGCTGAGTGCCGGCGAGCGCCTGGCGCATCTGATTTATGACATTGCTTCCCGGTATGGTGCTGAGGGGCGTGTGATGTGTGAGTTTCGTCTGCCGATGCTGCGATACGACATTGCGGACTATACCGGGATGGCACCGGAAACGGTGACGCGTGAAATGCTGAAACTGGTGGCGGCGGGGGCATTCCGGTTCAGGGGCCGGCAGGTCTCGGGGCTGCGGGCGGACATGATGGCGAAACTGGCGGGCAATGCACTATCATACAGGCCTGACGGGCACGGCGTAAAGAAAATGCGCCGGGCCGGAAAGAGTCGGTGACGGGGCTGCGGGGCGGTATGGCGCTCAGTGTGGAATGACAGAAAACCCTGGACAGATAAATGTGCAGGAGAGGTCACCCGTATTGACGCAGCCTGTCTCCCGGTCACATGTTCTGCAGTGATATTCCCTTAACAGTCAGGAGATGTTGCGATGTCAAAATTAACAGCTGCAGTACTGGGCTCTGCCCTGTTTTTGTATGCCGCGGGAACGCTGGCAGCCGTACCGGTCACACCGGTGAATTCCACGGTACAGCACATTCAGGGTGATTCGCTGAAATCGAAAGCCACAAAGGCAACCAAAAAACACGCGAAAAAGAAAGCGGTGCGTAAAGCGAAGAGAAAAGCGGTCCACACGCTGGTGAAGTAATGCATGAGGGCGGTTTTCTTTTGCAGGGAACCGTCCTGAATCAGGTCTGCCGTGATACAGGGACGTGGTGTCTGGCGTTATTATCATTCATAACCACCTGCTGTATTTTGTTTTGAAAAAAAAAGACAGCACGGATCTTATTTCATTCAGTCTGGCTGAGTATCGAGGTCCTGGTTTTATAAATATTGTCACGCCTGAACCTGGCGTCATGAATGCCGGGTTACCATGTTATGGCCTGCGTTATTTATTCATGATAAATTTATGCTATCATGCCACTGTCTTAACGGTATTTGCCGTTGTCAATTTTTTTATTTTTCAGGAAATGCCGTCGCCTCCCACTATTACAAAGTGACAGTCATCTGTGCGGGTCGGGTAAATAATAATCGTTAATTACATCTGTATTCTGATTGCTACGGAAAGTAACGTACTGATACCTGTACTTACTTTTTATTTGTGAGTTTATTTGAAATGCTTACCGATTGACGATAAGGTTGAAATCCCGGTCAGCAGTGACTTTTTCCATGCCTTGTCTGACCGGGACGTTTATTCCCTGGTGTTGGCTAATGTGGCTACCGGACCGCTAAGGTCCGGTTTTTTTAACATCAGAACAGAATAGAGTCTATAACAGGGTGGTGTACGCGTAAATTGTACTTAAGTTCCGCCTTGCCTGTTCTAAAGTACAGGGGGCAGGTCCTCACCCGATAAAGAAATTCAACTGTCGTGGACCTGAAATGCTGTCTATTTTTAACGAAAATAAAACAATAGCAGAAACGCTTCGTGAGCATATCAGCCGGAAACTGACCTCATTTGGCACCCTGGAGTACGCCTATACGGTCATCAGTAAAAAAAATCCGTCCGATGTGTTTATTATCTCCAGCTATCCTGAAGAGTGGGTTAACCTCTACCAGGGCAATAATTTTCAACTTACTGACCCGGTTATACTCAATGCTTTTAAGCGTATTTCTCCTTTTGTCTGGGACGAAAACATCGCGTTAATGTCTGATTTGAAGTTCACCCGGATTTTCACCCTCTCCAGACGTTATAATATCGTCAACGGATTCACCTTTGTGTTGCACGACCACATGAATAATCTGGCGACACTGTCAATCATCATTGACAGTAATGAACGAGGGGAAATGGAAGCCCGGCTTTCCTCTGAACGAGGCAGTATGCAGATGTTGCTCATTGATATTAATGAACAGATGTATCTTCTGGCCGGTTCTGTCCCGGGGGGCCCGGGAAGTGAAGGGAAACCCCTGTTAACCCAGAGGGAAAATGAGGTGCTGTACTGGGCCAGCATGGGGAAAACATATCCGGAGATTGCTGCCATTGCCGGCATTTCGGTGAGCACAGTGAAATTTCACATGGGAAAGCTCGTGCATAAGTTTGGTGTCAGCAACGCCCGTCAGGCTATCCGACTGGGCGTTGAGCTTGAGCTGATTATACCGGCAGCAGCAACGGCCAGGAGATAACAGACTGAGGAGGGCATGTAAGCCCGGTAACCAGTCCTGCAGCCATCCGTGCTTGATCTGACTTTTCTGTGGGTAAATACACCAGATAGATACGCTCCTGCGGGCTGAGGAATGCTTCACAGAGCTGAGATATCTGCCAGCCTGACCGCTTCAGGATAGTTAACATGGCACGGCTCACGATGGTATAAATGCCATTTTTTTCATGGTGTATGGCCCAGTTGATCATGGAAAGAAACAGGATCTTGCTCACGGGATAGTGCTCCCCCAGTAATTCCCGGGCACGTGCTTTGTCGACAAAAAATCGACTCGATTCTGTGCCGGTGGCCGGGAGTGGTATTTGATTAAAGCACTGCCGGAAGGTATGGGTGATCATATTTGGCTGGCTGAGGTTTGCGAAGCGCACGCTGCAAACGAGTTCACCTTTATACATACCCAGTATGTAGCGTGTGTCTGGATTATCGAATTCATCGAACTCCATATCAAACTTGCATGTGACATCCCACCCAAGCCTGTCACTGAAGGTTTTTTTGCGTAGCCGGTAAAGTTCGTCCGAATGCGTTGACTGCAATTCTTCGTAACCGACATCAAATAATTCTAGCATTTCAACTCCTTATTTTATGGCTGAAGCAGGATAAACCGCGTCACTGACAGGCGAGTGCCGGGATCCGGTTCATACGCTTTTGCTGGTAATGGACATTTTTTCCGCGGGGCAGGTGCTCAGGGGACACAGCGACTACGATGCCGGCAGGACAGGGGAGTGCAGGGCATACGGTCCCTGTTGTGCCTGCAGAGGGGGGAAGTCTTGTGTTTTTCCTTTCTTTCTTCGGTGTGCTCAGCGCCAGACGCAGGAGTGGCTCTGTTTCTGCCACCGGGCTGAGTTGAGTGACTTTCTTACGGAATGCTTGAGTCTTTTGGTTAATCAGATATTCCAGGGCGTGGATACGTGCGGGGTAGTCATATTTCATGCTGTGCTTATAACAACGGGAGGGGGCTTTACAACATTTTCCGGAAGAACAATGATCCGCTCCGAAGAGGTCAGCATCAGGAACGCTTTCTGAATAATGTTTCGTATAGTTTTAATCAGCGGAAT
>NZ_JBDKEE010000066.1:0-3681 GCF_051130085.1 Enterobacter sp. PTB
GTGGGCAGCAGCCTGCTGGCCCGTATCCTGGTCGGAAAATATGTGGAGCACACGCTGTCAACGCCAAGGTTTATGACCGTTTTTCGCCATTTTTAATGTCCGCTATTTGCTCACTTCTGTTGTCCACTTTCCGCCATTTCATCATCACTGATTGGCGTTGCGTTTTTGGCCAACACTCCGGCTTTGCGTTTTTCCTTCAGCCGGTAACTTTCCCCTTTGATATTCACTGTCGTTGAGTGGTGCAACAACCGATCCAGGATCGCCGTTGCCAGTACATTATCGCCGAACATCTCTCCCCAGTCTGCGAAGCCTTTGTTCGACGTCAGGATGATGCTCGCCTTTTCATACCGACGGTTCAGTAACCGGAAGAACAGGCTGGCTTCCTCTCGGTTCATCGGCAGATAGCCTATTTCGTCCAGGATCAGCAACCGGGCATAACTTAGTTGCTGTAGCTGGCGCTCCAGTCGGTTTTCCAGCTTCGCCTTCATCAGCGTCGCGATCAGTCTGTCCAGTGGCATGAAGAGTACCCTGTGCCCCGCATCCGCCGCTTTCACGCCGAGAGCAACGGCCAGATGGGTTTTCCCGACACCCGGAGGACCCAGCAGGATCACGTTTTCGCAGCGCTCCACGAACGCCAGACCAGCCAACTCCCTGACAACCTTACGATCGATGCCCGGCTGGAAGGTGAAGTCGAACTGCTCCAGCGTTTTGACCCATGGCAGACGAGCCTGCTTCAGCCGGGACTCCATGCCGCGCTGATGTCTGCCGTTCCATTCCTGCTGCAACGCCATACACAGGAACTCCCGATAGTTCAGCTCTTTTTTAGCCGCCTGCTCCAGCAGAGTTTCAACGTGATAGCTCAGGTGCTCCATTTTCAGACGGCTCAGCAGCGCTTCAAGTTCATGCATCACAGCAGCTCCTCATAAGCACTCAGAGGGCGATGCTCCACCATGCTGACCTGCTGCCAGAGCGGGGCATGGTGCTCAGGGACCGTCTGCCAGCCAGATGGTGCTGAACAGAGCCGATGCGATGCCACCTGCTGCTCATTACTGTAGATCCGCAGCTCGTCATCCAGCGATATACGTATCGAGACCGGTTGCCCGCACAGAGTTTCGGGAACACTGTAACGATTGCCGCCAACCTCGATATAACTGTCCCACGACACATGGCGGATGTCGAAGTAGCTGGTATCGAAGTCCGTATTCTGTAGCGGCTGCAGATGCTCCAGTTCCAGCGCGAAGCGCTGTTCTGGCGTCTGTCTGAACTGGCGAAGCTCCCGTTTATCAGCCACATCAGCCATCCACTGCTCCAGTTGTTGGTTAACATGGGCGAAGCTGTCGAACCTGCGGTACCGGACGAAGAAGTTCTCCTTAAGATATTTCACCATTCGTTCCACCTTGCCTTTGGTTCTGGCCCTGCGCGGACGGCAGGCGCGTGGCAGGAAGTTATAGTGGTCGGCCAGCAACAGGAACCCGGAGTTGAACACCACTTTTCCGTTGTTATTTTTCAGCACCGCCGCCTTCTGGTTATCAACCAGCACGGTTTTCACACTGCCACCGAAGTAGCGGAAGGCGCGGACCAGCGACTCATAGGTGTGTTCAGCGTCCTGCTTTGGTGCGGCAAAGACATGGAAGCGACGGGAGAACCCCAGCGTATTCACCGCGAAGTTAACTTTGCATCGCTGTCCTGCGACCTCCACCTCGACTTCGCCCCAGTCGTGCTGCAGCTGGTAACCGGGCTGGGTTTCGAAGCGGACTGTTTTCTTTGATGGCCGCATTTGGCGTTTGGGCTGGATGTAGTAACGCAGCATGGAGCGACCACCGCTGTAACCCATCGCTTTAATTTCCGCGAGAATGACCTCGCCATTCCAGACATTTTCAGTCAGACGCGTGTCAATATAGTCCATGAACGGCTTCAGTTTGGCCATTTTGTGGCGCGTTTTTCTGGCCGGTGGTTCAGGGTATTTAAGATAGCGTCTGATGGTACGCTCCGAACAACCAACCTGAGTCGCAATGTCGACAATGTACGCACCTTGCTTACGCATTTGCTTTATCATGTAAAAGTCCTCTCTGTTCAGCATGTTGATGTCCTTTCTGGTGTGAGAACCTTAAGGAAACAACATGTTGGGTGGAGCGGACAATCCAAATGGTGAATTACCGTCTTATATCATTGGCGCTAACAACCAGACTGTGTGTCAATGTGCAGAATGAAAACCCGGGCACATTGCACCAGTAGTCGTCGCAGATTTTTGTTTCCACGTTTACTTATCCCCAGTAACGTGTTTTTCCCGCCGGTACTATACTGGCGTGGTACCAGGCCAGTTGATGCGGCAAAATCCCGACTGCTGGGATACTGTTTACCATCCCCCAACTGGGATGATAAGACGCTGGCGGTTATCGGTCCAATACCTGGAATTGTCATCAGATGTTGCCCTGTTTCGTCACGGGATAGCTCCTGCTCAAGTGCAACCTCAATCTCTGCAATCTGTTCCAGCAAATACTGGTAATGATTGTGGAGCCGAAGTAGTAACTGTTCCAGATAAGGAGGGAGCTCATTTTCCTCTAGCACTGTTGAAAGGCGTTTTATTACAGCCGTTCCTACTGGCATGCTGATGCCAAATTCCAGTAAAAACGCATCCATCTGATTGGTTGTTTTAACCCTGTCTCTGACCAGTGACTCCCTAACGCGGTGCAGCGCACGCATGGCTTGTTGAGCCTCCGTTCTGGATTGTACAAACCGCATGGAAGGGCGGGATGCAGCTTCACATATGGCTTCAGCATCAACAAAATCGTTTTTATTACTTTTTACAAAAGGGCGGACAAACTGCGGAGAAATGAGTTTTGCTTCATGTCCTAAATCCGCGATCCGACGAGCCATAAAGTGCGCGCCAGCGCAGGCTTCCATCACAACGGTAGCCGAAGCACATCCCCCAAGAAACTCAATGAGCTTGGCTCTGGTGAATTTCTTACGAAGAAGTGGTTTGCCGGATTTATCCTGACAGTGGATGTGGAAGGAATGTTTGCCGAGATCGATACCAATAAGCGTGACGTTTTGCATGATGGCCTCTCCAGAAAAAGAACACCCTGTCAGCGTACCGCACACAGGGTGGGGGTGACCATTTCATTAAAGCCCACGAAGCGCTGCGGGCGATTACGGAAAAAATTTAAGGAAGTGATCAATGGCAGGTACACCTGCGGATGTGGGATACGGGCTTCGTGGCATGACGGGAGACCCGACCTCCGCATCCCGCTTTGTCCGGGCGGTGTTGCTGGTACGGCAGTGCAGAACCTGGCGATGGCGTTCGAACATTATAACGAATGTCATCCGCACAGTGCGTTAGGCTACCGTTCGCCGCGGGAATACCTGCGACGCCGGCAGGCCTAAACAAGAGAGTCGATGAGTCTGGAGTTACAGGGGCAAATCCAGTCAGCACAGAAGACTGCGGGGGGCTGCCGGGGGTAAGAATGGCAGAGCATATTGCCAGCAGCTTTGCTATTCCGAAAGGACTGATTCGGGATAAGGGTGTTCCTGAGACTACACGCAGTGGATATCTGTGGCCGATCTCGGGCAAAAACGCTATTACATCAGAACCTGGGATAATCCCGTGCTGAATGGTGCAGGATTCGGTGATTTTGATATCAACGGCCCGGCAATGACCTGGTTTGTTATACCGAAAGAAAC
>NZ_JBDKEE010000067.1:0-3637 GCF_051130085.1 Enterobacter sp. PTB
ACCGTTCCCCCATCCACATGACCGAGCGTTGCACTTATTATCTGAATTCGCGGTTATCCTTTAGAGGTTTAAGAGGAAAGCCCTCTACACCGATATATTGGATACGGTGAAAATTTTCAATAGAGGCGATCAATGTTCCAATGATTAACTCGATATTGGGAGCAAAGTCCACTCTTGGCGCAAAAGTGACAGTCCAGGGTGTAAGAAGTCTGCTTCACGCCCTGTCATTTGAGAACAATAACATTGAGTGAGGGAGCTTCTACAGTCAGTCTTGGCATTTTCTTTCTTATTTTTTCTATTTATTATTTTATTTTTCAATAACTTAAATAGAGAGTAAAGAAAAAGAATGCCCAACCATGAAGACCGAGTGTCCTGTTTTTATCTTTGCTGGCGTAAAGCCCTGCTCATGCAAAATGGTACTCATTGTGTGACGAAAACCGTGGCCGGTATTGCCGACTGGACCGGCGTGCCGCTGTCGTCGCTGCTGAAAGACGAACAGGCCGAACTGCTGCATCTGGAAACCCTGCTGACCGGACGTGTTGTCGGCCAGGATATCGCCCTGACCGCCATTGCCCAGCGCCTGCGGGCCTCAAAAACCGGGCTGATGCCGGAGAGCGGGCCACAGGACGTGTTCCTGCTGGCGGGCCCCAGCGGTACGGGAAAGACCGAAACGGCGCATGCGCTGTACGGCAGGGAGAAGGCGTTTAAAGCTTGGGATGATTTACTTAAAAGAAATAAAATTTTCCAACAATCCGGAACAGATGTCCCTGAAGCACCATTAATAGCATTTAATTATAACAAATCTACGATCAAGGACTGGGACTGATGCGTAAATTATTACTTCTGGCTTGCCTTGCATTGGCAGCCTGTGACGGGGGAACGTCCCCGACCTCTGTTAAAAAGGAAACTGACGTGGATCCGTTATCGACTATCAATACCCGGCTGGCGTTTACCTGTAAGCATGAGAATATTCCACAGCCCTCTGCAGAGAGTGATGTGCTGTTTAAGTACGCCCGCTGGCTGCAGAAGAATAACCAGTTAAAGGAAGATGTAAAAGTTGATGCGGAAATTGAACGGCTTTACCGCATCGCCGCTGAAAACGGGCACGACAAGGCCAATATTAATCTGCAAAATGGTGCGATGCGCGGGCATTTTCATCTCAGCGGCGCTGAGCGTCTGCGGATGAGCCAGGCGCTTATCGATGCCGGCGTGGCTTCAGGTTATTACTTTGTCGCGATTTATCTGCAGCACGGCGCTGCGGGATTGCAGCAGGATGACGAGATGGCGCTGCGTTATTACCGCAAGGCTGCGGATGAGGGGAATGCGCAGGCACAGGCCTATGTCGGTGACAAATTAGCTCCGGCCAAAATGGCTCCCGATATTGCACAGCAAATGCGACGTTGTGCTGCAGAACAAGGGCAAGGTGAGGCGGCTCGATTCTTGGGTATTAGTTTGAAGATCCAAGAACAGTATGATGAAGCTCTGGAAGTATTTCAAATGGGTGTCGCAGCAGGGGATGATGCAGCCGCGAGCAGGCTTAGTAATGCATTTTCAGATCCTGATTCAGAAGCATCTTTATATTTTCTGGGCTTAAAAAAAGATCCAGAGCGTGCGCTCCGCTATGAACAAATCTGGAAAATCCTGTCTGATTATTCCTACGCCAGTCCAACTGTCCCGGAAATCAACGACATCGTGCCGTTGCCACCGGCACCGCTGCCAGCCTGGGACGGCAAACTAAAATGGCTGGAAGAGCGCAAAGCCAATATCCCGCCAGCCAAACCCACTGAATCTCTAATTGCGGAACTGGCAAAAGCAAAACAGCTAAACCCGGCGACGGGCAGACCGCTGCCTTCATCACCCCATTTTAATAAGGATGATGTCGCCCTGCTTCTGTGCCGCAGCGGTGAAGCCTGCCCGAAAAGCGGTTACTGGCAGCTGGAGTGGATACCGAACAGTGGTATATCAGCGGTATTCCTGCGCTGCTGCGCAGTGTAATCTGAGTGCTGAACGCTTGCCTGATGACGAGGGATTTTTCGTTTATCGGCTGTTACCTGAACCATTCCGTGAGCATAAGAGGCTAATGCTCAACGAGATTTCTGATAAAAAAAAGAATATAGCGATAAAAGGACGCCCGGCCACATAGGCTGAGCGTCCTGGATTATTTTTTTGCTTCCATTTGGTGATGAAATAATATTTCACTCTGGCAGGGAGCCCGCCAGATTCTTTGCTGAAACACTGCTGGTGGGCCGTTTCGTTACCTCTGGTGTTGGTACTGTGACTACTACCGATACAGGCTGATGCGATCCCGGCTGGATGTTCAGAAACGAGACCAGCATAGTGCGCAGTGTTTCCGGGCTCGTGTTGTCTGCCAGCAATGCGGCCAGTACCGATGGTAACCGGCTGTCAATCTCGCCCAGCGCAATACCTGCAAGTAAAGCTGTTCGTGATAACTCTCCGCGATCGCCGCGATGATGTGCCTCAATCCTCGCTTCCGCAAAACGTTCAGAGGCATGTGTTTCAGGTCGGAGGTAGATCAGTACTTTTCTTCGGGTCAATGTCTACCTCTCCTAACCAATGGCTTTCAGGCCATGTACCAGTGCGAACTGCGGATCCTGTGCCACAAAGAAACGATCTTCGCGCAGGTTAACGTGAATACGAATGTCATCAGCCAGCAGGCAGGCTCCCCCGCCCACGACTGCCACATGGGTGTACCCCCTAAAGCGATCAATCGCTTCCAGCACCCGCGCCTGGTAACGCGCAATACCGCTTTGGATTGCCTGCTTAATGCTATCGACAGCATTTGGATCGTTGATATTGTTCGCCAGGTACGTCTTGTCAAAACGTTTGATAATCAATCTGTCCACGTTATAGCGGGAGAGCGACATACCGGCTTTACGTAAAGCCTGCTGCACTTCATCGGTCACCAGCGATACGCCTAACGCCGGATCGCCGTAGATACGCGATACTGAAGACATCTGGCCCGCTACCTGCGAGATATCCAGTGTGGTTCCGCCAAGGTCAACTATCAATACCGAGTTGGAGGGCGAGAGTTGATCGCACAGCGTAATCCCGGCAGGAATAGACTCCGGGCGCACGGTAACGCGAGTGACGGTAAAGAGGTGACCGTTATTTAGTTCCACAGGTTGTAGCAGGCTCTGCTTCTTGCGCTCAATGTTATCAAGCCGGTACTGGGAGTCTTCATCGTAAAACTCCGCCAGCGGCAACGTTACCACGATATCCACGCACTGCGGTGCAAGCCCACTGGTCCGTAGCGCGTGATGGACTGCAACGGCATTGAGCGGGCTGTACTGCCACTCGATATTGCTGGTGGTGAGGGTATCTGGGGAAATGAGGTCGAATGAATATTTCTCTTTGCCAGCTGTGTAGTTAAACGGCTTACCGTTGCCAAACGTGGCTGACCATCCGCGTTTGAAGCTATTGGGACTGATGTGAGTAAACGTCTTGCTGTGCTGCTCCCACAGCATTTTGATATGGGTTGAGCCGTCGTCAATATAAATGCGCATATTGCACCTTTGGTGAGTCAAATATGAGTTGAGATTGAGTCATCCGGCGTTGCCGGACACGTGAAGGGCGGCTATTGAGCCAGAACTGAGAGCACGATGAGATGAATCAGCGC
>NZ_JBDKEE010000068.1:0-3392 GCF_051130085.1 Enterobacter sp. PTB
TTGATAAATATACGACCAATTGTTCAAAAAACACTCGTTACGTGATCTTTCCCTGATGTAATCCCTTTCTGCTCTTCCTCAAGATATTTATTGTACTCCAGTATAGCATTATTTAATTTTTGTGTTGGCTGACCATGCGGGGAGCCAGGTAAACTAGCCCATGTACTTTCACACAGATTTATACTCTCGTTTATTTCCCCATCTAAAATCAGCTGTAAAGCATGATCTTCGTAAATTAACTCAATGCAAGCGAGGTCCTGATTGTTAGGAGAAAAATTAGAAAGCTGTAATTTCAATTTTAACGAACGCCAGGTTCTATATAAAAACTGGTACGCCCCAGCGGCTGTGGAACTGATATTATTAGCGGTATGTAATTGATTTGGATGTTCATCGAAACTATCAAATATAGCACCAGTAAACATAGTTCTATATCCTAAAGCTGTAGTAGTACCTTCACCAACACGGATCATTCGCATAAACGCTCTTAATCGAGCAATTTTTAAGTTAATGGTCACTGTGTTTATAGCTGCCAAAAACTCCACCGGATGAAAATGCCATATCGCTTCATCTTTGCTGAACTCTGGCACCTGACTCATCCATTCATGCGCATCCAGCCACTGTTTAACGTAGGCTAAAAAATCACCTGATACAGTGGCAAACACTTCTTTCCATTTAGGGTTCGTGCTACCTCCGTGCCATTCACTTTCGTGTTTTACCACCAACCTGTGCAGGAAAAATAAAACTACTTACACCTGTGTAATTTTATTATATTGTGCTCAGCATACCCCTGAACAAAATCAGGTTCGTTCACCCAAAAATATTTTTTATTTGCATCATTAAAAAAACCATTCCATTTAAACACCCCTGAATCACCATTAACTTTCATATCTGCGATCTCTGACTGCAGGCTAACATTATCCCAATCAAGATTCATTCCTCCCGCCCCAAGATCTAAAGTTTTATCATAAAAGAAATGAATGACACCATCAGGATTTTTTTTAGCGTGTATAGAAATAACTATCTGATTGTCATTAATTACTAGCGGAGAACTTCCATCACTAACTTTGAGCAAAAAACCGTCATTGCTGCATGTTGTCCCCCACAAGCCAAAGTCAGTGTTTGCATATGTAAAAATGGAATAAACAAATAGTATAAATGCTACGAACCGCATAGTTAATCCTTAATAACATCATTAATAAACTCACTGGAAACATGAAGATCAGTTTCACCATTCAACTCATCAGAAAGATATTTCTCATATATTGAGATAACATCTTTTCTGGTTTTTGCTGGTTGCCCGTATCTTCCAGGTGGTAAACTAGCCCACTCATAGCTCAAAATATCCAAAGCTCCATCGATATCTCCTGCTATTATTTTATCTAAAGACCCCTTACGTTTATATTTAAAGATTAAAACACAGAATTCATCTTGTGACTTTGGACTAAAATCATTGATTCCATAATGTAGTCTATATGAGGCCATATTTTTATCATCCCATGTATAGCCCATTACTTGATAAGCCCCTGCAGCCGATGAGGTCAACTTTCCACTGGTTACTGATATGTGCGGATGAACATTGAAATTTTTATGGTAGTCACGAATAAATGAACCGCCACCAAATAACGTTTCATATCCCATCTCACCGACAGTCCCTTCACCAACCCGAATCATCCTCATGAATGCACGAACTCTGGCTTCTTGTACTGATGGTATTGAATTATTAATAACGGCTAAAAACTCTACAGGATGAAAATGCCATATCGCTTCGTCCTTGCTGAACTCAGGCACCTGGCTCATCCATTCATGCGCATCCAGCCATTGCTTTACGTAGGCCAAAAAATCCCCTGACATCGGGGCCAGCACTTCTTTCCATTTAGGGTTTGTACTACCACCGTGCCATTCGCTCTCGTGCTTCACCACAAGCCTGCGCAGGAAAAAATCAATATGTGGATTCCAGTGGTGGAGTGCATTCGATATCGATCTGCGGTACCGGTCTATTGCGCCCTGAGGAATATTCCCCTTCTCCAGTTCATCAGCCATACGAGCGTAATAGTCCTGCATCTGCCTGGATTCCTGGTCACGTCCACCCCAGATTTGGCTGCTCAGCCAGCGGAACGCATCGATGACCCACTGTGTTTCCAGGCTACGAAGCTGGTTCTTCACAGGCTCCTGCCCCACAGCCTTAAACTTCAGTTTCGTCAGGTCATTCTGACTCACCGTTTCCACATCCTCCTTGCGTATCCAGGTACCAGGCCGAATTTGCAGATACGCCACTCTGGCACTGTCTGTCGCGGATGTGGCTGATTCGGCCGGAATGATATCTGCCGCATCCCCCTGATTCGTCATCCCCACCGGCTCAAACGTATGACTGCTGCCTTTTTCTTCGCACTGGTAAAGTTGCTTCCCTACGGGAACCAGCAAAAACTGACGCCCCGTATTCAGTTGCGCGGGGTTATTGAGAAACAATGGCATCCTCCCGTCGTTGCTGAATACCTCGATGTGCGAGAACCAGTCTTCTGACACATTCCTGAAACCATCGGGGAGATCGTCTTTGCCCAGAAAGCCAATCGCATCACCGGCCTTAATGGCCGTCATCACCTTCGGGCACACCACGGTATCAAACTGCCCCGCTTTCAGCGCCACCGACATCCAGCCGGGCAGATAACTATACTGTTCGCCAAGCGGCTCCATAAAAGCGAGTCGAACCGAAGTCCAGAACTTATCGCCCACAGGGGCACCATCTTTCAGCCTTTGTGCGAGGCCGAACACCTCCGCCTGCCCGCTATGCAGCAGGAACGTTTCCTGTCGCTCAACCAGCACCAGTTCACCACTGTGAAGACGGGCCTTTGATATTTCCGCCGGAGCCGGTTGCCCGGAGACCTCACTGCCGCTGTACCGACGCATAATGAGACTATCACCCTTCTGGGTCACCTGGTATACCGGCCATTTCGGATAACAGGAGAGCGGCGCAAGATGCATATACAGCGTATAAAAGCACAGCCACGTGGACGCGTCCTGGGTAGGTTTATGTACCGAACGCACCAGCAAAAACGATGGCGAATACTGCAACGGTTTGTCACCCAGATTGCCCATAAAGAAATCCTGGCACACGCGCCAGGCGACCAGCTCACCGCTGGCAATACACTGTAGCGGGACCACACCGTCACGGGTATCCGCTGTCAGTACCGACCAGGGCGCCGTATTGCGGCTGACATGTATACCACCGTGCCACATGTTGTTCGCCCCCGACAACCAGCGCCCCTGCTTTTCCTGGCGAAGCAAGGTCAGAACCTCATCAACGTTGTCAAAGTCTTTGCCGTTTGCATTCCTTATCGGATATCCGTTTTTCTGCCTGCTCGATCTTCTTTTCGATTTTCTCGCGGTTTTTCTCA
>NZ_JBDKEE010000069.1:0-3081 GCF_051130085.1 Enterobacter sp. PTB
AACCCGCACGCCCCAGTTGATCGCCAACCTGCGCAACGAGCTACAGCTTAACCAGAAAGAGGCGCTCTTCAACGGGAAGCGCTTTGTCTGCGTCTGGAGTTTGCGCTCCGATCTCAGTGCGATACCGGACGAGTTTCAGTACCGTATGGTCACTCGCATCCGGCGTCTGGATCCCACTGGTGTAACGGCCTCGCCTTATCAGCAGATTGCGAAAGACGTGAAAGCGCCACGCGAACGCCTCAGGCTGGCGCTGGAAAGCGGTCTACAGGTAACCGCACTCGACGGGATGTTCTGGTTTGGCATTCAGCGGATCGCCGCCGATGTACTGCGGTTACGCAAATCAGGTATGGCTATCGCAACATCCGAAACAGAGGTCTCCGATAACCTCACCGGTACGATCCGCCGGATCCCGGTTTATCGGCTTACAGTCGGTGGGTGACTTTTTGGTACTTGCTTTATGCCACCTGTCTGCCGGAACGTGTCAATGTTGTGGTGGATCCCACTAGCGTCGGGGTGAAACAGCGGTAAATTCAACGAAGGATTTGCTTAAAAAACCACGAGCCACGGTGGCTGACCAACGGCTTACCTGGAAGCACCAGGCACCGCAACACGTTGATGGAGCTGTAAAATATTAATGCGTAGCGGTTGGCCTGAAATTATGTCATTCATTCCATCCGCAGACACGGTGTTACGGTCCGGTGATGACGATTGCATATTCGCACGGTGATCGATCGCCAATTCGTTCTGGCGTGTTTTAACCCCATAGTGGACGCTTTCGACGCCATGGCGTCAATTTTTTGCTCTGTGTCGGAGCGTAAACGGTAATCATTTTTACCAAACAGGATTTTGTCGGAGAGACAGAGCGACCAGTCGCCATTCAGCTCACTGAAGCCGTAAGACCGCATGGTGGCGATTTGTTCAGCCGTAAATTTACCCTGTGGGCGTATCTGACAACCCGTCAGAACGATCGCGGCCAGTAATTCCGGGGAGAGGTAGAGAGGTAGAGAGGTAGAGAGGTAGAGAGGTAGAGAGGTAGCATAGATGATGAATGACATTATTGTATTGTGGGGAGCGCATTATTACAGTCGGTTTTTCTCCATGCAATATGATAATTTATTTCCTGAGGTTTTTTTGTTAGAATACTCCGGTTAGTTACCATCCGTAATTATCATCAAATACAACGAAAAATTGCATTTTCCGGTGAAAATAAAAAAAGTCAGTGTATCTCCATACGGGCAGCGCCAATGATTTTAGTCTTAATGAGGAAATAACGCAGACTGAGTCTGTGAACGGAAGATAGCAGATAAAAACATAAAATAATCGTTCTGCGATGTTCATCAAAAAATTATTGTACAGGCAAATGCACGGGAAATTGTGAGCCCATCGCCATCAGTGATGAGTCATCGATTTTCCGGGGCAAAACGCCCGTTGCACCCGGTATGCATCTCCTGAAGACGTTGCCGGACTGCGTTTAATAAATGACGAAGTTCCTCCTCCTCCCGACTGGAGGGGGACTCAAAAATCTGGTGGGCAAAGTTGACTGCATTTAGCGCGTTAGTCAGGTCGTCATTACTCATTCTTTTTTCCGCCAGAAGGGTTGTGGATGAATATTATTTTAAATAACCGCCAGGATTATATCTGATATGAATCTTGTTATTCTCCCAGACTCATGAGTAAAAAGAAAACAGATGTCACCATCAGTAAAATAAATAAACCAACAACACCGGCAATTAAAAGGTCGTGTAACATGGTCACTGTCCTGTCGTATGCTGATGAATCCTCTCGGGGGATGCTGTTTACATTCTGTCAGTACTTAACATCTGGCGATGCTGTTCAGCCCGAAGCCTGCGTATTGGGACAAACGGCTTCGGGCATCACGCTGACATCACCGTCAGAAACGGTAACCTACCCCGAGGTTCCAGCCGTTGGTGTCCAGACTGCCGCTGGTGTGGTCGCTGCTGAAATCTGAACCTTCATAGCCCACGGTGATATTGATGTCCTCGCGCGGTGTGATCTGGAATCCGGCACCGTAGCCGTAACCCCATTTAGTGCCCAGTGCATCTTCATGGAAGAACGCTGGCCCCACCTGAGCGTACAGACCCAGTATGTCGCTAATCTGATACGACGGGCCGGTCAGCAGGGAAACAAGATTGGATTCACCATTGTCACCGCCGTCTTTCATGGTCCATGAGGCCGAAGTGTTCAGCCCCCAGTTATCCGCGAAGGAATGGTTGTCCCCCAGACGAAAGCCGTGCAGGGTACCTGCGCGGTCACTGTGCTGCTGGGCATAGCCCAGGGACACTATGTCGTTCCCATCCATGGCCGCCATCGCCGGATGTACTGCGGTGAGACCGGCCAGCAATGGCAGGGTGAACATCAGTTTTTTCATAATCCTGGTCCTTATTCATCAGTGCGTTACAATCTATTAACAGATAAGCAATGGGCACGGGAGGTATGGTTTGTCCAGATACCGTGTCATTTTCTGCGGTCATGTCACCGGGCAGTGCGTTGCAGACGCGCCCGACGTTCGCGTAATGTCGGACCGGGATAAATGCGTATTCCGCTCTGATCGATCATGTTTTCGCGTGGAACGTCGATCAGCGATTCGTTTCCCAGCGATATTCCCGGCGCTGAGAAATCTCCCCTGGTTCACTCCAGAGATGTCGTTGTGTGGGCAGGACGATGACGTTAAAACCGTCGTGACAAAGGTGTTTTCGTGATGTAAATCACAATTAACTGTAATTCACATTTGGTTGCAAAAACATAACGTGATGCCGTAAATGATAATACGATTAATTACGGGCCTTAATTGCCTGGATTTTATTCTGATTTCACCACAAAAATCATAGCGACGACAAACGGGAGGCTGGTTACAGCAAGATGCATTCCCTCCGGCTGGTTAACAAATATACCAAATAAACAGAATGAAATAATATTCCGCACGTATAGCTTAAAGCAGAGAAATCCACTGTCGATTTGATTTCCTCCCTCCCCCATTCCTAGTATCCGGGCTTCTCTAATCATTCAATCATTCTCAAATAACGCGAAGGATGTGCCATGAGCAGCTATCAGTCGGAAATA
>NZ_JBDKEE010000006.1:0-279744 GCF_051130085.1 Enterobacter sp. PTB
TCAGCATCAGGAACGCTTTCTGAATAATGTTTCGTATAGTTTTAATCAGCGGAATACGCAAATGCGAAATGGCGTCAGAATCGCCCGAAGTCTGGTAACCTGCCTGTAACTCCGGCATCGCTGATCGACGTTCCACGCGAAAACATGATCGAGCAGAGCGGAATACGCATCGGACGGCGGACGGCACGCTATCCAGAGCTCCGGCTGGAGCCGGTGCACGGTGCTGAAGCTGTTCTTTAACCGGTGGATATAAATACGCGTCCCGGTAAAATCCACATTCTGCACCTTCAATCCGGTCAGCTCGCTGACCCGCAGCCCGCGTCGGGCGTTATCCGTTGCCCGCAGCACCCTTTCAGTTTCGTTCAATGTCAGATACAGCCTGTTCTTCATTTCTGATCCCCTGACGAATATATCCAGTCGTTCAGGGGCAGGAAAATTCTCAACATATCCATCGGGAATAATTAACAGAGATCACATTCATGGTGAATCACTATGCTGGCGGTTACGTGCTCCGGCGCTGACGTCGTGCGTGAATCTCAGGCGACACCCCGCTTCGGCGGAAAGTACTGACGGCCGGTGGCTATTCTGTGACGTTATTCGTTGATTTCCCTGTATACCCGTTGCGATTGTCTGTCCGGTATGTGTATGGCATATACCGGGGAAAGGTTTTCTGCCCCGTTCAGTGGTAAAAAAAATCAAAGCAGAGGCTATTCAGATGAAATTAAAGGTTCTTTCCCTGCTGGTTCCGGCACTGCTGGCCGCAGGTGCTGCACACGCCGCGGAAATTTATAACAAGGACGGCAACAAGCTGGATCTGTACGGTAAGGTCGACGGCCTGCATTACTTCTCCGATGACAAAGGTGCCGACGGCGACCAGAGTTATGCCCGTGTCGGCTTCAAGGGCGAAACCCAGGTGAATGACCAGCTGACCGGCTACGGTCAGTGGGAATACAACGTTCAGGCTAACAAGGCTGAAGGCTCTGGCAATCAGTCATGGACCCGCCTGGGCTTTGCCGGACTGAAGTTTGGTGAATGGGGTTCATTTGATTACGGTCGTAACTACGGTGTGGTTTACGACGTGACCTCATGGACTGACGTTCTGCCGGAGTTTGGTGGCGACACATATGGATCAGACAATTTCCTGCAGCAACGTGCCAGTGGTGTGGCCACGTACCGTAATAACGACTTCTTCGGTCTGGTGAACGGCCTGGATCTGGCCCTGCAGTATCAGGGCAAAAACGGCAGCGTATCCGGTGAAGGTGCCACCAACAACGGTCGTGATGCCATGCAGCAGAACGGTGACGGTTTCGGTGGCTCCCTGACGTACGATATTGGTGAGGGCTTCAGCGTGGGCACTGCTATTGCCAGCTCAAAACGCACCGATGACCAGAACCATCTGGATTTTGGCAATGGCGATAAAGCTACCACATACTCCGGCGGGCTGAAGTATGACGCCAATAATGTCTACCTGGCGACCCAGTACACCCAGAGCTACAACGCCACCCGTTTTGGCAGCAATGACGGCGATCATTCGTACGGCTTTGCCAACAAGGCGCAGAACGTTGAAGCTGTGGCACAGTACCAGTTCGACTTTGGACTGCGTCCGTCCATTGCTTATCTGCACTCCCGCGGCAAGAACATCGAGGGCTACGGCGATCAGGATCTGCTGAACTACATCGACCTCGGCGCGACCTACTTCTTCAACAAGAATATGTCCACCTATGTTGACTACAAAATTAACCTGATCGACGACAATAAGTTCACCCGCGACACCGGCGTGGCAACGGATAATATCGTGGCCACCGGTCTGGTTTACCAGTTCTGATGTGATACCAGCGACACCTGAACCGGTCACTGGCTGGCCGGTTTTTTCACCGCAGCATCGGGTATGTGGCAAGAGGCCGACGTTTTTCCCGGCGGAAGTTGACGAACCCGCTTCCTCGTTGCGCTAATGAGTCCGTTATATGCCACTGCTTCATTTTTGTATTAACCGGATTATCAACCCTCATTTTTATACAGCGCGCAACACTGGCCCTTTTGTGTTGCGCTTTTTTATGCCCGACGTCTGCCGTGCCGGGAAGATGTGGCAGCGTGGTGCTGGCAGCGGGTTTTTCGGACCTCGGAATTGGGTTTGTGGGAGAGGCGCAGTTGCATCTGCCTGTATTGACTCCGTTTGTCTCCCGGTTACATCTTCACCGTTGATATTCCCTTAACAGTCAGGAGATGTTGCCATGTCAAAATTATCGGTTGTCCTGCCAGGGGCTACGCTGTCCCTTTTTGCTACCAGCTCTTTCGCAGCCGTTTCGGTATCCCCGCTTAACCAGCATGCTCAGGCTGGTACGCTGAAACAGGACGCTGCGAAGGTCACGAAAAAAAATGCCAAAAAGAAAGCGGTGCGTAAAGCGAAGAAAAAAGTGGTTCGCTCGCGGGTGAAATAATGCATCAGCGCTGTTTTCGATTATGGAACCGTCCTTTAATAAAGATATCTGTTGAATAAACACATCTGGCAGAATGATTACCATTCAAAATGGTCAGTGGTTATTTTTTAAATAAAGCATAACCAATAACACATTCTGAATATTTCAGCGTTACAGTCTTTGTATTCGAAAAGGAATTTTCATGCATAATCCTGAAGCCATGAATGCTGATGAATTTAATGCACGCTCACGGGCTGTGAGAAGAAGCACACTGGTCAGCATTGTGGTCAATATCTTGTTATCGCTTTTTCAGATAGTGGCAGGCGTCTTTTCTGGCTCGCAGGGGCTGATTGCTGACGGTATACATTCCCTCTCGGATTTAGTCGCCGATTTTGTTGTGCTGATTGCCAGCATCAAAAGCCGCCAGCTACCAGACAGCAATCACCACTACGGACACTGGCGCTATGAGAATGGCGCATCGATGATACTGGGTGCGCTGTTATTTTTGGTGGGCGTGGGCATGCTCTGGTCTGCCATCGGGAAAATATTACATCCTGAAACCATCCCGACGGTTCACGTTATCGCCCTCTGGGTTGCCCTGGGAGCTCTTGCGACCAAGGAGCTGTTATTCCGGTATATGTTCGCTGTTGCCACGCGTATCAAGTCTTCATTGCTGATAGCGAATGCCTGGCATGCCCGTTCAGACGCAGCGTCATCGCTGGTGGTAGCGACGGGTATCATCGGGAATCTCATGGGGCATCCGTACTGCGATCCGATTGCGGCACTGATTGTCGGTGTGCTGGTGGCCCGGATGGGGTATACGTTTGCGTTCACTGCCCTGCATGACCTGATGGATCGTTCAGTGGATCCTGTTACAGAGCAGGCAATCAGAGAGACCCTTCTTGCCACGCCGGGTGTTGCTGGCCTTCATGACCTGAAAACCCGAAAGTCCGGTGACCTCATTCTGGTGGATGTGCATATTGAGGTTCCTGGCGAACTGTCTGTTATCGCAGGGCACGATATTGCGGTCGATGCGCATAACAGGGTGCTCACCCGCCACAATGTTCTCAATGTGATGATTCATATCGACCCCTGTGAACCAGGCGTAAGTCAGGTAGGGGCTTATTACGAACCGATGCGATAATCTGCCTGTCGCTCATTAATACACCAATCTGGAGTGCAGTTTGACAGTAACTCTTCCTGAACGTCCGACCGAAGATCTCGCTCACCTCGCCTGGTGCATCCTGGTGGCAGTTGGTCTTGCCAGACAGGAAGGTAAAGCGCTTTCGGGGCTACAGACGCATATGTTCATCATGCAGTGGTTGCTGACGGCGCAGAAACGCAAGCTGCTTCCCCGAACGTTAGCACCGGACATCATCTGGCTACAGGAACAAGGGAAACGTTACGGACCATCAGCGCAGCTTTACAGCAGGGTGGAGTACATCTGGCTCGCCAGCTCTGGCGAACTCACGCAGCAGAGCACGTTGTTTCGCTTTACGTATATGATCGACACGCTTCGGACGATGGGCTGGAAAGATATGTTGTTGTCAGCGAAAGAATGGGCGGCAGGTGGAACCCCGGCGGGGAACGTCTGTGCCATCTACACACCGAAAGATGAGCTGCATACGTCGTTTACCGAAAAGGGCGAACTCATGCGACCGATGGAGTTGCGGCTTACCGGCGATATCAGCGGTATTCCTGCGCTTCTGGCGCAGTGTAATCTGAACGCTGAACGGTTGCCTGATGATGATTATTATTTCGTTTATCGGCTGCTGACTGAACAAAAAAAGAACATTACGTAAAAGGACGCCCGGCCATGAAGGCTGAGCGTCCTGTTTTTTTGCCTTGTATATGTGATGATATAACATCAGTAATGAATCATTCAGGCAGAGAACCTGCCAGATTTTTCGCTGAAACACTGCTGGTGGTTTTCTCCGTTACTACTGACCGTGGTTCTGTGGTCGTCACCGTTACAGATGGAGCCGATCCCGGCTGAATGTGCAGAAACGATGCCAGCATGGTTCGCAATGTTTCCGGGCTCGTGTTGTCAGCTAATAACGCCGCCAGCACCGATGGTAACCTGCCGTCAATCTCACCCAGCGCGATCCCCGCCAGTAACGCTGTGCGCGATAGTTCACCGCGATCGCCCCGGTGATGCGCCTCTATCCTCGCATCTGCAAAGCGCTCGCTGGCATGTGTTTCAGGGCGCAGGTAAATCAGTACTTTTCTACGAGTCATGACCACCTCTGTTAACCAATGGCTTTCAGACCATGAACCAGAGCAAACTGCGGCTCCTGTGCCACAAAGAAACGATCTTCGCGCAGGTTAACATGAGTACGAATGTCATCAGACAGCAGACAGGCCCCACCACCCACGACAGCCACATGGGTATAACCCTTAAAGCGATCAATCGCCTCCAGCACCCGCGCCCGGTATCGCGCAATACCGCTGTGGATAGCCTGCTTTATGCCATCGACAGCACGCGGGTCGTTGATATTGTTCGCCAGGTACGTATCGTCGAAACGCTTAATAATCAACCGATCCACGTTGTGGCGGGACAACGCCATACCGGATTTACGCAATGCCTGCTGCACTTCATCGGTCACCAGCGACACCCCTAACGCCGGATCGCCGTAGATACGTGATACCGAAGACATCTGACCCGCGACCTGTGAGATATCAAGCGTCGTCCCGCCAAGGTCAACAATCAGTACTGAGTTAGAGGACGAAAGTTGGTCGCACAGCGCAATCCCGGCAGGAATGGACTCCGGGCGTACGGTAACGCGGGTGATGGTGAATACGTGACCGTTATTCAGCATCACCGGTTGCAGCAGGTTCTGTTTCTTGCGCTCAATGTTATCAAGTCTGTACTGTGCATCTTCGTCGTAGAACTCTGCCAGCGGCAGCGTTACCACAATATCCACGCACTGTGGCGTCAGTGCGCTGGTCTGTAGCGCATGCTGCACAGCGACGGCATTGAGTGGGCTGTACTGCCATTCGATATTGCTGGTGGTCAGGGAATCGGGGGAAATAAGGTCAAAGGAGTATTTCTCTTTGCCTGCGGTGTAGTTAAACGGCTTACCGCTGCCAAACGTGGCTGACCATCCGCGTTTGAAGCTGTTGGGGCTGAGGTGGGTAAAGGTTCTGCCGTGCTGCTCCCACAGCATTTTGATATGGGTCGAACCATCGTCGATATAAATGCGCATATTGCACCTTAGTTGAGTCAAATGTGAGTTGAGATTGAGCCGTCTGGCATTAACAGGGGTGTGAAGAGCGGTTATTGAGTCAAAGCTGAGAGCACAATGAGATGAATCAGCGCCAGCGAGCGCTCAATGAGAAATGGCAGTATTGCCAGTAAGACAAATATGAGAAATCCGTAAAACCGGATATATTGGTTATTAGAACCTATCCCAAAAGGAATTGTCAGGTAATAAATAATGGCAATTTCTGAGGGCGAAAGATGGCGAGCAACAAGTGGCAGATCAGTGATCAACTTTGGGAGAAAATGGCACCCCTCATCCCGGAACATAAAACTCAGCATCCGCTGGGTACGCATCGCCGGCGGGTTGATAATCGCGCTGCAATGAACGCCATTTTCTTTGTACTCAGAACAGGTTGCCAGTGGAATGCCCTGAATGCCACAGAGATCTGCTCGTCAAGCTCAGCCCACCGACGGTTTCAGGAGTGGCGGGATGCTGGAGTGTTTGAACGCTTCTGGCAGAACGGCTTGCTTGCCTGCGAACATCTGGACGGCATTGACTGGTCATGGTTATCGATGGATGGCTGCATGACCAAATCACCGCTGTCAGGAACAAAAAACAGGCCGCAACCCCACGGACAGAGGGAAACAAGGCGTAAAGCGCAGTTTGATGACGGATGCCAACGGGCTTCCTCTGTCGCTGGTCGTTGCAGCGGCGAACACGCATGACATCAAACTGGTTGCGGATACACTCGATGCTCTTCAGACGGGGCGTCCGGGGCAAAAACTCAGGCTATGCCTGGACAAAGGCTACGAAGCGGGCTGGTTGAAAGCATACCTGCAAAGCCGCCATTACGAGCCTCATATCCAGTCCCGAAAAGAGGAATCAGATGCCAGTAAATCCGCGGACTTCAAGGCCCATCGCTGGGTCGTCGAGAGGACTCATAGCTGGATGAACCGCTTTCGCGGGGTCCTGATACGTTGGGAAAAGAAGTCTGAAAATTACGAGGCCATGTTGCATTTTGCCTGTGGTCTCATCGTATGGAATAAAGTCCTATTGAGATAGGCTCTTAGCAAAGTGCATTCGTTTATTTCCTTTTTAGGCGTGAAATATAATATTCAATCAGATAATATATACCTGAAATATTTTTCAATTAAATATAATTTATAAATATCGTACTTCAATAGGGTTATTGCATTCCCTCTGATAAAATAACAACCTCAGCTTATACATGACTGGCTGGATTTACACTCATCCTTCAGTATTTATTTTCTGGACATGAGTAATATACCTGCCAGCCAGGTACAATGTGTTCAAATGTTGGGTGTTTCACGTTGTAGCAGCCATTGATCCAGCTCTGCTTCCAGCCACCCTACAGATTGTTGCCCCAGTCGCCGCTGTTTTGGAAAAGTAGCATCGTAGCGTGGCGACTTCGGATTGAGCCAGTCGTAAATGGTTGAACGGGCGATGCCGAGTTTGGCTGTAAGTGCACGCATGCGAAGAATCTTCACGGTCGGGGTATGGACGATCATTTTTCTACCTCATTAAACTGTTCGAAATTAAGTTGTCTGTTGAATAACGATTTGCCGTTATTCGTCACCTGAGCCGACTGGCTGGTATGCGATGGATTGTAATGAGGTCGAATGGTGTCTAAAATTGGCAGTTATCACTTACTTTTATTGACACTAACTTATGCCAGCGACAACCCCCTTACAGAAAGCAGCGTTTGATGCCATCGACAGTCTTCACTTCAGTCAGGTTGTAATGAGTCTCATATACGGCGAGCCCGCTGCAGAGTGGTATCCGCACATACTTGGCAGAATCAGCGGTCTACTTGCGAAAACAGGGATAACCGGAAAACAGGCTGAGATAACCCGGCACTATCTGCTGGCTGCTCTTGAAATTTATCTGTCTGTTGACAGCAACTATTTTGCTAATATGGCTGAGCATCATAAAGAGTCTGATGCTGGCGGTACGCCTTATAACAGGGTGATGCATGAACAATTTGCTGAACACGCCCGAAATTTTAGTATCGCCATGCTCTGCAATATTGCCCGTGAGAATGATGTGGACAGTGAATTCCTTCTTGGGGCAGCGGAAGAGTTGATGAATGATAAGGCGCTGGCATTATCATCCATGCCGTATCTAATCAGATACAGACTAACTGAATGTTGCTATGCGCTGGAATATCCCGATGCTCCTCTCGGTTTTTATCGGGAACTGGCGAGTAGAGAGATTATTTCATGCAGGAAATACTCACACAAGGCTCCGACTACTGTAAATGAACCTGGTTCAGAACTATCACTGCTTTTCATCCGGGCAGGCTTGCTGTTTGAGTTTAAAATGCTGCAAAGATCACTGGCTGTAATGATTTCTGTCCAGGAGAACGGCTCTATTGTTTTTCCTGCTCTTGACGCCAGAATGCCTCGTACAGACCGTAAAATTATTGCTGATTACTATAAAAAGATTGTTGATATCTGGTTACTGGAGGCACAGACAAATTCTTCGATATCTTTTAAGTGTAACAACCATGTTTCGGATAAAGATGCCGAACTGCTACTTAAACACATAAGCAGATTTTATTTTCATAAACGAATGTTTGGTGGCACGCAGGGAAGCTGGTTGGGGACACTGGGAGCATTTGATATTGAACTCAGCCGTTGGGAAGAACCAGGGACAGCAATTTATTATGAGAGTAATAATAAACATACAATCTCGGATAAAACAAGTTCGAAGTTTAAAGTGTATGGGTTTAGTATATCAGCAAGAAACTTGTACTTGCGGCATAAGGTGATAAAAAAAGATAGTTACTCTAAAGTTCGATATTATTGTGGTCTTTTAATGAATCAGCCATGCATGATCCCCTGGTATCTAAATGACAACAGCTATTACGACATGGCTCTGAAGTTTGAAGAAGTAGAATAACCATCGGGTATTCATATGCCTACCTGTTAATATAACCTCGGCTGGACTTGCATGATGGTTATGGTATACAGGTAGTACCTGTAGTTCTGTACCAGTCAAACGCTGATGAACAGTTAAGCCCCAAAAAAAGAAAAGCGCCCCGAAAGGCGCAGAGTAAGTTTATTTCACTGCTGAAAACACGTAATCAGCCCATGCCTGCATCATCGGACGGCGTTCATCCAGCAAATCTGTGCGGTGATAGGCGGCTTCAGATTTATTTTTGATCGTGTGCGCAAGGGCTCGTTCTGCAATATCGTGGGAATAGTGATGCTCACTACACCAGTCACGAAAGCTGGAACGGAAACCGTGAGCCACTGCGCAACGACCCGCCGTGTCGCTAATGGCTTTTGTTTTGCGCAAAAATGAAGTCAAAACCATATCAGTGAGTACAGTTTGATTCCTCGGTGAGGGGAACACCAGTTCTTCGTGCATTCCTTTCATTTGCTCCAGTATTTCAATGGCCTGACTGGAGAGCGGAACTCTGTGTCGAAGACTGCCTTTCATGCGCTCAGGAGGTATGGTCCATATTTTGCGCTTAAAATCGACTTCGGCCCAGTGCATTGCTCGCGCCTCTCCGGAGCGGCAGGCTGCCAGAATGACGAATAATAACAATGCACGGGTAACGTTGTAGCGGTCGTCGCTGTATACGCGGGAAGCAATATATAAAGGAATGATTTTCCATGGCATGGCTGGTTGATGTTCAGTGCGTATACTGACGCTGACTTGCTGAGGGAGAAGGTGATCGACGACATCGACAGGATTTGCAGAGCAATATCCGTGCGCCCATGCCCATTGCATGATTTTGTGGATCCGCTGCTTAACCCGTCCGGCAGTCTCAGGGATTGTCATCCAGAAAGGGCGTAGCACATCAGCGATGTTTGCCGGAACGATTGCATCAAGAGGCACTGAACCTAATGAAGGGAATACATGTTGTTCGAGAGTGGAAATCCATTGTCTGGCGTGTTTTTTGTTACGCCATCCTGGAAGTAATTCAGTGTGGACTTTCCTGGCCGCTTCTTCAAAAGTTGGGATAACGACTTTTGTTGTTTCTGCCTTTTTGAGTTCAAGGGGATCATCACCAGATGCCAGTTGTTCGCGCATAGACTGAGCCAGACGGGAAGCTTCGGCGATGCTGATTTCAGGATATGTTCCAAGACCTGCATTGCGGCGTTTTTGCGTTACCGGGCTGACGTAACGAAGAACCCATTTTCCGCGACCTTTCGTCGAAGATGGATGAAGAGTTAAACCAGTGACACCCCCATGTGGAAGAGGTTTGTCATCAGGTTTGATATGACGGGCTTTAGTATCAGTAAGTAATGCCATGAACCGTAAATCCTGTTATTTCGGGTATGCCACCAGTATGCCATTCAGTATGCCATCAGTTAGGCGCTTATCTAAGTTTAAGTTGATTTGTATTAGACGAGGATTTTGTTAATGTTGCGTGGTGTATGGTATTTTTATTGGGTTAGATGATGAGGTTGGCTTGTTTTGGATAAATATAGAGCAGACGTCCGTTCCGCCACTATTCAGAAGGCCTGAATCAGAAATGATTCAGGCCTTCGTCGTTTCTTCGTCTGCAAATCTTCTTTATCCGCCCCCCCTGTCTTTATTAACAAAAAGTTAATATCTGTGGTGCAATTAATTAACATTTGATCAATGATAGTGCACAATTTGCACCGTATTTGTGCATTTTGCCACCGATTGTCATTATGGCAGCGGAGCAGATGTGTAATTTTGTAAAAAATAATTCACAGAAAATCATTCGCTTATCTCCATCCCTTCAGAAAGTTCATGAACCAATGATTTATTGGTTCGTTTATTGCTTAATCATTAGCACGGTAAGTAGCACGTCATATCAATAACTTATCGTTAATAAAAATAAAGTAATGATGATAGCGAGCGAACCAATATGGAAAAACCGTCACGGTTTCTGGCCAATTCCAGCACCGCGCTTGAGCAGCTGCGCGGACTGATCAACCAGCATGAGTCAACACCAGGCACTCCGCTGCCCACTGAACGTGAGCTGTCGGAGACTCTCGGCGTAGGACGACGTGAAGTACGTCGTGCGCTGGATGTGCTGGAAGAGGAGGGGCGGATCTGGCGTAAACAGGGCAAAGGGACCTTTATAGGCCCGTCTGCACCTGTTGAACCTCTGGCCCTTCAGGGATTGGTTCAACAAACCAACCTTCTGGAAGTCATGGAAGCTCGTCTACAGCTCGAACCCGGCTTAGCCCGGCTTGCGGCACTGCGTGCCACCAGGGAAAACCTCGCGCTTATGCAGCGCATGCTGGAACGCATTGATAAGGTCAGCCCGGACGACCGCGATCTCAACGAACTCTGGGATAGCGCATTTCACCGCGCCATTGCCGAGGCTGCCGGTAATCGCCTGATGCTTGGCCTGTTTGATGCCATTGATGCCGTCAGACGTGAACCGGGCTGGCAGCATTTGCGCGAATTAGCCCGTACACCCGAGCGGGTTGATCACTATAACGACCACCATCAAAAAATCATGTCTGCGATTATCCATCGCCAGCCTAATGAAGCAGCGGCCGCCATGCGCGAACACCTGCTTAGCCTGCAGTCAGCCCTGATTCAGGCTATTCACCTTGAGGACGACTTCACGCTATGACGACGATCCCGTTTAAGGACCCCACGCCTGTACTGCGGCTGCAAAATCTTAACGTAACGTTCGCCGGCTCTCCGGTGAGCGTGCTTGATGGTATTTCACTGACGGTCAACGCGGGAGAAACGCTGGCGCTGGTGGGGGAATCCGGCTGCGGGAAAAGTATCACCTCATTAGCGCTGATGGGCTTACTGCCCGCCAGCGCACAGATCGTCAGCGGCGAGATGCAGTTCCGTCGTCACGACTTACGAAAGCTTTCACCGCGGGAATATGCCGATCTTCGCGGCAGCGAACTGGCAATGATTTTCCAGGAGCCAATGACCTCGCTCAACCCTGCCTTCACGCTGGGAGACCAGCTCAGTGAAGCGGTGATGCGCCATCAGAAACTTTCTCGTGCAGAGGCGATGAAGGTTGCGCTGCAGATTCTGGAGAAGGTGCAGATCCCGGCAGCAGAAATGCGCCTGAAAGCGTATCCGCACCAGCTTTCCGGGGGGATGCGTCAGCGCGTGATGATTGCGATGGCGCTGATTAACCATCCACGTTTGCTGATTGCCGACGAGCCGACAACCGCGCTGGATGTGACCATTCAGGCGCAGATCCTCGCGCTGCTTAATACCCTCAAAGAAGAGACCGGTACGGCGGTGTTAATGATCACCCACGATCTGGGCGTGGTGGCGGAAGTCGCGCAGCAGGTGGCGGTAATGTATGCCGGACAGGTGGTAGAGCAGGGGAGCGTGGAGGCCATTTTTGCCGACCCGCAACACCCGTACACCATTGGGCTGATGGGCTCGATACCGTCCCTCGGCGCACGTAAAGGCGCGCTTTCCACTATTCCCGGTGCCGTTCCGCTGCCGGAATCCATGCCCAAAGGGTGCCGGTTCGCTACCCGCTGCCCCTTCGCGCAAACGCGGTGTCATGACGAAAAGCCGTCGCTGACGGCGATGGGGACCGACCATCAGGTGGCCTGCTTCCGCGTGCCGCTGGAACAACATATTGCGCTGGGAGAAATTGCATGACGACGCCCATTCTTGAAGCCCGGGACCTGAGCAAGCTTTTTCCCGGCCCTAAAAAACTGTTTACCCCAGCACGTTTTGTCACCGCGGTCGATCGGGTTTCCCTCTCCGTCATGCCTGGTGAAACGCTGGCGATTGTGGGCGAGTCCGGATCCGGAAAATCGACGCTGGGCCGTCTTCTTCTGCGCCTGCTGGCGGCCAGCGAAGGACGCGTATTTTATCAGGGTGAAGAGATCACTCACGCCTCGGGAGCGCGTCTGAACCAGCTGCGGCGGGAGCTGCAGATCATCTTTCAGGATCCTTTCGCATCGTTAAACCCGCGCATGACGGTCGAGCAGATCGTCGGTGAGCCGCTGTGGCTACACCAGTCGATGAAGAAAGCCGACAGGCAATATCGGGTGGCGGAGCTGCTTAACACCGTAGGGCTGCCAGCGGCCTGGGCGCAACGTTATCCGCACGAATTTTCCGGAGGGCAGCGTCAGCGAATCGGCATTGCGCGTGCGCTGGCCTCCGGGCCAAAGCTGTTGCTGGGGGACGAGCCGGTCTCCGCGCTGGATGTCTCGGTTCAGGCGCAGGTGGTCAACCTGCTGGAAAGCCTGAAGCACCAGCTGGGGCTGACAATGGTGATTGTCGCCCATGGCCTGGCGGTGATTCGCCATATGAGTGACCGCGTGGCGGTGATGTATCTCGGGCAAATTGTTGAGCTTGCGACCGTCGACGAAATCTTTGATGCCCCGCTACACCCCTATACGCAGGCGTTAATCGCCTCCGCCCCCCAGATGCAGCCAGGCGCGCCGCGTGTGGCACCTCTGCTGCAGGGGGATTTACCGAACCCGGCCAGCCCACCGTCAGGCTGCCGTTTCCATACCCGTTGTCCGTATGTCACGGATGAATGTCGCCAGGTCGAGCCGATCAATCAGGTGCTGGACGGGGGACGCCAGATTGCCTGCCATCGCTGGCAGGAGATTAACCGCGATCGCAGTGTTATCCAGATAGCACCGCCATCCGCAGCCTTTCTGCGCCGCCGCGCGCTGTTTGAACACGCGGCCACTCACTCCTCCCTTCCTTCAAGGAACTCATGATAATGACAATGCGTAATTCTCTTTTGACCGTACTGGGAAGTGTTATGTTGCTTGGCGCGGCGCTGCCCGCCCATTCTGAAAGCGTACTGCGAATTGGTCTGGGGGCGGATCCGGACATGCTCGATCCGCATCTTGCGCGCACCTATTATGGCCGTTTCGTCTTTGCCTCTCTGTGCGACCGGCTGGTGGACGTGGATGAGCATCTGAAAGTGGTTCCCGGGCTGGCGAAATCGTGGGCCTGGAGTGACGACGGCAAAACGCTGACCATGGATCTGCGTGAAGGTGTGACCTTCCATGACGGTGAAAAATTTGACGCCGCCGCGGCAAAATACAACCTCGACCGCGCGCTGACGTTAAAAGGTTCGCTGCGTAAAAGTGAAATCTCGTCCGTTGAGTCCGTTGAGGTGACAGGCCCGATGCAGATTGCCCTGCATCTGAAAACACCTGATGCCGCACTGCTGATGCAGCTTACCGATCGCGCCGGGGCGATGATGGCACCCGACGCCGCGAAAAAGCCTGACTTTGCCGCCCATCCGGTCTGCTCTGGCCCCTATAAGTTCGACAGCCGCGTCTCGCAGGACCGTATCGTTCTGACGCGTTTTGACAACTACTGGAACAAAGACGCTTACCACTTCGACAAAATTATTTATCTGCCGATCCCGGATGCTTCCGTGCGTCTGGCTAACCTGCGTGCCGGAGATCTCGATCTGACCGAAGGCATTGCCGCCAGCGACGTGAAAACCGTAGAAGCCGACAGCAAACTGGCGCTGGCGAAGGTGACCGGTCTGGGTTATCAGGGCATTACCTTCAATATCAATAACGGCAAGGTCCCGGCGAACGATCCGTTTAAGGATGCCCGCGTGCGTGAGGCATTTTCTCAGGCAATCGATCGCGATGCGTTAAATCAGGTGGTCTTCGAGGGGCTGTACACCCCGGCAAACCAGGCGTTTTCTACCGTAAGTCCGTATCACGTTAACCTGCCGGTGCCACCACGCGATGTCGACAAAGCCAAAGCGCTGTTGAAAGCGGCAGGCGTCACTACGCCGCTGAATGTCAATCTGCTGGTGCCCAACAACCCAACTTCACAGCAGGTCGGTCAGGTACTGCAGGCGATGGTCGCAGAGGCTGGCTTTAACCTGAACCTGCAAATGACCGAGTTCGCCACGCTGCTCGACCGCCAGCAAAGTGGTGATTATCAGCTGAGCTTCTCTGGCTGGTCGGGTCGTCCGGATCCGGATGGCAGCATCTACGGCTTCATTAACAGCAAAGGCACCCTTAACGACGGTCGTTACAGTAACGCGCAGGTGGATGAATGGCTGACGCAGGCGCGCCTGAGCAACGACAAAGCCGTCCGTCAGCCGCTGTACGACAAGGTGGTGAAACAGCTGCAGACGGATATGCCCATCGCCTACCTCTATTTTGAACCGCGTATTTTTGGTCTGAACAAGAGCGTGCAGGGCTTTAAACCGTATCCGGACGGCATTGTGCGTCTGGCTGGCCTGACGCTGGCGAAATAACTGGCCTGAGGAGAACCCATGCTGGAACTGATTTGCAAACGTCTGCTGCTGGCCATCCCGACCTTACTGCTGGTGAGCATGATGGTGTTTGGCCTGCAAAAACTGCTGCCCGGCGATCCGCTGATCGCCATGGCCGGGGAGGAGCGCGATCCGGCGGTGATCGCCCAGCTGCGTGCTGAGCTCAATCTCGATGCGCCCATCCCTGTGCAGTACTTCAACTGGCTGACGCGCGCGCTGCAGGGCGATCTTGGTGTCTCCTTACGCACTCACGAGCCGGTCACCCAGCTCATTGCCAGCAAACTGCCGGTGACGCTGGAGCTGTCGCTGCTGGCGATGATCATCGCGCTGGTGTTTGGCATCAGCATGGGGATCCTCGCGGCGGTCAATAAAAACAGCTGGGTCGATCACGGTGCCAACTTTGTGGCGATCTCGGGGATCTCGATACCGCATTTCTGGCTCGGGATCCTGTTGATTCTGGTCTTCTCGGTCAATCTGCAATGGCTGCCAGCGTCGGGGTTCGTGCCGTTTAGTGAAAATCCGATCCAGAACCTGCGTACGCTGTTGTTGCCTGCCTCGGTACTGGGAACGGGGCTGGCGGCCACGCTGATGCGCCATACCCGCGCCTCCATGATCGCGGTAATGAAGGCCGATTACATCCGCACCGCACGGGCTAAAGGGCTGTTGCCAAAGGCGGTGATTTTAAAGCATGCGTTTCGCAATGCGCTGGTTCCGGTGATCACCCTGACCACGCTGCTGTTCGGCGAACTGCTGGGTGGCGCGGTACTGACCGAACAGGTCTTCACCATTCCAGGGTTCGGCAAGATGATCGTCGATTCGGTCTTTAACCGTGACTATGCGGTGGTGCAGGGGGTGGTGCTTATCGTGGCGATCGGTTTCCTGCTGCTGAACCTGCTGGCCGACGTGCTTTACGTTCTTATCAACCCGAAAATGCGAGGTTAAGCATGGCGGAACTGACAACTCAAACCATTGCCGCGGTTCAGCCCCGTGCGCAGAACCGGGTGCTGAAGAAATTTCTCGCCAATAAAAGCGCGGTGATGGGTGCCGTAGTGGTGGGCTTTTTTGTGCTGGTGGCACTGCTGGCACCGTGGATCGCGCCTTTTGATCCGGTGAAAGCCAATTTCCTGGCGGTGCGTAAAGCGCCTTCGGCGATGTACTGGTTTGGGACCGATGAACTGGGCCGCGATATTTTGTCCCGCATTATCTGGGGGGCGAGAACGTCGTTGATGGCTGGCTGTATGTCGGTGGTGATCGCCGTGGTCATTGGCGTTCCGCTGGGGCTGGTGGCGGGTTACTTCCAGAAGATGTGGGACGGCGTGATCTCGCGTTTTATTGAAGCGCTGCTGGCCTGTCCGTTCCTGATCATGGCGATCGCGCTCGGGGCGTTTCTGGGCCCAAGCCTGACCAACGCCATGATCGCCATTGGCCTCTCCGCAATGCCGATCTTCGCCCGCCTGACGCGCGGCCAGGTGATCGCCATTCGCAACGAAGAGTATATCGACGGCGCAAGGGCAATTGGCCTGCCGGATCGCTGGATCATCATTAAGTATGTGTTACCCAATGTGATGTCTCCGATTCTGGTGCAGGCCACGCTGGCCATTGCCTCGGCAATCATTGCTGAAGCCAGTCTGTCGTTTCTGGGGTTAGGCCAGCAGCCGCCGAACCCGTCTTGGGGCTCAATGCTTAATACCGCGAAAGGTTTCCTTGAGCAGGCTCCATGGATGTCTGTATTCCCCGGTGTGGCGATTTTTCTTGCCGTGCAGGGCTTTAATTTACTCGGCGACGGGCTGCGCGATGCGCTCGATCCGCGCCATGACTAAGGAGTCATGATGACCAAAGCGCTTGATTTCACTTCCGGTTACGATTCACGACGCCCGCCGATGATGGGCCACAACGCCGTGGCGACATCTCAGCCGCTGGCGGCCCAGGCGGGAATGAAAATGCTGCAGCTCGGCGGGAACGCGGTTGATGCGGCGGTTGCAACCGCCATGGCGTTGACGGTGGTTGAACCCACCGGCAACGGTATTGGCAGCGATGCCTTTGCCATCGTCTGGGATGGTGAAAAACTCCACGGCCTGAACGCCTCTGGCCGCTCGCCTGCCAGCTGGCACACGGATCTGTTTGCCGGGAAAACCGCGGTACCAGAAATTGGCTGGGACGCCGTCACCGTGCCGGGTGCGGTATCGGGCTGGGTGGCGCTGGCAGAACGTTTTGGCACGCTGCCGCTCACTACGCTGGCGCAACCGGCCATTGAGTATGCGCGTAACGGTTTTCCGGTCTCCCCGTTGATTGGCCATCTCTGGCAGCGGGGTTATAACAAGCTGAAAGATCAGCCAGGCTTTAGCGCCTGCTTTGCACCGGAAGGGCGTGCTCCCCGGGTTGGCGAGATCTTCCGTAACCCGGCGCAGGCTCATTCGCTGGAGCTGATTGCCAGAACCAACGGTGAAGCGTTTTACCGCGGCGAGCTGGCGCAGAAAATTGCCGCTTTCGCGAAAGAGCATGGCGCGCACCTGACGGCAGAGGATTTGGCCAATCATCGTGTGGACTGGGTAGAACTGCTGTCGCGTGATTTTGCCGGTGGTTCAGTGCAGGAGCTGCCGCCAAACGGGCAGGGCATCGCCACGCTGATTGCGCTCGGTATTCTGGAGCAGTGTGGAATTGAAAAACATCATCCGGATTCCGTGCAGTCGCTTCATCTGTCTATTGAAGCGATGAAACTGGCGCTGGCGGATCTCGATCGCTACGTCGCTGATGAAGAACACATGGAATTCGCGGCCCAGGCGTTGCTGAGCGATCGTTACCTGGCGTCGCGCGCGGCGCTTATCGACCCCGATAACGCCTCCGATTTCGTCTACGGTTCGCCGACGCAGAGCGGCACGGTCTACCTGAGCGCTGCAGATTCCAGCGGTATGATGATCTCCTTTATTCAGTCCAACTATATGGGCTTTGGATCCGGGATTGTGGTGCCGGAGACCGGGATCAGTCTGCAAAACCGCGGCTGTGGCTTTGTGCTGGATCCAAACCATCCGAATGCGCTGGCGGGCAGTAAGCGTCCGTTCCACACCATCATTCCGGGCTTTGCGATGGACGGCAACGGTAAACCGCTGATGTCCTTTGGCGTCATGGGCGGCCCAATGCAGGCGCAGGGGCATATGCAGATGGCGCTGCGCATCATGCTGCACGGGCAAAACCCACAGGCGGCAATTGATGCGCCTCGCTGGCGCGTGGTGCAGGGCAGGGAAGTGATCGTCGAATCGACGTTCGATCGCAATACTATCGCCGCACTGCGTGAGCGCGGGCACCAGATCGTGGTGGAAGATCCGCTCCAGGATTACAACTTCGGCGGCGCGCAGGTGATTTATCGTATGCCGGAAGGGCATTATGTGGCGGCGACAGAGAGCCGCAAAGACGGGCAGGCGCTGGTGAGTTAATGATGTCCCCTCCCTCTACCTGTGAGAGGGAGGGGAAACCGTTATCCAATGCTAAAGGGATCCGCATCCTGCCATGCCGGAAACTTCTCGCGATATTCCTTCAGGGCCGTTAGTGACAATTCAGCATCAATGCGCGTTGCCTGATGCGGCTCGGCGGTGGCAATAATTTCACCCTGCGGGTTCACCACCCGGCTATCCCCCCGATAATGATGCCCGTTGCCATCGGTCCCCACGCGGTTACAGCCGACCACATACGCCTGGTTTTCAATGGCGCGTGCGACCAGCAGCGACTGCCAGTGCAGGGAGCGCGGGGCAGGCCAGTTGGCGACATACAGCGCCAGGTCGTAATCGTTGCGGTTGCGTGACCACACCGGGAAGCGCAGGTCGTAGCAAACCAGCGGCAGAATACGCCAGCCGCGCCATTCGAACACCACGCGTGTATCACCCGCTTCATAGTGATGATGTTCATCTGCCATGCGGAACAGGTGGCGTTTATCATAAAAATGCACTTTCCCTTCCGGCTCGACCAGCAGGAAGCGGTTGACCGGCCCGCGTTCGGTTTGCAGCGCAGCGCTGCCGGCAATCAGCGCATTGGTTTGCTGCGCTTTGGCGTGCATCCAGGCGACCACCTCTTGCTGTGGCATTGACTGTTGCGCCGCTTCCATGGCGAAGCCGGTAGTGAACATCTCCGGCAGGACAATCACATCACGCCCGGTAATGCCTTCCAGTTGACGATCAAAGTGGCGCAGGTTGGCAGGGCCGTCCATCCACACTAAAGGTTGCTGCAAAATCGAAATCTTCAGACCAGGCACAATTCAGACTCCTCAAACGACCACTTTTTGACACTGTAGCACGACATAAAGAGAAAATGTGGCAATAAAAAACCCCGCGCGTGGCGGGGTTTGTAGAAGCGAAACGCGTTATGCAGCTTCAGGTTTGCGGACCTTCTCCGGCAGCTTTACCGGCTGTGTCGCCAGCTCATCCGGGTCGAAATCATCCACGTTAATGCTGCGCAGACGGCTCTCTTCGGCTTTCACCAGCAGAGCGGCTTCATCATTGTTGATGATCCCGCCCGTCAGGGCCTGTTTCGCCAGTTCATCCAGGCGGGTGAACGGCAGGTTTTTGCCCAGCTGTTTGCAGATCTTCTGGTGGATGGGATCGGCAGCCATCACGTCCAGCAGCGCTTCTTCCAGCAGACCAACCGGGTTATGCGGTGTTGGAGCCAGATACTGACCGCGGCCGATACGGGAACGGGTTGCGCTCGGTACCTGCAGGATCTTCGCCACTTTGTGATCCAGTTTGTCAGACGGCGCCAGATGATGACGACCGGTCGGGAAGATCACCACGCGAAGGGCGCCTGCAACAAAGCGGTTCGGGAAGTTCGCCAGCAGATCGTCAATGGCCTGTTCCGCCTGATACATCGCATCCTGAACGCCCCAGTGAACCAGCGGCAGATCGGCTTCCTGACGGCCTTCATCGTCGTAGCGTTTCAGGACCGCAGAGGCCAGGAAGATTTGGCTCAGCACATCACCCAGACGGGCAGAGATACGCTCGCGACGCTTCAGGCTACCGCCCAGCACCGCCATAGAAACATCTGACAGCAGAGCGAGGTTGGCACTCAGGCGGTTAAGATGCTGGTAATAACGCTTGGTCGCATCACCGGTTGGCGTGGCGCTGGTAAGACCGCGCGTCAGACCCAGCCAGAAGCTGCGCACCTTATTACTGCCCACATGACCGATATGTTTGAACAGCAGCTTGTCGAAAGCATCCACGTCGTTATTCTGCGCGGCGGCCATCTCTTCCAGCACATAAGGATGGCAACGGATTGCCCCCTGGCCGAAGATCATCATGCTGCGGGTCAGAATGTTTGCCCCTTCAACGGTGATGGCAATTGGTGCGCCCTGGTAGCCGCGCGCCAGGAAGTTGCCCTCGCCGAGCATAATGCCTTTACCACCCGCAATATCCATTGCATCAATGATTGACTGCTGTGCGCGGTGGGTACAGTGATACTTCACGATAGCTGACAGCACGGCCGGTTTTTCGCCCAGCATAATGCCGTAGGTAATCAGGGAAGCGGCAGCATCCATCACGTAGGCGTTGCCTGCGATACGTGCCAGCGGCTCTTCGATCCCTTCCATCTTGCCGATAGAGATTTTGAACTGACGGCGGATATGGGCGTATGCACCAATCCCCATCGCGACAGATTTCAAACCGCCGGTCGAGTTCGACGGCAGGGTAATACCGCGGCCAACCGACAGACATTCCACCAGCATGCGCCAGCCCTGACCGGCCATTTTCGGACCACCGATGATGTAATCAATCGGTACAAAGATATCCTTGCCGCGGGTTGGGCCGTTCTGGAACGGTACGTTCAATGGGAAGTGACGACGACCAATTTCAACGCCTGGGGTGGAGGTTGGGATCAGCGCACAGGTAATGCCCAGATCTTCTTCACCGCCCAGCAGTTTTTCCGGATCGGAGAGCTTAAAGGCCAGGCCCAGCACTGTCGCGATAGGGGCGAGCGTAATATAACGTTTGTTCCAGGTCAGGCGCATACCCAGCACCTGTTGGCCCTGCCATTCACCCATGCAGACGACGCCGGTATCCGGGATCGCACCCGCATCGGAGCCCGCTTCCGGGCTGGTCAGCGCGAAGCACGGAATTTCCTGGCCGCGTGCCAGACGCGGCAGGTAGTGATCTTTCTGCTCTTCGGTACCGTAGTGTTGCAGCAGTTCACCCGGGCCTAACGAGTTCGGCACGCCAACGGTGATCGCCAGGATCCCGGAAACGCCTGCCAGTTTTTGCAGGACGCGGGCCTGAGCGTAAGCGGAAAACTCCAGACCGCCGTACTCTTTCTTAATGATCATCGCGAAGAAGCGGTGTTCTTTCAGATACGCCCACAGTTCTGGCGGCAGGTCCGCCATTTCATGGGTAATCGCGAAGTCATTTGCCATGCGGCACGCTTCTTCCACCGGACCATCAATAAAGGCCTGTTCTTCAGCGGTCAGACGCGGTTGCGGATAGTTGTGCAGCTTTTTCCAGTCCGGGTTGCCCTGGAACAGGTCGCCTTCCCACCAGGTGGTACCGGCATCAATCGCTTCTTTCTCCGTACGCGACATGGGCGGCATCACTTTGCGGAAGCCTTTGAACACCGGCGCGGAGATCATCGATTTACGCATCGGCGTAAAGTTAAACGGCAGAAGAATGATGGCCAGCGGGACTAAAAGCCAGATATTCCACAGGCCAGCGACGCCAAGCGCAGCCGTCCAGGCCAGCAGAATCAGACTGCTCAGGAATAAACTCACCCGGTGATAGAACAGCACACCGAGCAGAACAACGGTTGCGAGAATGCTCAAAATCATCATAAAGAAAAGCTCCCTTGCTTGTAGGAGGTCTGACCACTTGTGATGATATGGTTGTAGTTGATGTTATTTCCTTTAGCAATGTGTTTACAAAATAATTACAACCTGGTTCACATTGTTCAGGTTTAAGCCGGCACGAAAACGCAAAACGCCAGACGATTCGCATGGCTTTAGCTTCTCGCTTTTCCCGCTATCCGGTACACTCCACTGTGTTATTTCATCAATACTGAAGGATTATCCTCATGTACCAGGATCTTATTCGTAACGAACTGAACGAAGCGGCGGAAACGCTGGCTAACTTTCTGAAAGATGATGCCAATATTCACGCTATTCAGCGCGCAGCGGTCCTGCTGGCCGACAGTTTCAAGGCCGGCGGTAAAGTGCTCTCCTGTGGTAACGGTGGTTCCCACTGTGATGCGATGCACTTTGCAGAAGAGCTGACCGGGCGTTATCGTGAAAACCGTCCGGGCTACCCGGCGATTGCGATTTCCGATGTGAGCCACATTTCCTGCGTCAGTAACGATTTTGGTTATGACTATATCTTCTCTCGCTACGTCGAAGCCGTGGGCCGTGAAGGTGACGTGCTGCTGGGTATTTCGACGTCCGGAAACTCGGCTAACGTGATCAAAGCGATTGCCGCAGCGCGTGAAAAAGGGATGAAAGTCATCACCCTGACCGGTAAAGATGGCGGTAAGATGGACGGTACGGCGGATATCGAAATCCGTGTTCCACACTTCGGTTATGCTGACCGTATTCAGGAAATTCACATCAAAGTGATCCACATCCTGATCCAGCTGATCGAAAAAGAGATGGTTAAGTAAGACTTCGCTGGGGGCATGATTGCCCCCGCTGTTGTGGAGGTGATGTATGTGCGAATTGCTCGGGATGAGCGCCAATGTGCCAACCGATATCTGCTTTAGCTTCACCGGGCTCGTTCAGCGCGGCGGGGGCACCGGGCCGCATAAAGACGGCTGGGGCATTACCTTCTACGAAGGCAAAGGATGTCGCACATTCAAAGATCCCCAGCCCAGCTTTAATTCCCCGATTGCCAGACTGGTGCAGGACTATCCCATTAAGTCCCGCTCGGTGATTGCCCACATCCGTCAGGCAAACCGTGGGGAAGTGGCGCTGGAAAATACCCACCCGTTCACCCGCGAGCTGTGGGGCCGTCACTGGACCTACGCGCACAATGGCCAGCTCTCCGGCTATAAGTCGCTGGAGACGGGCAATTTCCGTCCGGTCGGTGAGACCGACAGCGAAAAAGCGTTTTGCTGGCTGCTGCACAAGCTGACGCAGCGTTATCCGCGCACGCCCGGCAACATGACCGCCGTCTTCAAATACATTGCGTCGCTGGCATCAGAACTGCGTGAGAAGGGCGTGTTCAACATGCTGCTGTCTGACGGGCGTTATGTGATGGCGTTCTGTTCGACCAATCTGTTCTGGATCACGCGCCGCGCGCCGTTTGGCGTCGCCAAGCTGCTTGATCAGGATGTGGAAATTGATTTTCAACGAGAGACTACACCGAATGATGTGGTCACAGTGATCGCGACCCAGCCACTGACGGGCAACGAAACCTGGCAAAAGATTATGCCAGGCGAGTGGGTCTTATTTTGTCTCGGGGACCGAGTAGTTTGATGCCAGCTGTGGCTGGACGACTTCGTGGCTCAGCGGCTTGCTGACCACATAGCGGCCATCGACAACCGAGACAACCGGCGGCTTGTGCGTCTGCTCAAAGTAGTCGTAACCCGGTTTCAGCTGTTTCCAGAAATCCGCGTAGTAGGAGTACTTGTGACGTGCCATGTTGGCATCGGTCATGCGGAACGGGTAGATGCTGACCTGAACGTTCGGCTGACCAAAGACCAATGCGCCGGTGACAAACTGGAAAATCTCATCAATGCCGGTATCGGTCATCGCATAACAGCCGATAGACACGCATGCACCGTGGATCATCAGGTATTTGCCTTCATAACCGTGGGCACGGTCATAGGCGTTCGGGAAGCCAATGTTAATGGCTTTATAGAAGCGGCTGTCAGGTTTTAGCTGGCTACGCTGAACGTTGTAAAACCCTTCCGGACTTTTGAAATCGCCCTGACGCTGTTTTGGCCCCAGACCACCGGAGTAGTTACAAATCTTGTAACTATCAAGCAGCTGATATGTCTCGCCCATTTTTACAAACAGATCGAGTGTGCGTTCTTCCTTGAAGATTTGAATATAAACCGGTGATCCCATTAACTGCTGTTTATATTCTTTGCTGACCGGCGTGGTTGAGCTATTGCTGCTGAGCAGCCCGGCAAACGATACGCACGGAATCAGGAGCATCGCAATGAACAATGCGATTTTACGCATACTACTAGTTCCTTGATAAAACTAAGACCAAATTGCCAGGACGGCAAAAGAGACCCGAAATCAGATTATTCTGTTAGGTGCGCTCACATTAGCACCGCCATAGATTTTCGCAAGAGCCGGACGGTGAGTTTACAAATTAGTTTTACTTTATAAACCATCAAAATCGCGTTGGCTCCAGGAACTTTGCGTAATACCTCGCACTTTAGCGCCTGCAACCGAGGTTTTGGTGCCCGAAAAACAGCGAAAATGGTACACTTCGCCCCCTCTGGATTGAAGTTCATGGAAGCTTGCTAACCACATGTTTAAAATCAGAAAAGGACTTGATCTGCCGATTGCAGGCGTGCCCGAGCCGCACGTTTCGCCTGGCGCAAGTGTCCGCCATGTCGCCATTTTGGGCGATGACTACCTGGGAATGCGTCCCTCAATGCTGGTGCAGGAAAGCGATCGCGTCATTAAAGGACAGGCGCTCTTCGAGGACAAAAAAAATCCTGGCGTTATGTTTACGGCCCCCGCGAGCGGTACCGTGGTGGCAATCAATCGCGGTGAACGTCGCGTCCTGCAGTCGGTGGTTATCCGTATTGAAGGCGACGAACAACGTGAGTTTTCCCGTTTCGACGCAGCAGACCTCGCCGCCCTGAGCCGGGAAGCCGTTCAGGCACAACTGCTGGCGTCCGGCTTGTGGACGGCGTTTCGCACGCGACCTTTCAGCAAATCGCCTGTTCCGGACACGCTTCCGGCCGCTATTTTCGTCACCGCCATTGATACCAACCCGCTCAGCGCGGACCCGGAGCCCATCATTCTGGCGCAGCGTAACGCGTTTGATGCCGGGCTAACCGTGTTAACCCGTCTGACCTCGGGGAAGGTCCACGTCTGTCAGGCGGGCGGCGGCAAACTCGGGGGCCATCCGCAGGGGCAAGTTACGTTTAATACGTTTGCAGGCCCGCACCCGGCGGGGTTAGTCGGAACGCATATCCACTTCCTGGAGCCGGTGAGCCTGACGAAACAGGTCTGGCATCTGAATTATCAGGACGTGATTGCCATTGGTAAGCTCTTTACCACCGGTGAACTGTGCGCTGAACGGGTGATCGCCCTCGGCGGGCCACAGGCAGCAAATCCACGCCTGGTGAAAACGCTGCTGGGTGCGGACATTAATGAACTGCTTGCCGGTGAAACGAAAGAGGGTGAAAACCGTCTGATTTCCGGCTCGGTGCTCAGTGGCCGTCATGCGGCTGGCGCGCAGGCGTATCTTGGGCGCTTCCACTTGCAGGTCAGCGTGGTTCTGGAAGGTCGCGAGAAAGAGCTGTTCGGCTGGGTTTTGCCGGGCGCTGAGAAGTATTCCGTGACCCGCACCACCCTTGGGCACTTCCTGCGTCGCAAACTCTTTAATTTCTCGACCAGCACCCACGGCGGAGAGCGCGCCATGGTTCCGATTGGCAACTACGAGCGCGTTATGCCGCTGGATATTCTGCCAACTCTGCTGCTGCGCGATCTGCTGGCCGGCGACACCGACAGTGCCCAGGCGCTGGGGTGCCTCGAGCTTGACGAAGAAGATCTGGCGCTCTGTACCTATGTCTGTCCGGGAAAATACGAATATGGACCGGTATTGCGCGAGGTGTTAACCCGCATTGAGCAGGAAGGATAACTGATGGGCTTAAAACACCTCTTTGAAAAAATAGAGCCGCACTTTACGCACGGGAAGCTCAGGAAGTACTACCCGCTGTATGAAGCAACGGCGACCATTTTCTACACGCCGGGGCTGGTCACAAAAGGGGCGGCACACGTCCGCGATGCTATCGACCTCAAACGAATGATGATTCTGGTCTGGTTTGCGGTCTTCCCGGCCATGTTCTGGGGTATGTACAACGTTGGCCTGCAGACCATTCCGGCGCTGCATCATTTATATGATGCCCCACAGCTGGCTCAGGTTATCCAGTCGGACTGGCACTACCGCCTGGCCCAGACGTTGGGCGTCAGCTTTGCAGCCGATGCCGGCTGGATAAGCATGATGACGCTGGGAGCCGTATTCTTCCTGCCAATCTACATCACGGTGTTTATCGTGGGGGGCTTCTGGGAAGTGCTGTTCGCCATTATTCGCAAACATGAGATCAACGAAGGCTTCTTCGTGACGTCGATTCTGTTTGCCCTGATTGTTCCACCGACGTTGCCGCTCTGGCAGGCGGCACTGGGGATCAGTTTTGGCGTGGTGATTGCCAAGGAGATCTTCGGTGGCACCGGGCGCAACTTCCTCAACCCGGCACTGGCCGGGCGAGCTTTCCTGTTCTTTGCGTATCCGGCGCAAATCTCGGGCGACCTGGTGTGGACGGCCGCGGATGGGTTCTCGGGTGCGACGCCGCTTTCGCAGTGGGCCGCGCACGGGGGCGAAACGCTGGTTAACAACGCCACGGGTCAACCCGTGACCTGGCTGGATGCCTTTATTGGCAACATTCCCGGCTCTGTTGGGGAAGTTTCCACGCTGATGATTTTACTCGGTGGCGCCATCATTCTTTTCGGACGCGTCGCGTCGTGGCGCATTGTCGCAGGGGTAATGATTGGCATGGTGTTAACAGCCACGATGTTTAATTTCATCGGTTCTGCCACCAACCCGATGTTCTCCATGCCCTGGTACTGGCATCTGGTGCTGGGTGGGTTCGCTTTCGGCATGATGTTCATGGCCACCGATCCTGTCTCTGCGTCCTTTACCGACAAAGGTAAATGGAGCTATGGCGTGCTCATTGGTGCGATGTGTGTCCTGATTCGTGTGGTCAACCCGGCTTATCCGGAAGGGATGATGTTGGCCATTCTGTTTGCCAATCTGTTTGCGCCGCTCTTCGACTATCTGGTCGTGCGCGCCAACATTAAGCGGAGGAAAGCGCGTGGCTGAAAGCAAGAATAACGACAGCATCGGCAAAACGCTGCTGGTGGTGCTGGTCCTTTGCCTGGTCTGTTCCATTGTCGTGGCTGGCTCTGCCGTGGGATTAAAACCACGGCAACAGGAGCAGCGTGCGCTGGATAAACAACGCAACATCCTGGCTGTGGCCGGATTAATGCAGGAAGGGATGAGTACAGACGACGTGGCTGAACTCTTCGCGGAGCGAATTTCGGCGCGTCTGGTGGATTTAAAAACCGGCCAGTTGCTGGATAAAGACCCGACGAAATTTAACCAGGCGCTGGCACTGAAAGACCCTGAGATGAGCCTGACGCTGGAGGCATCGCAAGATCCCGCTGGCATCAAGCGTCGCAGTAACCTCGCCGAAATTTACCTTGTGCGCGATGAGCAGAAGCGGGTGCAGGAGGTCGTGCTGCCGATATACGGCAACGGGCTATGGTCGATGATGTACGCCTTTGTGGCACTCGATACGGATGGTCGCACGGTGAAAGGGATTACCTATTATGACCAGGGCGAAACGCCGGGGCTCGGCGGTGAGGTTGAAAACCCTAACTGGCGCGCGCAGTTTGTCGGCAAGAAAGTGCTCGACGATAACGGACTGCCTGCCCTGAAGGTGATGAAAGGGGCTGCGCGTCCGGGTGACGAATATGCCGTAGACGGGCTTTCCGGGGCAACGCTCACGTCAAAAGGGGTGCAGCACAGTTTTGATTTCTGGATGGGCGAGCTGGGCTTTGGTCCTTTCCTGAAAAACGTACGTGAAGGAGCGCTGAACAATGGCTGATACGGGTGAACTGAAAGAAGTCAAAAAGGTGCTCATTGGCCCGCTGCTGGCGAATAACCCTATTACCTTACAGGTACTGGGCGTCTGTTCGGCGCTGGCGGTCACGACAAAACTGGAAACCGCGCTGGTTATGACCGTCGCGGTCACGCTGGTGACGGCATTTTCCAGCATGTTTATCTCCATGATCCGCCACCACATCCCGAATAGCGTGAGGATCATTGTGCAGATGGCGATCATCGCGTCGCTGGTGATCGTGGTCGATCAGCTATTGCGCGCTTTCGCGTATGAAACGTCAAAACAGCTCTCGGTGTTTGTCGGCCTGATTATCACCAACTGCATCGTAATGGGGCGTGCCGAAGCTTATGCAATGAAAATGCCTCCGCTGGCGAGCTTTATGGATGGGATCGGTAACGGTCTCGGTTACGGCGTTATCCTGCTGACCGTTGGGTTCCTGCGCGAGCTGATTGGCAGCGGTAAGCTGTTTGGCGTCACGGTGCTGGACACGGTACAAAACGGCGGCTGGTATCTGCCAAACGGACTCTTCCTGCTGGCCCCAAGCGCATTTTTCATTATCGGTTTGCTGATCTGGCTGATTCGTACCCTGAAGCCAGAACAGCAGGAAAAGGAGTAACCGACGATGGCTCATTATCTGAGTTTATTTGTGCGCGCGGTGTTTGTTGAAAACATGGCACTCGCGTTTTTCCTGGGCATGTGTACGTTTCTTGCCGTTTCCAAAAAGGTATCGACGGCATTTGGTCTGGGTGTCGCGGTCACGGTGGTGCTCGGCTTATCTGTACCGATTAACAACCTGGTGTACAACTTTGTGCTGCGCGACGGTGCGCTGGTAGACGGTGTCGATCTCAGCTTCCTGAACTTCATCACCTTTATCGGTGTGATTGCGGCGCTGGTACAAATCCTGGAGATGATCCTCGACAGGTATTTCCCGTCGCTATACAACGCGCTGGGGATTTTTCTGCCGTTGATCGCGGTGAACTGCGCCATCTTTGGTGGCGTATCGTTTATGGTTCAGCGTGATTACAACTTCAGTGAATCCGTTGTGTATGGTTTCGGCTCCGGCATCGGCTGGATGCTGGCTATCGTCACCATGGCGGGGATCCGCGAAAAAATGAAATATGCCAATGTGCCTGCGGGTTTACGTGGCTTAGGGATCACCTTTATCACCACCGGGCTGATGGCGCTGGGCTTTATGTCCTTCTCCGGTGTGCAGCTATAAGGGCTAACAGATGGAAATTATTCTTGGCGTGGTGATGTTCACGCTGATTGTACTGGTGTTGTCAGGGCTGATTCTGGCGGCACGCGCGAAGCTGGTGAATTCCGGCGACGTGGTGATTGATATCAACGGTGAGCCGCAAAACCAGATCCGCACGCCGGCGGGGGATAAACTGCTCAATACGCTCTCCGGCAACGGGATCTTTGTCTCCTCGGCCTGCGGTGGCGGTGGCTCCTGCGGTCAGTGCCGCGTCACGGTGAAAGAGGGGGGCGGGGATATTCTGCCCACTGAGCTGGCGCATATCACGAAGCGTGAGGCAAAAGAGGGTTGCCGTCTGGCCTGCCAGGTCGCGGTGCGCCAGGACATGAAAATTGAGCTGCCGGAAGAGATCTTCGGGGTCAAAAAATGGGAGTGCGAAGTTATCTCTAACGATAACAAAGCGACTTTCATTAAAGAGCTGAAGCTGCGCGTGCCGGAAGGGGAAGATGTTCCGTTCCGGGCAGGGGGATACATCCAGATTGAGTGCCCGGATCACACCGTGGCGTATGCGGACTTCGACGTTCCGGATGAGTACCGTGCCGACTGGGACAAATTCAATCTTTTCCGTTTTGTGTCTGACGTTAAAGAACCGACGCTTCGCGCCTACTCAATGGCCAACTACCCGGACGAGAAGGGCATCATTATGCTCAACGTGCGTATCGCCACGCCGCCGCCGAATGTGCCTGATGCACCTCCGGGCGTCATGTCGTCGTATATTTGGTCCCTGAAACCGGGTGATAAGGTGACCATCTCCGGTCCGTTTGGCGAGTTCTTTGCTAAAGAGACCGAGGCTGAAATGGTCTTTATCGGTGGTGGCGCGGGCATGGCACCGATGCGTTCGCACATTTTTGACCAGCTCAAGCGCCTCGGGAGCAAGCGCAAAATCAGCTTCTGGTACGGGGCACGCTCGCTGCGAGAGATGTTCTATGATGATGAGTTTGAGCAACTGGCGCGTGAAAACCCAAACTTCACCTTCCATGTGGCCCTCTCCGATCCGCAACCGGAAGATAACTGGACCGGCCACACGGGGTTCATCCACAACGTGCTTTATGAAAACTACCTCAAGCAGCATCCTGCGCCAGAGGATTGCGAATTTTACATGTGTGGGCCGCCAGTGATGAACGCTGCAGTCATTAAGATGCTAAAAGATCTGGGTGTGGAAGATGAGAACATCCTGCTGGATGACTTCGGGGGGTGATGATGCTGACGTTTCTGGCAACTTTCGCGGTTTTTTTGCTTGTTGTACTCGGCATGTCTCTGGGCTGGATCATAAAGCGTAAAAGCATTCAGGGCAGCTGTGGTGGTATCTCCGCGCTCGGGATGGAAAAAGTGTGCGACTGCCCCGAACCCTGCGACGCCCGTAAAAAACGCATGGCGCGTGAGGCCCGGCGGATCCTGTAGTGAATCCGGTGTTTTCCCTCTTCCAGGAGGAGAGGGGAAACACACTTCTCAACTCTCATTTCTTTACTGTATACTTATCCAGTGATGAGTGAGGGCTTACTATGCGCAAAATAATCCATGTCGATATGGACTGCTTTTTTGCCGCAGTGGAGATGCGTGACAATCCGGCGCTGCGGGATATACCTATTGCGATTGGCGGTAGCCGTGTCCAGCGCGGTGTGATCAGTACCGCCAACTACCCTGCGCGTAAATTTGGCGTGCGCAGCGCTATGCCAACTGCCATGGCGCTAAAGCTGTGCCCTCATCTCACACTGTTGCCCGGCCGATTTGAAGCCTACAAAGAAGCCTCCCTGCATATCCGCGAGATCTTCTCTCGCTATACCTCGCTGATTGAACCTCTGTCACTGGACGAAGCCTACCTGGATGTCACTGACAGCCTGCACTGCCACGGCTCCGCAACGTTAATGGCGCAGGAGATCCGCCGGACTATCTTCAACGAGCTAAATCTGACCGCTTCCGCGGGCGTCGCACCGGTGAAATTTCTCGCCAAAATAGCGTCTGATTTGAATAAACCCGATGGTCAGTACGTCATCACTCCGGAAGAGGTTCCGGCGTTTTTAAAAACGCTGCCGCTCGGCAAAATCCCCGGCGTGGGGAAAGTGTCTGCTGCAAAGCTGGAAAGTATGGGATTACGGACCTGTGAAGATGTACAGCGAAGCGATCTGGCCATGCTGCTCAAGCGTTTCGGTAAGTTTGGTCGCGTGCTGTGGGAGCGCAGTCAGGGAATTGATGAGCGCAGCGTGAGCAGTGAGCGGCTGCGTAAATCGGTCGGGGTTGAACGCACGCTGATGGAAGACATCCATGACTGGTCCGAGTGTGAAGTCATTATCACTGACCAACTTTATCCCGAACTGGAGCGGCGGTTAGCGAAAGTAAAACCCGATCTGCTGATTGCCCGTCAGGGCGTTAAGCTGAAGTTTAACGATTTCCAGCAGACGACGCAGGAGCATGTCTGGCCGCGACTGAATAAAGACGATCTTATCGCCACCGCGAGAAAAGCCTGGGAAGAACGACGGGCAGGGCGGGGAGTCAGGCTGGTGGGGTTACACGTGACGCTGCTGGACCCGCAACTGGAGCGGCAGCTGGTATTGGGGTTATAGCAGGCGGATTTGTCAGCCCGGCAGGCAACGTGCTACCGGGCATCATACGGCGAATTACTTAGCAGGGATCGCTTTCAGCAGTTCAGTCAGCAGAGTCCAGTAATGACCCACGCTTTCAATATGAACCTGCTCATCCGGCGAGTGCGGGCCGGTAATGGTTGGCCCGATAGACACCATGTCCATGTTCGGATACGGTTTCTTGAACAGACCACACTCCAGACCGGCGTGGATCACCTGAATGTTCGGGGTACTGTTGAACAGACGCTGGTAAGTTTCACGCACCAGCGCCATCACCGGGGAACTGGCATCCGGCTGCCAGCCTGGGTAGCTACCTTTTGCGGAGGTGCGCGCACCCGCCAGTTTACCCAGAGACTCCAGCATGCTCACCACATACTCTTTACCGCTGTCGATAAGCGAGCGGATCAGGCAGATGATCTCCGCGCTGTCATCACTCATGGTGACCACGCCCACGTTCAGGGAGGTTTCAACCACGCCTTTCGCGACGTCTGAGTTACGAATTACGCCGTTTGGCGTCGCGTTCAGCAGCTGAACGAAGGCGTCACGAGACGGGGAGGTCAGTGCCGCTTTGTCGGTAGTCACGGACTCCAGCACCACGGTCAGGTTCTTCTCTTTCGCTGACAGTTCGTTTTTCAGGATATCCAGGTATACGCTGGAAAGCTTTTTCAGCTCGTCAGCTTTAGCTGCGGGTACTGCCACGGTCGTGAAGGCTTCACGCGGAATGGCATTGCGCAGTGTGCCACCGTTGAAATCCACCAGACGCAGATCCAGCTCAGCCGCGTGGCCAGCCAGGAAGCGTGCCAGCAGTTTGTTGGCGTTGCCCAGACCCAGGTGAATATCACCACCGGAGTGGCCGCCTTTCAGCCCTTTCAGCGTCAGCTTGAAGGTCTGGAAACCAGCAGGGATCGCTTCGCGTGACAGTGGCAGGGTAGTGATGAAATCAATCCCGCCGGCGCAGCCCATGTAGATCTCACCCTCTTCTTCAGAGTCGGTGTTGATCAGAATGTCCGCCTGCAGCCAGTTCGCCTGCAGACCGAACGCGCCGTCCATGCCTGCTTCTTCCGTCATGGTCAGCAGCACTTCCAGCGGACCGTGCTCAACGCTGTCGTCCGCCAGGACGGCCAGAGCAGACGCCATACCAATGCCGTTATCTGCACCAAGGGTCGTGCCGCGCGCTTTCACCCAGTCGCCATCGATGTAAGGCTGGATAGGGTCTTTGGTGAAGTCGTGAACGGTGTCGTTGTTTTTCTGTGGAACCATGTCCAGGTGCGCCTGTAGCACAACCGGTTTACGGTTTTCCATGCCTGCGGTCGCCGGTTTGCGGATCAGAATGTTGCCAACCTGGTCGCGTTCAGCATGCAGACCTTTTTCCTTCGCCCAGCCTATAATATGTTCGGCAAGCTGTTCTTCATGGTAGGAAGGGTGGGGAATGGAACAGATTTTGGCAAAAATATCCCACAGTGGCTGTGGAGATAATTGAGACAGTTCAGACACGATAAGTCTCCTTGTCGATGCCCTGCAAAGCGAGTTGCAGGTCACAGGGTTAGCAGGTTAATAGTTACCACAAGACAGGCTTGCGAGATGCAACTGAGAATACCACTTTCTCCGGTGGCTGGTAGCATAAAGCATGTAAAAACTCAGGCTCCGGGCGCTAAACACTGGTTTTTAGTGCGTCAGATCTCTATAATCTCGCGCAACCTATTTCCCCCTCGAACACTTTTTAAGCCGTATACAAACAGGCTGGGACACTTCACATGAGCGAAAAATACGTCGTCACCTGGGACATGTTGCAGATTCACGCACGCAAACTGGCTGCGCGTCTGATGCCTTCCGAACAGTGGAAAGGCATTATTGCCGTCAGCCGTGGCGGTCTGGTACCGGGGGCGCTGCTGGCACGTGAGCTGGGTATTCGTCATGTCGATACCGTATGCATCTCCAGCTATGACCATGACAACCAGCGTGAGCTGACCGTGCTGAAACGTGCGGAAGGCGACGGTGAAGGCTTCATCGTTATCGACGACCTGGTTGATACCGGCGGTACCGCGGTGGCTATCCGCGAAATGTATCCAAAAGCCCACTTCGTCACCATCTTCGCGAAGCCAGCAGGCCGTCCGCTGGTTGACGATTACGTGATTGATATCCCTCAGGATACCTGGATTGAACAGCCATGGGATATGGGCGTGGTATTCGTACCGCCAATCTCTGGTCGTTAATTCTCTTACGCACTTATTTAATGCCCGGTGATACCGGGCGTTGTTTTTTTTAGTCTGACGCGCGTTACAATGGTCTCTATATGACGTATTCATGGAGGCAACGTAATGACGCAGGCGAATCTCACCGAGACTCTCTTCAAACCCCGTTTCAAACATCCTGAAACGTCGACGCTGGTGCGCCGGTTTAATCCGGGGACCATGCCTGCCGTCCAGTCTGCATTAGACGGTAAAAACGTGCCCCACTGGTACCGCATGATTAACCGTCTGATGTGGATCTGGCGCGGTATTGATCCCCGTGAAATCCTTGATGTGCAGGCGCGTATCGTGATGAGCGAAGCCGAGCGCACCGACAGTGAACTCTACGATACGGTCGTGGGTTATCGCGGGGGAAACTGGATCTACGAATGGTCTAAACAGGCGATGCTCTGGCAGCAAAAAGCCAGCCAGGAAGAGGATGCCACGCTCAGCGGCAAACACTGGCTGCATGCGGCCAACCTCTATGCTATTGCCGCATACCCGCATTTGAAAGGTGATGAGCTGGCCGAGCAGGCTCAGGCGCTGGCGAATCGCGCCTACGAAGAGGCCGCTCAACGCTTGCCGGGCCGGATGCGCGAGCTGGAGTTTACCATCCCGGGTGGCGCGCCCGTCACCGGGTTCCTGCATATGCCAGAAGGCGAAGGCCCGTTCCCGACCGTTCTGATGTGCGGCGGGCTGGATTCACTGCAAATCGACTATTACAGCCTGTATGAGCGTTACTTCGCACCAAAAGGGATCGCGATGCTGACGCTGGATATGCCCTCAATTGGCTTTTCATCCAAATGGAAACTGACTCAGGACTCGAGTCTTCTGCACCAACATGCACTAAAAGCGCTGGAAAACATTCCATGGGTTGACCACACGCGTGTTGCTGCATTTGGCTTCCGCTTTGGCGCCAACGTCGCCGTGCGTCTGGCTTACCTTGAAGCTTCGCGCCTGAAGGCCGTCGCCTGTCTCGGTCCGGTGGTGCACGCCCTGCTCAGCGATCCGACCCGGCAGGGCCGCGTGCCGGAAATGTACCTTGATGTGCTGGCCAGCCGCCTTGGCATGCATGATGCATCAGACGAAGCGCTGCGCGTTGAACTCAATCGTTACTCGCTAAAAACGCAGGGGTTGCTGGGACGGCGTTGTCCTACGCCGATGATGTCAGGGTACTGGAAAAACGATCCCTTCAGTCCCGAAGAGGAGTCACGCTTAATCACTTCGTCATCTGCGGATGGCAAATTGCTTGAGGTACCGTTCAGCCCGGTGTACCAGAATTTTGACAAAGCATTGAGAGAGATCACACGCTGGATCGCGCAGAGATTGTGTTAATAGATTGCTAAATTTTGCTGGTTTGGTAAAACAGTGGCTTCACAAAAGGAGATCGCAATGACGTTACCGAGTGGACACCCGAAAAGTAGACTGATCAAGAAGTTTATGGCTCTCGGCCCGTATATTCGAGAAGAGCAGTGTGAAGAAAATCGCTTTTTTTTCGACTGCCTGGCTGTATGCGTCAACGTGAAGCCTGCACCCGAAAAACGTGAATTCTGGGGCTGGTGGATGGAAATGGAAGCGGAAGAAAAACGTTTTACGTATAGCTACCAGTTCGGCCTGTTTAATAAAGACGGCTACTGGCAAACAGCCCCTATCAAAGACCAGGAAGTGATCGACCGCCTGGAGCATACTTTGAAAGAGTACCTCGAAAAGGCAAGAGCACTGCTGGCCACCCTGGATCTGAAGCTTGAACCCGCGGATAACTTTTCCAGCGAAGCGGTTAAGCTGACGGCGTAATCGCGATATTTCTCTCTTCGCGAGGGATGGGGTGAGGGCAGTAAACCCGACCCCCTCCAGGCAAAAAAATCCCGGCATCTGCGCCGGGATTTTTTATTTCAACAATATCAGAACTGGTAGGTCATACCCAGAGCAACGATGTCATCACTGCTCACGCCCAGTTTATTGTCGTCATCAATCTGGTTGATTTTATAATCAACAAACGCGGACATATTTTTGTTGAAATAATAGGTCGCGCCCACGTCGATGTATTTCACCAGATCTTCGTCACCCACACCTTCGATATCCTTGCCTTTAGACTGGACATAACCCAGGGACGGACGCAGACCGAAATCGAACTGGTATTGTGCAACAACTTCAAAGTTCTGAGCCTTATTCGCAAAACCACCCGAAATTGGGGTCATATTGCGGGTTTCAGAGTACATCGCTGCCAGATAAATATCGTTAGCGTCATATTTCAGACCGGTTGCCCATGCTTCCGCTTTTTTACCTTCACCGCGCGTCAGCAGGTTTTGTGCGTTAGTACGGTCAGAGTTGGTGTAGGCACCGCTGACGGCGAAGTCGCTGCCACCGAAGTCATAGGTCAGAGAGGTACCGAAACCGTCACCGTTCTGTTTTTTGACGTCGCGGTTTTCGTTTTTGCCCTGATACTGCAGGGTCATATCCAGGCCATCAACCGCACCGAAGAAGTCGGTGTTACGGTAGGTGGCAAGACCGCTCGCACGTTTGGTCATGAAGTTATCAGTCTGGGCTGAAGAGTCACCGCCGAACTCAGGGAACATATCGGTCCAGGCTTCAACGTCGTACAGTGCGCCCAGGTTACGACCGTAATCCAGAGAGCCAATGTCTTTCAGTTTCAGACCAGCAAACGCCAGACGCGTTTTCTGTGTAGAGTCGCTTTCTGCTTTGTTACCGGCAAATTCAGCTTCCCAACGGCCATAGCCCGTCAGCTGATCGTTAATCTGTGTTTCGCCTTTAAAACCGAAACGGACGTAAGTCTGGTCACCATCTTTAGTGTCATCATCGCTGATGTAGTGCATTGCTTTAACTTTGCCGTATACGTCTAGTTTATTACCGTTTTTATTATAAACTTCGGCTGCGTGTACAGATGCGGAAGCCACAACGCCCATTACCACTAATGCCAGTGTGCTCTTTTTCATTTTCGATCCTGTCTTATAAACGCGCTAAAAAAATTCGCTGGACGATAAGCTCATGCTTAAGTCCCGTGAAAAAACAGAAAGGGTTTTAACGTTACGCAATGAAACTTTTATGACAAATTAAGAATAATTTTAAAAAACTGTGATTTATTATTTCGGTAATAAAACTGTCAAATTTTGCCGCTACGCTTCCTGATCCCGCGCAACAAAGTGTTTCGCGATGTGCTAAGGCAGTTGGCAACGGGGCTGACACCTGTTAAAACGTTCGTTTGACATCATTTTCCCTTATCGTTGAACGGCAGAGAATCATGAGTGACAGCCAGACGCTGGTGGTAAAACTCGGTACCAGTGTTTTAACAGGCGGATCGCGCCGCCTTAATCGCGCCCACATTGTTGAGCTTGTACGTCAGTGCGCTCAGTTGCATGCCGCAGGGCATCGTATTGTAATTGTGACCTCCGGGGCGATTGCCGCCGGGCGTGAACACCTGGGTTACCCCGAACTCCCCGCGACGATCGCTTCTAAACAGCTGCTGGCCGCCGTGGGACAAAGCCGACTCATTCAACTCTGGGAACAGCTGTTTTCTATCTATGGCATCCACGTCGGGCAGATGCTGCTGACGCGTGCGGATATGGAAGACCGGGAGCGTTTCCTGAACGCGCGCGATACGCTGCGCGCGCTGCTGGATAACAACATCGTTCCCGTCATTAACGAAAACGATGCCGTTGCCACCGCTGAAATCAAAGTGGGTGATAACGATAACCTCTCGGCGCTGGCCGCGATTCTGGCAGGCGCAGATAAATTACTGCTCCTGACCGACCAGCAAGGGCTCTTCACCGCCGATCCGCGTTCAAATCCAGATGCTGAACTGATTACCGATGTACACGGTATCGACGATGCGCTACGCGCCATCGCAGGTGACAGCGTTTCAGGCCTCGGGACCGGCGGGATGGGGACCAAACTGCAGGCTGCCGACGTGGCATGCCGTGCCGGTATCGACACCATCATTGCCGCGGGCAGCCGTCCTGGCGTGATTGGCGACGTGATGGAAGGCATCTCCGTGGGAACCCGTTTCCACGCGCAGGCCTCACCGCTGGAAAACCGTAAACGCTGGATCTTTGGCGCACCGCCGGCAGGCGAACTCACCGTTGATGAAGGGGCGACCGCCGCAATTCTGGAAAGAGGGAGCTCATTACTTCCTAAAGGAATTAAAAGCGTGACAGGCAACTTCTCGCGTGGTGAAGTGATCCGTATCCGTAATCTCGAAGGTCGTGACATCGCCCATGGCGTAAGCCGCTACAACAGCGATGCCCTGCGCCGTATTGCGGGTCACCATTCACAGCAGATCGACGCCATTCTGGGTTATGAATATGGCCCGGTTGCCGTGCATCGTGATGACATGATTATTCGTTAAGGAGCCAGAAAATGCTGGAACAAATGGGCGCAGCCGCGAAGGCCGCCTCTTACAAACTGGCGCTCCTTTCCAGCCGCGAGAAAAACCGCGTACTGGAAAAAATCGCTGATTATCTGGAATCGCAGTCGCAGGAGATTCTGCTCGCCAACGAGCAGGATCTGCTCGAAGCGCGTCGCAATGGCCTGAGCGAAGCAATGCTCGACCGCCTGGCGCTGACCCCGGCACGTCTGAAAGGCATCGCTGACGATGTCCGCCAGGTCTGCAATCTTGCCGATCCGGTTGGTCAGGTCATTGATGGTGGGCTGCTCGACAGCGGGCTGCGCCTTGAGCGTCGTCGCGTGCCGCTGGGCGTGATTGGCGTGATCTATGAAGCCCGTCCCAACGTTACGGTTGATGTCGCTTCCCTGTGCCTGAAGACTGGCAACGCTGCCATTCTGCGTGGCGGGAAAGAGACCTGGCGTACCAACGCCGCGACCGTAAACGTTATCCAGCAGGCGCTGGAAGAGTGCGGCCTGCCGGCAGGTGCCGTACAGGCAATCGAGAGCCCGGACCGTGCGCTGGTGAACGAGATGCTGCGCATGGATAAATACATCGACATGCTGATCCCACGCGGTGGCGCGGGCCTGCACAAGCTGTGCCGTGAGCAGTCGACCATTCCTGTGATCACGGGCGGTATCGGCGTGTGCCATATCGTGGTTGATGACAGTGCCGAGATTGAACCGGCGCTGAAGATTATCGTCAATGCCAAAACCCAGCGTCCAAGCACCTGTAATACGGTTGAAACGCTGCTGGTGCATCAGGGCATCGCCAACACCTTCCTGCCTGCGCTGAGCAAACAGATGGCCGAAAGCGGCGTGACGCTGCACGCGGATGCCAACGCGTTGGCACTGCTGAAAGACGGCCCGGCGTCGGTGGTACCGGTCAAAGCGGAACAGTACGACGACGAGTTTCTGTCGCTGGATTTGAACGTGAAGGTGGTTGCGAGCCTTGACGATGCCATTGCTCACATCCGTGAACATGGTACCCAGCACTCGGATGCGATTCTGACACGTACCCTGCGCAATGCCGATCGCTTTGTGAATGAGGTGGACTCCTCCGCCGTGTACGTGAATGCCTCAACCCGCTTCACCGACGGTGGCCAGTTCGGCCTGGGCGCAGAAGTTGCTGTCAGCACGCAAAAACTGCATGCAAGAGGCCCGATGGGCCTGGAAGCACTGACCACCTACAAGTGGATCGGCTTCGGTGATGATACGATTCGTGCGTAAATAATCACGGGTGATGCAAAAATAGCCGTTTGATTCAAAAGGGCATTGACGCATCACCCGGTTAGATCTAACCTTTTGCCCCGTGGTTACGCTCGTAACCGGCCTTTCAGGGCCGATATAGCTCAGTTGGTAGAGCAGCGCATTCGTAATGCGAAGGTCGTAGGTTCGACTCCTATTATCGGCACCATCCTAACGTCTCCTCAGGCCGACTAAATTTCACCAAAATCCCTTATATCCTGCGGTCTGAAACCTTTTAGTACCTCCACGTCTACAAAAATCTCCTGAAAATCAATGGTCAGTAGGTGCAAGGGTATTTGCAGTTCGGTCTTAAGTAGGTATCTCCAGGTGAAACTTAATGCCACTAAGAGAAGGCTTACAAGTTGTCCGATGGTGATGGTCTGTATTTCTTGATCAAACCTTATGGCGGCACATACTGGCGCTTAAAATATCATGTAGCCGGTATAGAGAAGCTGGGTTAGTCGGCAGAAGGTTTACGGCTGGATAGCCCGCGGTGAAATCGTTATTTCAGGCGAAAAAGTGGATGTCGACGCATCACATGCTAAACAAAATTCCGCCGGTGCTGGCGAACACCAGACTGAAATGACGTGGGGGCAGGCTGCCGCATGGGTATGGGAGCATGACGGCGGGAAAGCGCTGCTGGCAGAGATGGATGCTGGCCAGCGGATAGAGGCCGCTGCCGCTGAGCTGGGTTTTGATATTTAGCACGAGCCCGAAGAGCAACTGCTGATTCTCTTCCGGCCGGATGAAGAAACCCACAGCTTCTATGACAAAGACCGTGCAGCAGGCGCTTTACGGTTTCTTCGTTCTGAGCTGGCTTACGTTACCACAATGCACCCCGATACGCTGGATGACTGGAACAAAACTGGTTTAATGTCACTCTGCCTGCTGGACGGCGAAAAACTGTAAACCCCCCAGCCCCTCAAACTTGACACTTTTTCGCGAGAAACTGGGAAAAGTGTCAACCCAACCTAACGGATCCTGACGCCTACGAACAGCAGCTACAGCAGAAGTGTAAAGGGCTGGCGTTGAGATTTGTTGAGCCTTGGCTGTTAGCTTTTGTTAATCCTGATGCGAAGCAGGGCAGGTGTCAGCCTGTTATGGTTTGTTATGCCTTACTAGGGAAAACTAGGGGGAAAGTGTCAACTGCTACCGCTTCAGAAAACTTCAGGTACACGAACTCGTGAAGGGGAGGTGTTAAGCACTCCCCCTTTGCAACCATCCTCGAGCCTCTTTCAGATCGCTGTTCTGGTTTGCCCGGACACTGGCGTTCAGATTGAGTTGTCAAAAGTTGTCACCCACCGGCAGCGCCAGTGGGGATTTTTGGCAGAACGCGCTCTAAGTTACAGTTGCTTCATTGTGAAAGCTTGAATTTGAGATAAACCAGAAAAACATCCTAACATCGCAAGACTATAATGACAGTTAAAACAGTTGGTTAATGTATTTTTGTCAAATTTAAACACTTTTAGTTGAACAACTAATTTTGCCAAACCAACAGCAAAAATGAATAAAATTATGGAGATTTAATCCGCTATTGACATAATGATGTTCACTATACTCATGCAGGACAGTCGAGCATTTTATGAACATTTTAATCATCCCTCGAGAGCAAAGAATCCCTTATTCAGGGGTAAACACAGCTTATTTACATGTTGATCGCTGGGATGATTATTCGTTCATAACAATGTTTTATTTGTCTTTACATGATGAATCAGGAAATTTGCATGAAATTGGAAATGTCAAAATTGGATTTCAAGGGCAAGTTATTGGAAAACCAACATATACAACCTTAGGACATGCATTTCAGGCTTTACCAAATGGATATTTTTCAGTTGGTCAAGACGTGGAATATTATCAAAAAATATTTAACCTTTCCGATTCTATCAAAAATAAAATTCTTGAATCATTAAAGGATATAGCTTATTCAACAGAGGCCATGGCAATAGCCGAGACAGAAGCTGTTTTTAAAACATCTCTTCTTAGAGGTGTTAGTTTGTCAGTTATCAAAGGACAGTTCACTAGGGTTATAGAAGGAAAAAATCCATTAACAAACTTTAAATTTAAATTCTTGAGGCCTGCTACGGAAAAGATGTCAGGTATAGAGTTGATATTTAAAGTTGAAATAGACGAAAAACCCAGTACGAATATTCATGCAATAATAGGTAGAAATGGAGTAGGTAAAACAACCCTACTAAATGGAATGATTGAGGCAGTGACCAGCAGAGGGCAATCAAATTCAAAATTTTATGATGTTGAAGGCTTCTCTGAAAGTCCAATAGGAAAAGATTATTTTAGTAGTTTAGTGTCAGTCTCTTTCAGTGCTTTTGATCCTTTCGAACCTCCAACTGAACAAGATGATCCTTCAATGGGAACATGTTACTTCTATATAGGTTTAAAAAAAGAGGGAGAAGTACTTAAGGGTCTTAATGATATTCATGAAGATTTTATTCAAGCATTAAAGCAATGTTTTAGCCAAGGCCCTAAAAAAAATAGATGGGTTAGCGCTATTGATACTCTTGAATCTGACGAAAATTTTGAAAGTATGGATCTTAAAGACCTTGTGCGTTTTACCGGTGTAGATTTAGTTAGTAATGCTCGAAAATTAATTAAGAAAATGAGTTCAGGACATGCTATTGTTTTATTAACCATCACGCGATTAGTTGCTACTGTGGAGGAAAAAACATTAGTTCTAATCGATGAACCTGAAAGCCATCTACATCCTCCATTACTTTCAGCCTTTATTCGAGCTCTATCAGATTTGTTACTTGACCGCAATGGTGTAGCACTCATCGCAACACATTCACCAGTAGTTCTTCAGGAAGTGCCAAGAAGTTGTGTTTGGAAACTCAATCGCTCTCGATTAGTAACCGTAGTGCGTAGACCAGATATAGAAACTTTTGGTGAAAATGTTGGGGTTTTAACGAGAGAAGTTTTTGGTCTAGAAGTAGTGAAATCGGGTTTTCATGACTTATTAACAAAATCTGTTGAATCAGGTCTATCTTATCAAGATATCATTGATGAATATAAAGGTCAGCTTGGGGTTGAAGCAAGGGCATTATTAAAAGCTTTAGAAATCCACCGGGATAGGGGGGCCAACTAGTGTTTAAACTTAAAAGACCAATATATACTTATGGTAATGCATTAACTTTATGTTGTAATGGAATTACTGGGAATAACGCTTTGCTAGAAAAAGTTCATAATGCTTCAGCTGATTTGGAGTTACAAGTAAGTGCTTATGAAAATTCAGCATTAACTGAAGAACTATTCACAATTCAACCTATCAATATTGATGGTGTTGCAGACCCTATAATATTAAATGATTTGAAAAAGTCAGATTTCATAAAGTTATACAATAATTATTTGGTCGGAATGACGAAGCCAGCAAGAGTAATTTATGATGTACTTATATCGTCAGCTAATGAAAAATGTCCTTTTTGTGGTGGGATAGGGCGTCCAAGGAATCTAGACCATTACTTACCTAAGGCATATTTTCCACAGTTTGCCATTGCACCGTTGAATCTTGTTCCATCCTGTCGCGATTGTAATATGGACGGTAAGGGAGAGAATTTTGCCATATTAGCTAGTGAGCAAATACTTCACCCCTATTTAGATAATGATCGTTATTTTAATGAGCAGTGGATTTTCGCACGATACTTAGCGGGTGCCCAAGGTGAACCTGGGGTAATTGAATATTTTGTTTCTCCTCCTAATGAATGGGACGCAAATCAAAAAGAGCGTGTGATAAAGCATTTTAATGATTTTAATTTGTCGTTAAGGTATTCGAAAGAAGCAAGCGCAAGACTTGGCACCTTATTGTCTCAATATAATGGATTGCTTCAAATACCATTGGATAAAGAAACATCGAAGCAAATTATATTTCAGACAGTTATAGACAATGCGCCATTTGTCAATCATTGGGAAAGGGTAATGTGTTTGGCACTTCTGCGAGATCTTTAGTATAGCAAAAGTTTTATTCCAGCTCATTCGGGACAACCAACCTGCAAACGGCATTGTATAAAGATGGATGATTAAAAATTTTGGGGGTATCTTTGGGGGTACCTTGCGTATTGTTTTTCAATATTATCTAAATAAATCAATGATTTTTCATCTAGAAATTGTTCCTATTATCGAATCGCCAGGTACTATGTCATTCATCACCTTGCCTGAATATAAGTAAAATAAAAGGCATACAAGAATCCAAATGTGCCTCAATATCGGTTTTCTCAACGGGATCAATTAAACCAATCGCCGCCTGCCGAAGAGGTTCGGCGACACACATGGCGAGTATGACTTTGGCACAGGTATCTGCAGGTAACATCGGCAACCAGCCCTGTTTTTGCTGTCGTGTAATCCACTCAGTGAGTAATTGTTGGCCGCGCGCTATGCCATTTTCATTGTATTTCTTGAGGAGATCATCTTTGCCAGGAAATTCACTATTGAGAAGACGAAACATTTTCACGGCCGTTACTGATAGCGCCTGACCACAAATCGCAGCCAGTAATTTTCTTAACGCCGGTAAAACGTCATTCTTATCTTTCGGATCGCTCTGCAGGAGTGGGGCATAGTTATCCGTCCAGTTTCGAACCGAAAGGCCAAGCAATTCCTCCCTGTTTTTCGCAAAGCGATAGACGGTCTTTTTGGCAACGCCTGCATGCGATGCAACCGCCTCAATTGTTGTGGCGTCATAGCCTTTGTCAAAGAGCAAGGCCATCGCGCTACCAATGATTTGTTTCTTCACCTCTTCCTCAGGGACTGAGGGACGTCCGCGTGGTTTGGTTGGTGAGGTCATCCTGGAGATTCCTTTTCGCTTGTCATACGACCATTCTATCGGTAATGTTTAGGAAACGCACTTCGTTTCCTAAATGGTGCGAATTTCCCAATGCTAATGGAGAAAAAAATGCGACAACACGATATTGCCAGGCCCTGGCTGGATTATTCGACATTGCTTGATCCTTCTCCCATGCCGCTGGAGACAGGTATTAAACGTCTGGATGACGGGAGTCTGCTGGTCGCCGTACGCACCGATTTACATGGCTGCAAAGGACGTATGATTAACTGGTGGTTTACCTTCTTTGAAACGACGCAGCATATAAAATGGTGGCATCCCGTTGATCATGTTGAACATCGTGGATGGGATGCCAACTGGAAGCGTGGGGAAAGTTTTTACGGCGCAAGCATCCATGCAGTTGAATCATTAGCTGAAATCCCTCCCATTCCCGCGCGTCTTAAATTCCATCACCCTGCATCGGTATTTGGCGAAATGGCTGTCGACAAGGCAATGGCGGATGGGAGTGTCTCGGCAATCATTGCCGCAAGGATAGGCTTCGGTGAAAAAACTGAACTGGATAGTCAGGGCGACCCGCTGGACGGACAAATGCTACATGTTGTCCGGGATACGCCTTTTGGGTGTGTGCTGCGTAGCCGGTTTATTCTGGGTATGAGTAATGACGACCACGCTGAACCTGCCGATGACGTTGGATTAGCGCTTATGCGACACTGTTATACAGAGTTCACGTTCTTGTCTCGTTTCCTGCCTTCTCTGTATTACGGCGAGAAAGCGAATGATGAGAAAATTGCGCTTCCCTGGTAACACGCAGGTTTAACTGCTCAGGTAAACCTGTTGACGAGGGTAATCATGCCCACCGTGTATTACCGGGCCAGACCAACGTTATCTCAAGCGTGACGCACACTGGCTAAGCAGTGATGCCTGGTTTAACCAACGCGTAGCCAAACCGGCATCACTTCATATCTGAAATGAAGTCAGCGTAACAAAATCAATCGACAGATTTTACTGTGATTCCAGTAATGCTGAAATCGTTACCATCGCCGCTGGCTTTATGGCTGAAAATTTCCAGCACATTATCGCCCTGCGCCGCCGTAAACTCTCCTGACAGCGTGACCCACTCGCCTTTCACGGCAAGTGCTGTAACCGAGGTAATATCCTGGCCTGCCACCCGCAGTGACAGTTCGGGTATCACCTTGTAGTCATTATCCCTGCGAGCCTGAAGGCTGAAGCGATAGCGTTTCCCCGGCAGGAGTTCCGAATAATGTTTATAAAGCAGCACACCATTGTGTGTCCGGCCTTTAACATTGGTGGTCGGAAAACGAATCATGGTCGCGCCACCTTCTGAGTAAAACTCATGCTCAGGCGTTGCCGGTCCGAACTGCCAGTGATTCAGATGATTATTCGTAAACTTACTCTCATCCAGGAATGGTTTTGCTGGCGGCTCGGGACTGACAGGGGGAGTGTCCGGCGCAGCGGGGGGTGAGGAGGGGGGCACCGGTTTGTTGTGATGTTCCTGACACGGGCAAGGGGGCGTTTTCTCTTTGCAACGACAGTCGCTGGCGCAAGCGTCAATCAGGTTCTTAAGTACATCGGCAAGCGTATTCACCGCCCGGACAATCTCAGGGGCCTGTGCGCACAGATCGCTGCCATTACCAGGCGTCTTCGCTGGCGTTTTACCTTCCAGCGCATCTGCTTCTTCTTTTTTGTTCGCCACGCTGTCGTGTTGCGTGGCCTTACTGGCGCAAATGGTGCTTTTTAAAACCGAGGCAAAATCGGCAATGCCGGAGGTGTAGATATAATGCTCACCACCCGTACGAAGCGCCAGGCGCTTGTATTCCCGAACCATGGCTTTCTCATCATCTGGGGTGGGATAAGGTAATGAGACATGAGGCGTGCCCAGATAGGAGTGGATTTTGACACCGTACTCCAGGGCGGTGGCAATGGCATCATCGCAGGCTTTGATGCGGTCCGCATCCAGGGTCATCTCCCCGCCTTTCAGACTTTCGTCTCCCAGCACAAAAACATTCTTTTCAGCGCCGTCACGCCAGTTGTAATGACGGATAACGTCCTCCGCAGCAGGCGCCACATCTTCCTGAGCGGGGTTCCCCTCTTTGACATACTCTCTGCCTTTCAGGGCGGACGGGTTAGCACCGGCCTCGCTCGTCAGGAACTGACGGACCGTTTTATTAAATTTGGTGCCGGCAAAAACGCCTTCGATACCCAGAAAATCAGTTCGTAAATCCGAAGGGCAGGCTTTTCTGGCCTCCTCAATGGCGCTCTCAAGTTTTGCACAGAGCGCTTCCGCTTCATCCTTCATTGAAAGACTGCTGTCGATGATGAAAACCAAATCAACTTTTTTATTGTCCATAATGCTCATATCAGGGGCTCCATTAACGTTCATTTTTGTTTTCCAGTGAACCGGCAGGGAAGGCCGTGAATGGCACGTTGCCTCCCTGCGGGCATTTCAACCGAGCACAACAAACCTGACGTCATAGCCTCCCGTATTATTGGCGTATTCAGACGCAACATTTGTATCGTTAAAAATGAATGAAATTTCGCCATCAGCAGGGACTTCCCAGTCGCTACCGCCGCTTCCGATACCGTAAATATGCTCACCCGCTTTGATCAGTAATTTCCCCGCCAGTGCTTCTGGCAGGACAAAAGTGGGATCCGGTTTTTGCGCTGACGGATGCTGGCTGTCGCCGTCAGGTCCAAAGCTGCGACCGCGGCTGTCGTACTGAGCGGTACCGGCTGCAATTAGCATCACCTTGTCCCCTTTGCTCACGGATACGCCGGTGTGGGTCCAGTCACTGCGCGTTGCGGGAACATGACCTTTCCAGTCCGCCTTTTGAGCCGCCGCTTTCTTTTCGTCTTCAGCGATATACACAACCGCGCTGAAAGCGCCGCTGTTGTCGCGATGTGAAGAGTCACTGACCACGAGAATCAGCTCACCGTCTTCCGGTACTGACCACTGGTAAACACCACTGCCAATGTCATAGCTTTTTCCGGATGCACTGAATCGGGCTTTCAGCACCTTATCGTTCCGTAAGACAAAGCCCTCTTTTAGCCTGCCGTATGGCGATGCCAGGGCGTAGTCTTCTTTACCGTATTTAATCCATCCTTCCGCAATAATACTGATTTTTTGCCCGGCTTTTAGTTTAAGTCCGGTATTAATGCCCGTGTCAGCAGTTGCGTCAATATTGCCCGACCATGCAGGTGAAACAGTCATATAATTCTCCGTAATCGTGACAGCATCCAGCTTGTCAGTGGTATGAGGTAATAAATAGTCTACAGATAATGTTTTTTGTTACTAAGGGGTACGGCATTCACAATCAGAATATAAACAGATACGCCACTCAGCAAATAATATTCTGGAAATGATGCTGGTGATTTCTGTTCGTCTCCCGTCTGCTGCAGTTCTGTGAATTAAATATTAGGATTAATCTCATGCTGTGTTTTGTTACTCCAGAGCGGTAATGCGTGTGAGTGAGAGGTATATGTTGAAACCAAAAGAGTAATGCACATGGTAACTAAGTGGATATTTGTTAACCCATTCCTTTTCCGTCGGGGAGGCGTGAAATTAAGTGGAAAGGTAGATGTTTTTTATTGGACGGATATCACGGCAGGCGGTGCTGTAATGCGCCCTCTCACTGCTTTGTGTACCTATTATTACCGCCATTCGAGTATGGTAATTAATTTACTAAAGGTATAATTACAGTCATGATTAAAAGTGCGATTACTCCTATAGTTAACATTAAAATCAATTGCAAATCAGTTACTTAGTGTTTGGTTGTGTTGATGGATTTATATAATCGCAGCGTAAAAAAAGAAATAGCATTATTCTTTCGACATAAGTCTGGAAAAGATAAATATATTCATATGCATCCATGATGAAATGTTATGAATACTAAATGTGATGTCTGTCACATGCAGGGGAGTTTTGTCTTTGATTGATGCAAAGCACGCATCAAATGTAATGTTAATGAAGTTTGATAAAGGAGAATAGCATGACGGCTAAGCCAGAATGGTCCGGAGAAGTTCCTGCAAATATTCCTGCCGGTATTAATACAGGCCTGCAACTGAATGCCGGTGATGAGATAACGATAATGGCCTCTGGCTGGATTAAATACGGTAAAGAAGAATTTGCGCTGGCGGTGCCGGATGGCAGGGTGAAAGAAGGGCTCATTACCTGCAATGATAAGGTGCTGAAGGCGAGATTTGATACCTCTGGGAAAGGTTATGATATAGGCGGTGGAGTATATAAATGGGCGGCTCCCCAGAGCGGTATCCTGCATCTGTATATTGCCGATACAGAGGCTGGATACTCTGATAATACCGGCAGTTTCAGTGTCAATGTATACCGGTAAGAACGGGGCGTTTCGGATACAGCGATTTCAGCCCCATTGATATGGCGGCAGGGATTATGTCCGGCGTTCTCAAACCGATATCTTATTCATTCCAATATTATTCGCAGAACTCAGCAGATGATAAGAAGACTAATCAACAATATTCTCTGGTACTCTACCGGGTGGGTGTTTTTTGGCCTGATAGTGCTCAGTGGAATCGCAGGGGGACTGGCAGCTTCAGTCCTGCATTTTACTACAACGGATGCATTCCTGGCCGCATTTTGCCTTTTTCTGTTGCTGTCATTGCCCGTTTGCTTCTGGCTGCACCGGTTATCTCGCATACACCGGCGTCAGTAATGTATACGCCCACAAGGAGTGTCCCTGTGAGCGTGTAGTGTTTTCAGTGCTGAGCATGCACAGTCGCGTTACTGGCGCTTATCCTGCAACGTCTTCAGGGGTAAACGCCATACGTCATAGCGCTCCTGGCCAGGTTTGACCGCGCCAGCAAAATGGTCGTTCAGGCTGCTGGAGGTAAAGATCAGGTCCCCGTCCGGATTGATGGCCGGCGTGTCCGGCCAGTGTACGCCGTCGTTTGACGCCATCAGGGTCATTGAGCCGCTCTTCGGTTCATACCTGACAATACCGTTGTGTGTCACATCGGTGATATAGAGGTTGCCTTCGGCATCGGTCACGATACCGTCGGTATTGCCTCCCACCGAACCAAGATCCCGGATCTGCGCCGCAATCTGCGCATCGTCAGCACCTGGCTTTCGCAGAATGTCAGTCGGTACCGCAAATGCATGGGTCCCTGTCGTTACCGTCCAGTAGAGCGTGCCGGTATCCGGAGACAGCGCAATACCGTTGATGCCAATCAGTAATGGATGACCAGGCCAGACTTCAGCCCCGTGCGAGACCACCTTCACACCCGGCTCAATCTGCAGGTCTGGATGACGGTCGAGCACGCGTCGGGCAGTGCCGGTTGCGAAATCGGCGATGATAAGACCGACGCGGTTCTCAGGCGCACTGCGCGAGCCGCTGTCGGAGATATAGGCGACACGGCGCGTCTCATCAATAACCACATCATTGAGGAAGCTCGCCTTGCGGTCTGCCACGCCATCCAGTGGAATGCGTTTGATTGTGCGGCCGGTATTCAGATCCAGCACCATCAGTTTCTGCGAACCCACGGGGGATTCCGCTTCTCCCGCGACGAACCCCATATCCAGGGCCCACAGCCAGCCATTCTTACGGTCAATATAGAAGCCAAGCACGTTACGCAGGTTCTGATCGGGAGCGGTTTCCACCGCATTCCCCTCGCGGGACGGAAATGCCGTGAGGCGCGCCGGTCCGGTCTGAACGGTCGTATCAAGAATACTTAACGTCGCGGGTGCACCGGCTGAAACCAGTCGAGGGGTACTGACAAAGGCTCTTCCCATTGCATCAAAGTGGATGCCTGCGATGGGCGCGTTAACCGAGCCGGAAAATGGCGTCGGCGTTTCCCCCTTCTCAGGCGTATTCCAGGTTACGCCGGTATAGCTGCGCCAGCGCTCAAGAGGGGCCTGGTTCGCTGCGCTGGCTACGCTCGCAAAAGAGAACAACATTGCCATCGCGATGGCGGACATATTACGGGTACGTTTGAACATTTCTATGCTCCGGTAAATAGGGGAAAGCAGGGGACACTGATTCCCCTCAGGTCATTACGGCTGCTGCATTAAAGAATGGAGCGGAAGGTGCCGCCTTCGACGCGCACCGCGGCGCCGTTAGAGGCAGCGCCCAACGGGCTTGCCAGCAGCGCGACCATCGCGGCTATCTCATCAGCATCGATCATTCGCGCGATAAGAGAGCTGGGGCGGTAGGTCTGGAAGAAATTCGCTTCGATCTCCTGGTCGGTCATACCCGGTGCAGGCGCGGTCTGGCGCAGGTATTCGATAATGCCGTCGGAGCGGGTCGCTGAAGGCAGTACGCTGTTGACCGTAACGCCCGTCCCCTTCGTGAGTTCGGCCATACCGCGCGAAACGGCGAGTTGCGCCGACTTACTGACGCCGTAATGCACCATGTCTGGCGGCGTGAATGCGCCGACTTCGCTCGACATAAATATCACCCGGCCCCAGTTGCGTTCCAGCATGCGCGGGAAGTAATGCCGTGACAGGCGAACGCCGGACATGACATTGATGTTGAACATGTTCAGCCACTCATCATCGGTGATGTCGGCGAAGTCTCGGGCTTCGTAAAAGCCCAGGTTGTTGATGAGAATATCGGTGTCAGGGCAGGCCGCGATCAGGGCTTTTGCCCCCTCAGCGCTTGCCAGGTCGGCAACGATGGCGGTGACCTGCGCCTGAGGCTGAGCGGCGGTAATGTCTGCCACGGCGTTTTGCAATTTCGCGTGGTCACGACCAGTAATGGTGACGGCCACGCCTTCGCGCGCCAGCGTGCGGGCGATGGCCAGACCAATCCCCGCGGTTGCGCCAGTAACGAGTGCTGTCTTACCGGTGAGTTGAAGATCCATGATTTTACCCTCTGGTGATGAATGCGCACACTTTACTCATCGCCCAACTGGAGATAAATTAGCGGAATTGAAAAACATTTGTTCCTGAAAGAGCATAATGAGCAGAAAATTCGATTATCTTGGCGATGTTGAGGTCTTCATCGCTGTCGTTGAACACGGCTCATTTACTGCTGCTGCCGTCGCCCTGTCCACCACGCCCTCGGTGTTGAGTCGTGCGGTTTCTCGCCTTGAGACGCGTCTGGGACGACAGCTTTTACAGCGAACCACCCGTCGGGTAGGCCTGACCGAGGCAGGGCGAGTCTATCTGGAGCAGGCGCGCTCTGCTTTTTCCCTGCTGGATGAAGCCGAACGTGATGGGCAGGGTCAGGAAGGCGACCTGACCGGACGCGTGCGCATGAGTGTACCGACTACCTACGGTCACTATCGTCTGCCGCCCTTGCTGGCGCAATTCTCCCAACACTACCCGCGCGTTCAGGTGGATCTGAACATCACCAACCGCAACGTCGACCTGATTGCTGAAGGGTTCGATCTGGCGATTCGTTTGGGTCAGATGCCCGACAGTGGTTTAGTCGCGCGTAAACTGGAGGATGCCGCTTTGCTGCTGGTCGCATCACCCGCGTACCTTCACAGGATGGGGACTCCGCAAACGCTGGAAGATTTGCACCGACACATGTGTCTGCCGTTTATTTTGCCGCGCACCGGTCGCATCGCTCCGTGGGTGTTTCGGGAAGACGAACGCGATGTGGACTGGCTACCCGTTTCACCTATCGAAACATCGGATGATGTGCTTGGCGTCGTCTCCCTGGCTGAACACGGTATGGGGATTTGCCAGAGCTATGAATTTATCGTCCAGGACAGGATACAGCGCGGTCAGCTGGTGGAGGTGCTTCCTCACCTTCGCGGACGCTCGCGGCCGTTCTCGGTGATCTTCGCGCCACACCGGCGCCAGTCCGCTGCCACCCGCGCGATGATTGATCTCCTGACCAAGCAATAACGACAAGGGAAGGGTGCAATATGAAAAAAACGTCTTATTCGTTTTTGATTCCAGCGATTGTTGGGGTATTGACGCTGGTAATTTGTTTTATTACCTGGCGCGTAGAAATTTACCGTGTGACATTTATTAACGCTCTCGCAATGCAATACATCGCGACCGGCTCATTGCTCTTGTCGCTGGCTTTGATGGTCATTTTTATCTGGAAGGGACGGTTGAAAGGCTGGCCATTTTCTGAGCGTCTAAAAGTGTTCATTGGCACCTTTTTTATCAGCATGCCTCTCGCCATTTTCGTCGTCTTTACGGCGGTTTATTTACTGGATGGGAAAGTGTCGTCCTGGAGTGCTCCTTACAAATATAAATCTGTAGGCAGATATAATTGTGAAGGGGCTGAAGTATATGAACCTGAACTGAAAGAGAAGATACGTATTTGTCACCCAATGGGCGACTATCAACTCGATAACACCTTATATGTTGAAAAACGCAGTAATGCGCTGGGTATCGTGGTGCTTTGGGCTATCACGCGCTCATGAACAGGGGAAAGCCTCAGTGGCGCAACATGAGGTCTAGCCCGCCTCCAGCATCCCAAAACTTACAATCCGCGATCGGCCCAGTTCTTTAGCCCGGTACAAAGCCACATCGGCTGCACGCAGCAGGTTGTCACTCTGGGCGTGCTGCGGATAGCTGGCGATACCAATCGAAACATCGACTGGCCCAATCTCCGTGAGTCCATAACGTAGCGACAACCCTTGTACGCCGTTGTAAATCTGTTGAGCACAGTCATGCGCTTCTTCTTCATCAGCACCGGAAAGCAGTACTAAAAACTCCTCCCCGCCGTAGCGGAAAGCCATTCCGTTGTCATGGGTAGCCCGCTGAACAATCGTCGCTACGCTTTTAATAACCTGATCACCCGCTTCATGGCCAAACCGGTCATTAATGTTCTTGAAGTGATCGATATCGATCATCATGCAACTCAGTGGTTCGCCGTTACGAATGGCCTGTGTCATTTGGGTATGAAGCGTATCTTCCAGATGATGGCGATTGCGCAAGCCGGTCAGCGGGTCGAACAAAGCTTTTTCCAGCAACGCATCGCGTAGCCGCTGGTTTGCCAGCGCCAGACCGAGCGCTTCGGCCATCAGTTCGAGATAAGCACGGGCAGGGGCATTTTCCGCGGTGATATTCTGGAATGAGAGCAGACCAATGGCCTCGCCCTGGGCAATGAGCGGCACGCACAGCGAACGATAAGCCAGTGATTCCGGCAGATGATAGCAGGCGATATCCGGCTTACCGCTGAACGGGGGATGGCTCTGACCACGCCTTACTGCCCAGCATTCGTCAGGATGAAACGTCATCTCCTCTCCCGTGGGGGAGAGCCACTGGGCAACGCAGCGCATCTGCCAGGGATCGCGGTCAAGGACATAGAGCCGGCCAGGGACCCCCGGGGCGATATTGGGGGCAAACATCTCCGCCACGTTGATAACATCGGTAAAGTTCTCACACCCTTGCAGCCGCTGCGTCATGCGGGCCAGCAGTTCGCGGACAGCCCAGTCGGCGTCGCGCTCTTTTTCCAGCCGTTGCCGGGCAAGGCCGTTTTCACGAAAAATACGGATCGCCTGCGCCATATCGCCAATCTCATCAATCTGATTAAAATTCGGCGTTTCGACGGCGTAATCCTGCGACGCCAGACGGTATACCACGTCGCTCAGACGCACCACGGGGCGCAGCACGCGACGTTTCAGGATAAAGCCCAGGACAAACAGAAACAGCAGGGCGGTCAGGCCAACCATCAGTTCAGAGGCCGTACGCAGCGCTTTCGATTTTTTGGTGGCATCCTGCACGGACGCAATCACCCGCTTGTCGAGGATCTGGCGAAAGTGATCAATCTGGTTTTGTGCGCGTTCCAGCGCCTGCTCATAGGGGGCACCATAAAGCAGGGCAATGGCCTGAGCATCTTCTCCCCGCTCTGTACTGGTCAGGGCCGTCTGCTGTTCATCCTGTAGCTCATCGATAATCTTGAGACCTTCCCGCAGCAGGGACAGCTCCTCATCGGACGCGCCGTTATCGCGCAGTTTATCCAGCCTCAGTTCGACATTTTTCAGGTTGTTCTCTGACTGGCTGTATTGTCTGAGGGTTTGCGGATCTTTTTTTATCACGTACAGGCGGGCTAAATCGGACTGCGCCCAGGCGTCGGTTTCAATATCCTCCGTCAGCTCATCAAAGCGCTGCCGCTGTTCAACGGCGTGACGTTCCACGGTGTCGGCATTGGATGCCATCAGCATGATGATGCCTGAGACAAGGGTCAGGCAGACCGTGGCACCATAGGCCCAGTTAGTTATCGTTGCGATTCGCACCTGTGGATCCTTTTACGACATGAGAAGGATGGCGTTCTTTCAAATTATAGAAAACGTTTGATTTAAGGCGAAAAAAAAGGCGGCACAGTGCCGCCTGGTGTGGTCTTTATCGTCATATCATCACAAATCTGGAGGGTTTTTTCCTTCCTCGATGAAATCCGCATCCAGCTCTTCGGCGTTACCCGCGTGATCGCGACCGGAGAACAGGTTCCAGCAGGCGATGAACAGCGCAGCGATCAGCGGCCCAATCACAAAGCCATTAATGCCGTACAGCTCCATCCCGCCAAGGGTTGAGATGAGGATCAGGTAGTCCGGCATTTTGGTGTCTTTCCCCACCAGCAATGGACGCAGAATATTGTCCACCAGCCCGACAATGATGACGAAGAAGCCAACGATAAAGAGACCCTGCCAGAGCTGATGCGTGGCGAACAGGAAGATGGCGGCCGGCACCCAGACAATGGCCGAGCCGACGGCCGGAACCAGCGAAAGGAACGCCATCAGCGCGCCCCAGAGTACGCTACCGTCAATACCAGCGATGGCAAATGCAATCCCGCCGAGCGTGCCCTGAACCACCGCCACTACCGCCGTACCTTTTACCGTTGCCCGCGAGACGCCGACGAATTTGGCGAACAGATGCTGTTTGGCAAAATCAGACAGAGGAAGCGAATCAAGGATCTGGCGTACCAGATACGGACCATCTTTCAGCAGGAAGAACAGCAGATAAAGCATGATGCCAAAGCTGATCGCAAAGCCAAACGTCCCTTTACCAATCAGAAACGCGCTGCCGGCCAGATACTGTCCGCCCTGCAGGGCCACATCGGAGAGTTTTTTCTGGATCTGTGCCGCGTTCGTCAGATTGTGGTCCGCAAGGAAGCCGCTGGCCCAGCCTGGCAGGTGGTTAAAGATGCTCGCCACCACTTCCGGGAATTGGGTGTTGTTCGCTTGCAGCTTGGTGTACACCACGTTCAGTTCAATGGCGAGCGATGAAAAGATCACCATCAACGGGATAAAGACGATGAGGCAGATAATGCCGATGGTTAACAGCGAAGCCAGTCCGTTGCGATCGCCCATCGCCGCGCGCAGCTTGTTTTTTACCGGGTTAAAGATAACGGTAAGAATGGCGGCCCATAAAATCGCGGAGAAGTAGGGGGAGAGCACGTCGAAGAAAGCCCAGGTGACAAGGGCGAGTATGAAGATAAAGAAACCTTTGGTCAGTCCGTTAAAGCGCATCAGTTGATCCTGTAACGATGAAACTGTGTCGACTATAGAACTGATTGAGGGATTTACCAAGAATTGCGCCACTGTAAAATCCCGCGTATGAACCCGCTCCTTACGGATACCACTTTCGACTGACCGAAGAACGCCAGGGTCCGCGCCATGCTGTAAGTATCTGCTTGCGGAGGTGCTTATGGCCTGGCGTCCGTTCCTGTATGTGATCCTCACAACCCACCCCAGACTCAGCGCGCGGCGCGCCCGATTACGTCTGGTCGTCTAGCTTTTTCTTAACAATCGCGGTATAACACACCTTCTTTGGATGTTTAGATGTCCATACGTATAGAAGGTAATATGCAAACACAACAAGAAAATGGGCAGCTTAAGCGCACCATGAAAACACGCCACCTGATTATGCTCTCGCTGGGTGGGGTCATTGGGACAGGGCTATTCTTCAATACTGGTTATATCATTTCAACGACCGGGGCCGCGGGAACGCTGCTGGCGTACCTGATTGGCGCGCTGGTGGTCTGGCTGGTGATGCAGTGTCTGGGCGAACTTTCCGTTGCGATGCCGGAAACCGGCGCGTTTCACGTCTATGCCGCCCGCTATCTTGGCCCGGCAACAGGCTATACCGTGGCGTGGCTTTACTGGCTTACCTGGACGGTGGCGCTCGGGTCGAGCTTTACCGCCGCCGGGTTCTGTATGCAGTACTGGTTCCCGCAGGTGCCCGTCTGGACGTGGTGCGTGGTGTTCTGCGTGGTGATCTTCGGCCTTAACGTCATCTCCACGCGCTTCTTTGCCGAAGGCGAGTTCTGGTTCTCGCTGGTGAAAGTCATCACCATTATTGCCTTTATTATTCTTGGCGGCGCTGCGGTGTTTGGCTTTATCCCGATGCAGGACGGTTCTCCCGCGCCGGGCTTAACCAACCTTACCGCCGAAGGCTGGTTCCCGCACGGCGGCCTGCCCATCCTGATGACCATGGTCGCGGTGAACTTCGCCTTCTCCGGGACAGAGCTTATCGGTATCGCGGCGGGTGAGACGGAAAACCCGCACAAGGTGATTCCGGTTGCCATTCGTACCACCATTGCCCGGCTGATCATCTTCTTTATTGGTACCGTGTTTGTGCTGGCCGCGCTGATCCCGATGCATCAGGCGGGCGTGGAAAAAAGTCCGTTTGTACTGGTGTTCGAAAAGGTCGGTATTCCGTACGCGGCTGATATTTTTAACTTCGTGATCCTGACGGCCATCCTGTCGGCGGCGAACTCGGGCCTGTACGCTTCTGGCCGCATGCTCTGGTCACTCTCGAATGAAAAAACGCTGCCGCGTTGCTTTGCGCGCGTTAATAAAAACGGTGTACCCATGACGGCGATTTCTGTTTCAATGCTTGGCGGCGTACTGGCGCTGTTCTCAAGCGTGGTGGCACCGGACACGGTGTTTGTCGCACTGTCCGCCATCTCAGGCTTTGCTGTGGTGGCGGTCTGGATCAGCATCTGCGCGTCGCATTTTGTCTTCCGTCGTCGCCATCTTCAGTCTGGTCAGCCGCTTTCCGCTCTGCAGTATCGCGCGCCGTGGTATCCGCTGGTGCCGGTGCTCGGCTTTATCCTCTGCGTGGTGGCCTGTGTTGGTCTGGCGTTTGACCCGAGTCAGCGTATTGCCCTTTATTGCGGGCTTCCGTTTGTTGCCCTGTGTTATGGTGCCTACTACCTGACCCGAAACATTACATCGCAGGAGCCTGAACATGTCGCAGAATAATCCGCTTACCGCCATCCTTGAAAAACAGCCATTTGTGGTGCTGGATGGCGCGATGGCGACGGAACTGGAAGCGCGCGGTTGTAATCTTGCAGACAGCCTGTGGTCTGCCAAAGTGCTGGTTGAAAACCCGGATCTTATCCGCGACGTTCATCTGGACTACTATCGGGCGGGAGCGCAGGTGGCGATCACCGCCAGCTATCAGGCCACGCCTGCGGGGTTTGCCGCACGAGGCCTGGATGAGGCGCAATCCCGTGCGCTGATTGGCAAAAGCGTGGAGCTGGCGCGTAAGGCGCGCGAAGCGTATCTCGCGGAAAACCCTCATGCAGGCACGCTGCTGGTCGCGGGATCGGTTGGGCCGTATGGTGCATACCTGGCGGATGGTTCTGAGTATCGCGGTGACTACGTGCGAAGCGCAGAAGCGTTTACCGATTTCCATCGCCCGCGCGTGGAAGCGCTGCTGGATGCCGGGGCAGATCTGCTGGCCTGCGAAACGCTGCCATCCTTTGCTGAAATCAAGGCGCTGGCGGCGCTTCTGGCCGAGTATCCCCGGGCCCGGGGATGGTTCTCGTTTACCCTGCGTGACAGCGAGCACCTCAGCGACGGCACGCCGCTGCGCGAGGTGATTTCTGCGCTGGAACGCTATCCGCAAATTGTGGCGCTGGGGATCAACTGTATCGCGCTGGATAATACCACCGCGGCACTGAAACATCTTCACAGCCTCACCGCACTGCCGCTGGTGGTCTACCCGAATTCGGGGGAGCATTATGACGCCGTGACCAAAACCTGGCATCACCATGGCGAAGCCTGCGAAACGCTGGCGGGCTATTTACCCCAGTGGCTGGCGGCCGGGGCGAAGTTGATTGGAGGATGTTGCCGGACCACGCCGAAAGACATTGCGGAGCTAAAGGCGCAGCGCTGATGCCGTGTGTCGTCTGATGCATTCACCTCATCCCTCTCCCGTCGGGAGAGGGAGCCAGAATAAACCCCACAAAATTCACTATCCTTTGCCACTTTTTTTCTAAAAACGAATCGGAATTAACGATTCTTTTTTATTCCTTTATCAAAATTCCTGCGCCGGAAATACTGCCCTCATAACAACAAGGGGAGCAGTCACAATGGCAATTTCATCGCGAATTACACTTCTCGGCGCGCTGGCGCTGTGGGCATTTCAGGCACAGGCGGTAGACGTTACCGTCGCGTATCAAACCTCTGCGGAACCGGCAAAAGTTGCGCAGGCGGATAACACCTTCGCCAAAGAAAGCGGCGCGAAGGTGGACTGGCGTAAATTCGACAGCGGGGCGGCCGTCGTGCGCGCATTAGCGTCCGGCGATGTGCAGATTGGCAATATCGGTTCCAGTCCGCTGGCGGTAGCTGCCAGCCAGCAGGTGCCTGTTGAGGTTTTCCTGCTGGCGTCACAGCTCGGGAACTCTGAAGCCCTGGTCGTGAAGAAAAACATCACCCGGCCGGAAGATCTGATTGGCAAGCGCATCGCCGTGCCGTTTATCTCCACTACCCATTACAGCCTGCTGGCGGCGCTCAAACACTGGGGCATCAAGCCGGGCCAGGTGCAGATCATCAACCTGCAGCCACCCGCAATTATTGCCGCCTGGCAGCGTGGGGATATCGATGGTGCTTACGTCTGGGCACCTGCCGTGAATGCGCTGGAAAAAGACGGCACCGTGCTGACCGATTCCGAACAGGTGGGGCAGTGGGGGGCGCCGACGCTTGACGTGTGGGTCGTGCGTAAAGACTTCGCGGAGAAACACCCTGACGTGGTGAAGGCGTTTGCTAAAAGCGCCATTGACGCCCAGCAGCCTTATCTCAGCAACCCCGATGCGTGGCTGAAAGAGACGGGCAATCTGGAAAAACTGTCGCGCCTGAGCGGCGTTCCGGAAGCGGACGTGCCGGGGCTGGTGAAAGGCAATACCTATCTCACGCCTGCACAACAGGTCCAGCAGCTCAATGGGCCGGTCAATAAAGCGATTGTCGATACCGCTACGTTTCTGAAAGAGCAGGGCAAAGTGCCTGCGGTGGCGACAGATTACAGCCAGTACGTGACCGATCGCTTTGTGAAATAAGGGGGAAGCGATGCTGAATATTACAAATCTGTCTGCTGATTACGGCGGTAAACCTGTGCTGGAGGAGATCAACCTGACGCTGGACAGCGGTGAATTGCTGGTCGTGCTGGGTCCGTCCGGGTGCGGCAAAACCACGCTGCTGAATCTGATCGCCGGGTTTGTACCGTATCAGCAGGGTTCCATCCAGCTGGAAGGGAAACGGGTCGAGGGTCCGGGTGCAGAGCGCGGCGTGGTCTTTCAGAGTGAAGGGCTGCTTCCGTGGCGCAACGTGCAGGAAAACGTCGCCTTCGGCCTGCAGCTTGCGGGGATTCACCGTGAACAACGGCTGGCGACCGCGCGTGAGATGCTAAAAAAGGTGGGGCTGGAGGGCGCTGAAAAACGTTTTATCTGGCAGCTTTCCGGTGGCCAGCGTCAGCGGGTCGGGATTGCCCGCGCGCTGGCGGCAAACCCACAGCTGTTGCTGCTGGATGAGCCGTTTGGTGCGCTGGACGCCTTCACCCGTGAGCAGATGCAAACGCTGCTTTTGCGCCTGTGGCACGAAACGGGCAAGCAGGTACTGCTGATCACCCACGATATCGAAGAGGCGGTGTTTATGGCGACCGAACTGGTGTTGCTTTCGCCGGGGCCGGGGCGTGTGCTGGAGCGGTTGCCGCTCAGCTTTGCCCGTCGCTATGTGGCCGGTGAACCGGTCCGCAGTATCAAATCCGATCCGCTGTTTATTGAACAGCGCGAATATGTTTTAAGCCGCGTATTTGAGCAACGGGAGGCATTCTCATGAGCATTGTCTTCAGTGAAAAAACGCGCCGTCCTCGTCTCGCGTTACGCTGGCCGTTCTCTCGCCAGATCACGCTGAGTGCGGGCACGTTGCTGGTATTGCTCGCGGTCTGGTGGGCAGTGGCAGCGCAACAGTGGGTTAGCCCGTTGTTCCTTCCGCCACCGGGACAGGTGCTGGCGAAACTCATCACCATCGCCGGGCCGCAGGGTTTTATGGATGCCACGCTCTGGCAGCATTTAGGTGCCAGTCTGGCGCGTATTCTGGTGGCGCTGCTGGCGGCGGTAGTGATTGGCATCCCGGTGGGTATCGCGATGGGGCTGAGCCCGACGGTGCGCGGCATTCTCGACCCGCTGATTGAGCTATACCGTCCGGTCCCACCGCTGGCCTATCTGCCGCTGATGGTGATCTGGTTTGGCATCGGGGAAACCTCGAAAATCTTGCTGATTTATCTGGCGATTTTTGCCCCGGTTGCTATGTCGGCATTGGCTGGGGTGAAGAGTGCACAGCAGGTGCGTATCCGCGCGGCGCAGTCGCTTGGTGCCAGCCGTCTTCAGGTGCTGCTGTTTGTGATTTTACCGGGCGCGCTGCCGGAGATTTTAACCGGGTTGCGCATTGGCCTCGGGGTGGGCTGGTCAACGCTGGTGGCGGCTGAGCTGATCGCCGCCACGCGCGGATTAGGGTTTATGGTGCAGTCGGCGGGAGAGTTTCTGGCGACTGACGTCGTGCTGGCAGGGATCGCGGTGATCGCCGTGATCGCCTTTGGATTAGAACTGGGGTTGCGCGCGCTACAGCGACGTCTGACGCCCTGGCATGGAGAAATACAATGAGTGAACGTCTGACCATCACCCCGCTGGGGCCATATATTGGTGCGCAGGTCTCCGGCCTGGACGTGACCCGTCCACTGAGCGATAACCAGTTCGAGCAGTTGTACCACGCGGTGCTGCGCCATCAGGTGGTGTTCCTGCGCGAACAGGCGATCACCCCGCAGCAGCAGCGTGCGCTGGCCCTGCGCTTCGGCGATCTGCATATTCACCCGGTCTATCCCCATGCGGAAGGCGTGGAGGAGATCATCGTGCTGGATACCCATAACGATAATCCGCCGGACAACGACAACTGGCACACCGACGTGACGTTTATCGAAACGCCACCTGCTGGGGCGATACTGGCGGCGAAACTGTTGCCGGACACCGGTGGAGATACGCTGTGGGCCAGCGGTATCGCCGCCTTCGAGGCGCTGTCCGTACCGTTCCAGACGCTGCTGAGCGGGTTGCGGGCCGAACATGACTTCAAAAAATCCTTCCAGGAGTACAAGTACCGGAAAAGCGAAGAGGAACATCTGCGCTGGCAGGACGCGGTCGCGAAACATCCGCCGCTGCTGCATCCGGTGGTGCGTACGCACCCGGTGACCGGTAAGCAGGCGTTATTTGTGAACGAAGGCTTTACGACGCGGATCGTAGACGTGCCGGAAAAAGAGAGCGATGCGCTGTTAAGCTTCCTGTTTGCCCATATCACCAGGCCGGAATTTCAGGTGCGCTGGCGCTGGCAGGAGAACGATCTGGCGATCTGGGACAATCGCGTGACGCAACACTATGCGAACGCGGATTATCTGCCGCAGCGTCGGATTATGCAGCGGGCGACGATTTTAGGGGATAAACCGTTTTACCGTGCGGGCTGATGCCTTCACCTGACCCTCTCCCGACGGGAGAGGGGAAAGCAGGGTTACAAATGCGCCTCAATATAGCGCTGATAGCGATTCGCCTTCAGATAACACAAATCCACCAGCACCAGGCCATCAACGCAGTTGTTGAATGCCGGGTCGCTCCCGAAATCAATAAACTGTACGCCACCCGGTTCGCACAGCTCGGAATACTGCTTGTAGAGCGGCGGAATGCCGCAGCCCAGATTGCCGAGCAGGGATTTCAGCTTCGTCAGATCGTCGACATAATCCACGCCGCCAAACTGCGCCAGCACATCCGGAAGCGATGCCGGGTAGGGCTGGCGTGACGCCGCGAGCGGATGGCTTGCCGGGAACCAGAGGCGGTAAAACGCCACCAGCAGATCCCGCGCGGCAGGCGGTAAGCCGCCGGATATCGAGACCGGACCAAACAGATAGCGGTAGTGGGGATAACGCGCCAGATAGGCACCAATGCCTGACCACAGATAGTCCAGACCTCGGCGTCCCCAGTAGCGCGGCTGAATAAAGCTGCGCCCGAGCTCAATGCCGTGCTCCAGCACATCCTGCATTTTGTCGTCGTAGTGGAACAGGCTGTAGCTGTACAGTCCTTCCGGCCCCCGACGCTCCACTTGTCTGGCGGTGGGCATAAAGCGATACGCGCCGACAATCTCCAGATCCTCATCGTCCCATAAGATCAGATGCAGATAATCATCATCGTAGCTGTCAGTGTCCCGGCGTTTACCGCTCCCTTCTTCCACCGCGCGAAAAGCAATTTCACGCAGGCGGCCCAGTTCGCGTAGCAGTGGCGCCTCTTCCTGGCCGTTACGCTGCCAGAGATAGATGGATTTTCCATCGCCGGTTTTGCCCAGACATTCAGCCTGCGCCAGCTCGCGTTTTAGCGTAGCCCGGTCTTCCGGACGGGCAATGGCGCACTGGGTTTTAAAGACGCCAGGCACTCCCTTGCCAAGACGTATCACGTGCTGACGGCACTTTTCGGCCATCTCACGCGACGAAAGGGTGGCGCTATACCAGTCACTCCAGGCAATCTGCTGACCGATTGTAATCGGCAGCTGGCTATGGCGACGGCGGAACATCTGCTGCATCAGCAGCAGCATGGATAACGTCGGCGACACCAGCGTGCTGGCATAAAAGAGGAGGCTGTTGTGCGCCTGAATATGTACCGGCAGCAGCGGGGCGCGCAGTTTGGTGGCGAGTTTGATAAATCCCGAGTGCCATTTTTTATCGCGAATGCCTTTTCGCGTCGGCCGGGAAACTTCACCCGCCGGGAAGAAGATCAGCACGCCCGCGTTTTGCAGATGTTGTTCCATCTGTACCAGCGACGTTTTTGCCGTTCTGCCGCCCATATTATCGACCGGGATAAACAGCGAGCTTAGCGGCTCCAGGTGGGTCAGCATCCGGTTGGTCACGACTTTGACATCGCGTCGTACGCGTGAGACGGCGTACATCAGCGCCAGCCCGTCCAGAGTACCTGTCGGGTGGTTGGCAATGATAACCAGAGGGCCATGTTCGGGGATTTGTTCGAGATCGCGGGCGGAAACGGTGCAGAGAATATCAAGGTGCTCCAGAACTTGCTCCACCATATCCAGTCCTTTCAGGTGGCGGTGTGCTGCGGCAAATTGCTGGAATTCTTCTTCGTAAAACAGCCTTTTTAACAGACTTTTTTGCCAGGGTGCCGGCCTCGCCTGAGGCCAAAGGTCATCGAGAACGCTATCGAGACTAAACATGATCACTCCTCCTGCCGTCTTGCGATGACAGTAGAAGGGGGAGATGTCGGTTGTATTGCAGTTTGGTGAAGTTTCGTGAGGCAGGGAGAGCAGGCCGGGTCAGGCGAAACCGCCCCCCGGCACCGTTGCGCCTTAGCGCAGAATTTTCTTCTCAGCCAGATCCAGCGCAAAGTAGCTGAAGATCAGATCCGCACCCGCGCGTTTGATCGCACCCAGGCTTTCCAGGATCACTTTCTCTTCATCGATCGCACCCGCCATGGCGGCGAATTTGATCATCGCATACTCGCCGCTGACCTGGTACGCGCCCAGCGGCAGCGAGGTGCGTTCGCGAATATCACGCAGGATGTCGAGATAGGCTCCCGCCGGTTTCACCATCAGGGCGTCTGCGCCCTGGGCTTCATCGAGCAGGGATTCACGGATAGCTTCCCGACGGTTGAGCGGGTTCATCTGATACGTTTTACGATCGCCTTTCAGCGCCGTACCGGCTGCTTCACGGAACGGGCCGTAGAAAGAGGAGGCGAATTTGGTGGAGTAGGACATGATGGCCGTGTCGGTAAAACCGGCAGCATCCAGCGCCTGGCGGATAGCCTGCACCTGCCCGTCCATCGCAGCCGATGGCGCGATGAAATCAGCACCCGCAGCGGCAGCAACCACCGCCTGCTTACCTAAATTCAGCAGGGTAGCATCGTTATCCACACCGTGATCGCACAGCACGCCGCAGTGGCCGTGAGAGGTATATTCGCAGAAACAGGTGTCGGACATCACGACCATTTCCGGCACGGTCTCTTTGCAAATGCGCGACATACGGGCGACCAGACCGTCCTCTTTCCAGGCATCGCTGCCGGTGGCGTCAGTATGATGGGAGATGCCGAAGGTCATCACCGAGCGGATCCCTGCATTGGCGATACGTTCGATTTCACGCGCCAGATGTTTTTCAGGAATGCGCATCACGCCAGGCATGGCTTCGATGGCCTTGTAGTCGTCAATCTCTTCTTCAACAAAAATCGGCAACACCAGATCGTTTAAGGTCAGTGTTGTCTCTTCAAACATAGCGCGTAGTGCGGGTGACTTGCGCAGGCGACGGGGACGAGCAATTAAATCGGTCATGGTATGCCTGAGGTTTGTGGAACAAAGAGGGTTAGTGTACCTCAAAGTGAAAGAAGGTGTTTTACCAAAGTGGGCATTTTGTCGAGGGGAAAATCCCGATGCCAACGCGTTATGCGATCAATAATATACACCCTTCCACTGGCGTTAATTGTTTTCGAAATATTGGTTTTATTTCTATGATGAAGTAAATATATCATTGAAAATGATCTATTTATTTTTATTATATTTGTTATCTTTATAAGGGGGTGTTTTAACTTACTGTTTTATAATCATTATTGATGGCGTTGTATCGCTGCTGCATTATTTTCATGTTGTTTGTCTGAATGCGGACTTAATGGAATGATTCATTGAACCTTTTCAGATTGAAAATGCATAATTCCCTCCGCAATTAAGTATTGCAAAATCGTTAGATGGACAAACTTGCTTACGTCCCTGAGGAGGGATGACCCAATGCAAACATGGAAAAAGAAACTGGTTGTATCACAACTTGCATTAGCCTGCACCCTGGCTATCGCTTCTCAGGCCAATGCGAAGGATATTTCTGGTACGACATATAATACCTTCGGATATGATAATACGGCAGCTGCACCCTGGTATTATGGTTACGCTGACTGGGATTACTCTGATGCGACGCACGATGGTGATATTTATCCGGTGATTAATAAATCCACCGTGAATGGTGTTATATCAACCTATTATTTGGATGATGGTATCAATGGGCGGGCGAATGCGCTGAGCATTTCCAACAGCACCATTAATGGCATGATCACTTCAGAATGCATGACCGCGTCATGTGCTGATGGCGTGGATACGGACGGCACAACCCATTCTCAATACGACCGTTTTAGCCTGACCGTCGATAACTCCACGATCAATGATACTTACGAGCATTATGCGTATGACGTTGTGAACGGGGAAAATACGGAAACGCACTATCTGGACACCTATGCGCTGGGCAATGCAATTACCCTGGATGTGGAATCGGATATTGTTATTCAGAATAACTCTCACATCGCCGGCATTACCCTGACTCAGGGGTATCAGGAACAGGATAATACCCCGTATGACGGTGTGGAAGGTGTGGCGAACAGCAGCAATGTCTTTACCGACACGCTGCTGGTGAAAGACTCGGTGCTGACCTCTGGCGCATACAGTGACCTTGGCACCAGCGGGTTCTATGGTCAAACCGCGAAGCCGAGTGATTACGGTGAAACCAATGCCACTGCGGCTGACGACGCGGCGCTGATTGTTGCTGCCAGCGCGTCTGACAACGCGATGCAGACCACCGCCATATTCGATCACTCCACGATCACCGGCGATATCCTGTTCTCCAGTACCTTCGATAACAACTTCTACCCGAACGGCGATCCGGCAACCGATACGACGGCTGACGGTATATACAACCCAACCACCAACGGCTGGGATGACACCGATAAGCTGGACGTCATGCTGACCAATGGCAGCAAATGGGTCGGCGCAGCGCAGTCCAGCGTTGAGGCCATCGGCACCGCGCAGATGTATGGCCTGGGCTACAGTGACGTTGACTGGCGCACCCTCTCTCCAGATAGCATCTGGCCGGATTCCACGTTCGACAATAATGGACATGTCGCGGGTGAAGCGGTCTATCAGAGCGGTCTGTTCAACGTCACGCTGGATAACGGCTCTGAGTGGGATACCCGTAAGCTCTCTAACATCGACACGCTGACGGTGAATAATCATTCGCAGGTCAATGTTGAAAACTCGGGCCTGCTGGCTGATTCCATCACCCTGTCCAATGCTTCATCTCTGAACATCGGTGACAATGGTGCCGTGGCAACCGACAGCCTCTATCTGGACAGCGACAGCCGTGCGGCCCTGACAGAGGAAACCGCGGAGCTGTATGCCAATACTATTACCGTGGACAACGGTGCGGAGCTGTCTCTCGGCCTCGGCCAGGTGGATACGCACAATATGGTGTTAACGGATGGCGGCGTGCTGAACGTGGCCAGCCGTGATTACGTGTTGAACAGCGATCTGAACAACGCCCGCTATATCACCAACGATATGAGCAAAGCCGATTACGACTACGGCGTTGTGGCACTCAACGCTGACGGCCATCTGGCCGTGAATGGTGACGTGGCAGGGAATTACGCCGTGCGTATCGACAACGCCACCGGCGCCGGCTCTGTTGCTGACTATAAAGGCCAAGAGATTATCCGTGTTTATGACAACAACACGGAGACCCGCGCCAGCTTCACTGCGGCAAATAAAGCCGATTTAGGGGCATATACTTATCAGGCGCAGCAGAAAGGCGACACTGTTGTTCTGCAACAGCAAGCGCTGACCGATTATGCCAACATGGCGCTGAGCATCCCGTCTGCCAACACCAACATCTGGAATCTGCAGCAGGATGCAGTTAGCGCGCGTCTGACCAACAGTCGTCATGGCCTGGCGGATAACGGCGGGGCATGGGTAAGCTACGTTGGCGGCAACTTCGACGGCGATAATGGCGTTATCAGCTACGATCAGGACGTGAGCGGTATCATGGTTGGTCTGGATACCCTGATTGACGGTAACAATGCGAAGTGGATCGTCGGTGGTGCGGCAGGTTTCGCCAAAGGCGATATCAGCGATCGCACCGGTCAGGTGGATCAGGACAGCCAGACGGCAATGATGTACGCGTCCGCGAAGTTTGCGAACGATCTGTTCATCGACAGTTCCCTGAACTACACCCGATTCAACAACGATCTTTCCGCGACCATGAGCAATGGTCAGTATGTTGACGGTAACACCACCACCGACGCCGTTGGTTTTGGGTTGAAACTGGGCTATGACTGGAAACCAAACCTCTCTGGTTATGTGACGCCATACGCGGCCGTGTCGGGTCTGTTCCAGTCCGGTGATGACTATCGCCTCAGCAACGACATGCGCATGGATAGTCAATCCTATGACAGCCTGCGTTACGAAGCGGGTGTGGATGCCGGTTACACCTTTAACTACGGCGGTGACCAGGCGCTTACGCCCTACTTCAAACTCGCTTATGTCTATGACGACGCTGATAACGATGCCGATGTTAACGGTGACAGCATTGATAATGGCGTGAAAGGCTCCGCAGTGCGGGTTGGTCTGGGTACCCAGTTTAGCTTTACGAAGAACTTCAGTGCTTACACTGATGCCACTTATCTGGGCGGCGGTGACGTTGACCAGAACTGGGGCGCAAATCTGGGTGTGAAATATACCTGGTAATAAATAAAAGCGGGGGATAAGCCCCCGCTTTTTTATAGATGACAATAAAAAATAATAGTGAACCGACAAATACGGATGTCTTGAGGTCTGCATGAACGTTAATGCGAAACCACTTTCTGAATTAAGCCGGCTCGAAGCATGTTTGATAGCAGCCAGTACCCCGTTTAAATCTGCTCCACAGCAATTAATTACCTCGGGCAAGGGGAGTGAGCCTTGTACCTACGTATTCCAGACCGGCGTTATTGAAGTTTATCGTCATTCAGACGATCTGCTGGTTGGCATTGCGTCAGCCCCTTTTATTTTTGGCCTGTCTGCCGTAGTGATTAACCACAGTCAGGAATACAGAGTCACTGCCAAAACGGCCTGTACCGGTTTTTATTTGCCCGCGGCGACCACCCGTCAACTCATTCAACAGCATTCGCTCTGGAAAGACGCGTTTTGCTGGTTATCCTGGATAAATTACATTCTGGGCAAACGCGACAGGCAACTGGTGGGAAATAACTCCTATCACCAGATCCGCGCAATGCTGCTGAATATGGCCGAGTGGGATGAAACGCTGCGTTCAAAAATTGGTGTGATGAATCATATACAGCAAAGCACGCGTATTTCACGCTCTGTCGTTGCCGAAGTGCTCGCTGCTTTGCGACAAGGCAACTACATCAATATGAGCCGGGGCAAACTGGTCAGCATCAACCGTTTGCCCACGGAATATTAAGGCTGGATGGAGGCGGTGAGCACCTGGGCTTTATTGGCGCTCAGCTCAGCCACCAGGTTATTGATGCCATCGCTCATATTGACGAAACGCGTATTTGGAGAGCGGGTGACGACCACAAACGCGCCCACGTTGGACTGCGGGATCATCGCCATATAGGTGATGAATCCACCGCCGCCACCGGTTTTCTGAATAATGCCCGGTCGGCCATTTTTGGGTGCCATATAGACCCAGCCCATGCCCAGCGCGTCGGCTTTACCCGGTACGTCCATGCCGATCACGCGGTGCAACTGGCTACGCTGGTAAATCAGGGTCTGCATGCGATCGGCCTGGTGACTGCGCGCATAGAAATCTGATGAGAGGAACTGCTGCATCCAGCGCATCATGTCGCCTGGCGTTGAATAGACCCCACCACTGCCGATGGCTGCCAGGGTGTTATTACACGGGCTTGCGCCTTTCTCTGCCACCATCAGGCGTCGGCACTGATCCGGAGAAGGGGTAAAGGTGGTGTCCTTCATGCCGAGCGGGCGCGTTATCTGCTCTTCAAAGAGTTGCGGGTAAGGTTTGCCTGCTGCCGTCGAGAGCGCATCTGCCAGCAGGTCAAACGCCAGGTTTGAGTAAGATGCCTGTGAACCCGGGGCCGATTTCAGCGTGGCGGTGCTCAGGTAGTTCCAGCGCTGTTCGCGCGTTGGCCAGACAAAAACGTCACGGTGCGCCGCGCCGCCGGGTTGTTCGCGAGGCAGCGCGCTGGTATGGGTGGCAAGGTTTACCAGCGTGATGGGCGTGCCCTGATAGGTTGGAACGCGTGCGCCTGGCGGCGCATATTTGCTGAGCGGATCGTCGAGCTTGACCACGCCCTGATCGAGTAATTTCACCAGCATTTCGCTGGTCATCAGCTTGGTTAAGGACGCAATGCGGATCACGGAATCCAGCTGCGGGTGAACGTTATTTCCCGGTCGCGTTTCGCCAAAGCTGCGAAATACGCGCTGGTTGCCGTCGATGACCACCATCGCCATCCCGGTCGCGCCACTGCCGTAATAGATAAGGTTCGCGTAGCGATCGGCAATATCTGAAGCCAAAACGGGGGCCGTCAGCGGCTGAGCTGCCTGGGCGGTGGAGAAGCTCACCGCACACAGCGCGGCAAAAGAGAGCAGACAACGTTTCAACGAAAAGCATCCATGAATTGAATGAGAAAAGTAATGGGTATTTATACTACTAAAGCGCACGGTGCAATGCCCCGAATTGCATAACGATAGCGAGAAAAACGTAACCATGGGTAAATAAGCATAATTTCCTGGCGACCAGTCTCCCATTTTGTGACATCGGCCGTATGATAGAGGCCAGTGTCACTCAATCTTGCGGAGAACGATATGTCAGTGAAGCGTGTGGTTATGGTTGTCGATATGCAGCAAGGGGTGTTTGCAACGCCGCGTTACCAGCGCGAAAAATGTGTTTCGCTTATCAATCAGCTCACGCAGGCCGCCGAACGGGTGATTTTTATTCAGCATACCGGTGAAGGCGGTCTGGAAGAGGGGAGCGAAGGGTTTGCGCTGCTGCCTGAACTCCATCAGCCCGCTGACGCGCTTTACGTCACCAAGACCGCCTGCGATGCATTTTATAACACCGCACTTGAAGCGGTGCTGCGCGAGCAAGGTATTCGCGAGTTTGTCATCTGCGGCTGTGCCACCGATTACTGTGTCGACGCGACCATCAAGAACGGGGTCAGCCGTGGCTATCACATTACCGTGGCGGAAGATGCCCATACCACGGCTAATCGTCCGGCAGCCGACGCGCCCATTCTGATTAATCATTACAACGACGTCTGGCGTGACTTTATTGCGCCGGCTAATCCTCTCGCGGTGAAACGCACCGAAACAATTCTCGAAAACTGGAAAGCGAACTAATAATTAACCCTCGGGTCTGACCTTTTTGCCTGCGCCGTCTGGCTCAGGCGAGATTTTCGTGTGGTGATGTGTTGAACACAGCAACAGCCATAACAACAAGAAGGATGCATTATGTTTAAGTCTTTTTTCCCAAAGCCGGGGCCTTTTTTCCTGTCGGCATTTATTTGGGCACTGATCGCTGTCATTTTCTGGCAGGCTGGCGGCGGGGCGTGGCTGGCCCGCATTACGGGCGCAACGGGTGACGTCCCGATCAGCGCCGCTCGCTTCTGGTCGCTTAGCTATCTGCTGTTTTACGCCTACTACATGGTATGCGTTGGCCTGTTTGCCCTGTTCTGGTTTGTCTATGCGCCGCACCGCTGGCAATACTGGTCGATTCTGGGAACCTCGCTGATTATCTTTGTGACCTGGTTCCTGGTGGAAGTGGGGGTGGCAGTAAACGCCTGGTATGCCCCGTTCTACGACCTTATCCAGACCGCGCTGAGTTCGCCGCATAAGGTAACCATTAACCAGTTTTACCATGAGGTGGGCATTTTCCTCGGTATCGCGTTGATTGCGGTGGTGATCGGGGTGATGAACAACTTTTTCGTCAGCCACTACGTTTTCCGCTGGCGTACCGCGATGAACGAACACTATATGGCGCACTGGCAACACCTGCGTCATATCGAAGGTGCAGCACAGCGTGTGCAGGAAGACACCATGCGTTTTGCCTCCACCCTTGAAGACATGGGCGTCAGCTTTATCAACGCCATCATGACGCTGATTGCCTTCCTGCCGGTGCTGGTGACGCTCTCGGCTCACGTGCCGGATCTGCCTCTTGTCGGTCATCTGCCGTATGGGCTGGTGATTGCGGCGATTGTCTGGTCTCTGATGGGGACGGGGCTGCTGGCGGTGGTCGGGATTAAGCTGCCGGGGCTGGAGTTTAAAAATCAACGCGTGGAAGCGGCTTATCGTAAAGAGCTGGTCTACGGTGAAGATGATGCTAATCGTGCCTCGCCACCAACCGTACGTGAGCTGTTTGGTGCCGTGCGTCGCAACTACTTCCGTCTCTACTTCCACTATATGTATTTCAATATTGCGCGCATTTTGTATCTGCAGGTCGATAACGTTTTCGGTTTGTTCCTGCTGTTCCCGTCCATCGTTGCGGGTACGATTACGCTCGGTTTGATGACCCAGATAACTAACGTTTTTGGTCAGGTGCGTGGCTCATTCCAGTATCTGATCAGCTCCTGGACCACGCTGGTGGAACTGATGTCCATCTATAAACGTTTACGCAGCTTTGAGCGTGAGCTGGACGGCCAGGAACTGCAGGAAGTTACCAATACATTTAGCTAATACAGGGAGTTGCTATGACCTTTGCCGTACCGCGTGCGTTACCGTTGTCCTTACTGGCCGCTCTGGTGCTGGTGGGGTGTGCCGAAAAAGGGGCTGCCCCGCTTAAAGAAGGGGAGAAGCCTGTTGATGTGGCAAGCGTTGTGCGGCAAAAAATGCCCGCCAGCGTGAAAGATCGCAATGCATGGGCGGATGCGCTGGCAAAAACCTTTGAAAGCCAGAAGATTGCTCCTACCGAGGAGAATATCTGCTCGGTACTGGCGGTGGCGCAGCAGGAATCAATGTACCAGTCAGACCCGGTCGTGCCGGGTCTGAACAAAATAGCCTGGAAAGAGATCGACCGCCGTGCGGAATCGATGCATATCCCGGTATTCCTCGTGCATACCGCGTTTAAGATCACCTCGCCAAATGGAAAAAGCTACAGCGAACGGCTGGACACGGTAAAAACCGAGAAACAGCTCAGCGCCATCTTTGATGATTTCATCAGCATGGTGCCGATGGGGCAGACACTGTTTGGCTCACTTAACCCGGTACACACCGGCGGGCCGATGCAGGTCAGCATTGCCTTTGCGGAAAAGCATACCGACGGCTACCCGTGGAAAATCGACGGTACGGTGCGTCAGGAGGTCTTCTCCCTGCGTGGCGGCCTGTGGTTCGGCACTTATCATCTGCTGAACTATCCGGCGAATTACAGTGAGCCGCTGTACCGCTTTGCGGACTTTAACGCGGGCTGGTATGCCAGTCGTAACGCGGCGTTTCAGAATGCGGTCAGCCGCGCAAGCGGCGTGAAGCTGGCACTGGATGGCGATCTTATTGCCTATGGCAGCAGCGAGGCTGGCACCACGGAGCGGGCGGTGCGGAAATTATCGAACAGGCTTGGCATGAGTGACAGCGACATTCGCCATCAGCTTGAGAAAGGCGATAGTCTGGCGTTTGAGAAAACCGATCTCTACAAGAAAGTCTTTACGCTTGCAGAACAGAAAAGTGGGAAAACATTACCGAGGGCAATCCTGCCGGGTATTCAGCTGGAAAGCCCGAAGATCACGCGTAACCTGACAACCGCCTGGTTCGCAAAACGCGTGGATGACCGCCGGGCTCGCTGTATGGGGCTTTAAAAGCGACGGCGAAAACGCAGTACTAATGCCACAACGCCTAAAATCATACACCCTGCGAGGAAAGGAATCAGGCCAAAAAGGGTGCTTACGCCAAAGCCAATTTCCACTCGCGGGCGTCCGTTATCCTGCACCTGCATCAGGTGTTCATAGACTCCTGGTGCATGAACCAGCATATTGAGTAGCTGCGAACCCGCCCAGAAACAGAACAAGACAAACAGGGCATAAGCGATATTACCCGCCGTGGAGGTTTTTGGTTGTTTACCGCCAAAAATCGGTTTCGACAATGTAAAGTCAGCCATCACGACCTCCCGATAAATCACTCTGTTTTATATGCGTCTTACAGGGTGAGTTTGACAGGTCATAGCATTTGTCAATATCAGAATCGTGTTAATTTACCCTAAGGAATTCTCCTGGATTGTCGAATTCTGCAGCGCATCACAATTTCTTAACTTAATTGAAACAACAGCGTGTTTCAGAATTTCCGCATCAGCCACAGACCTCGTCATAAATCTGTGAGAGGATATCTTTTTTTCCTGCCGGAGTTGTCATGAAGCTCACTTCCAAACTACGCCGTGACTGGCATTACTACGCCTTTGCTATCGGGCTGATCTTTATTCTTAACGGTGTCGTGGGGCTGTTGGGATTTGAAGCAAAAGGGTGGCAAACGTATGCCGTGGGTCTGGTGACCTGGGTTATCAGCTTCTGGCTGGCGGGGATGATTATCCGCCGTCGTCCTGAAGAGACGACAGCGGATGAGACGGAAACGGCGAAGAGTCCCGATTAACCGTTTACGGAGCTTTTCAGGGCGCTGTCCGCAGCATGACGCTCCAGCGCCAGTTCAATCAGGCGGGTGATGAGTGCTGAGTAGCTTAGCCCGCTGGCCTGCCACAGCTTGGGATACATGCTGATGTTGGTGAAGCCCGGCAGGGTGTTGATTTCATTAATCACCACCTCGTTTTCAGGCGTCAGGAACACATCCACGCGCGCCATGCCGCTGCAGCCGAGCGTCTGATAAGCGTTAATCGCGATCGCGCGGATCTTATCGTTGATTGCCGGATCGATATTCGCAGGCACAACAACCTGGGCGCCTTTATCATCAATGTATTTGGTGTCGTAAGAGTAAAAATCACTGTTTAACACCACTTCACCGCAGGTGCTTGCCTGTGGGAAATCGTTGCCCAGCACGGCGCACTCAATTTCGCGGCCTTTGATGCCCTGCTCAACCACCACTTTATGGTCAAACTCAAACGCCAGGCTGACCGCTTGCGTGAACTGCGCTTCGCTTGTCACCTTGCTGACCCCGACGGAAGAACCCTGGTTTGCGGGTTTCACAAACAGCGGCAGGCCCAGCTGACCGGAAATCTGAGCGAAGCTGTGTTGGTCACGGTTGGCGCGGGTGAGGGTGACAAACGGCGCAATATTCAGCCCCGCATCACGCAGCAGGCGCTTGGTGACGTCTTTATCCATGCAGGCAGCGGAACCCAGCACATCAGAACCGACAAACGGCAGGTTGGCCATGCGCAGCATCCCCTGCAGCGAACCATCTTCGCCAAGGGTGCCATGAACGATAGGGAAGACCACGTCAATCTGGGCAAGAGACTGCGCATTACCGGCGTCGATGAGTTGCCCTTGCACCACGCCGGGTACGGTCGCGACGCTGATTGCAGAAGGATTGAGGGCGATATGCGCCGGATCGTCAGCATTTAACAGATACTGGCTGGCATCGTTGACATGCCATTGCCCCTGTTTATCTATGCCCAGCAGCACCACGTCGAAACGGCTTTTATCGATTGCATCGACGATATTTTTGGCCGATTGCAATGAAACCTCGTGCTCCGCTGATTTTCCCCCAAAGACAATACCTACGCGCTGCTTTGCCATCTCACTCTCTTCCAGTCTGACGAAAAACCAATAACATACCACGATGCCCAGCGGGTTTCGCGGCCTTCTGCCATAATGTTTTGGGGAATGTTAAGGGGGGAGCGTGAAAGGAAAAACTCTGCTGACCGTTTTCATTATTGTGGGTGTCGCAACGGTGGGGTATCGCTGGTTGCCGTCTTACTACAACCCTTTCACGCCGCTACATCTCGACGACCCGCCAGGCCGCATTACCCAGTATAAGCTTCGGAACTTAACGCCCCAGGCGTGCACGAGCCTGTTATCACAGGCCAATCAACGCGCGCTTATCCGCACACAACCGGTCGCAGACAGCGGTGGGGAGTGTCCACTCCGTAACGTCGTCCGGGTACGTAACTTCGGTCCGGTCAGCCTGAACAGCAGTTTCCTTGCGAGCTGCCCGCTGGCGCTCAGTTCTGCCTTGTTTATCAGCCAGCAGGCCCGGCCACTCACCAGACGCTATACGGGAAGTGAGCTGACGCGTATTGAGCATCTCGGCAGCTTTGCCTGCCGCAACATTTACCATCGCCCCGACGCGCGACGCAGTGAACATGCTACGGCAGAGGCGCTGGATATCACGGCGTTTGGGCTGGCAAACGGTGAGAGGGTCACGGTACAAAACGGCTGGAAGGCGACAAAAATGCAGCCATGGCTGAAAGGCATGCTGGCGGCGAGCTGCAGCTATTACGGTAACAGCCTGGGGCCAGAGTATAACGCTGCCCATGCCAGCCACTTTCACCTGGGGATGCGCGGTTTCGGTCTCTGCCGCTGAAGCATAATATTCCGTCAGAAAATGGATGATTTGTGACTTATTTCACAAATATGATGACTGGGAAGATAAAACACCAAAGTCGGCAAGGGCGCATCTCTGGTGCGACGTCATTACGCGTAACTTGCTAATCTGTCGGCGAATTCGCCTAAAAATGAAGACTATTTCTTTTATGGAATCCTGGAAAGTTAATCTCATCTCGGTCTGGTTCGGGTGCTTCTTTACCGGGCTGGCCATCAGCCAGATATTGCCCTTCCTGCCACTGTACGTGTCGCAGCTGGGAGTTACCTCCCATGAAGCGCTCTCCATGTGGTCAGGTCTGACGTTCAGCGTCACGTTTCTGGTCTCTGCCATCGTCTCGCCGATGTGGGGGAGTCTGGCCGACCGCAAAGGGCGCAAGCTGATGCTGCTGCGCGCATCGCTGGGGATGGCGATAGCCATTCTGCTGCAGGCCTTTGCCACTAACGTATGGCAGCTCTTTTTCCTGCGAGCGGTGATGGGGCTGACGTCCGGGTATATTCCGAATGCCATGGCGCTGGTGGCCTCGCAGGTGCCCCGTGAACGCAGCGGCTGGGCGCTGAGTACGCTCTCTACTGCTCAGATAAGCGGGGTCATTGGCGGCCCGCTGCTAGGGGGCTTCCTCGCCGATCATGTGGGGTTGCGCGCGGTGTTTATCATTACGGCCATCCTGCTGGTGGTCAGTTTTCTGGTCACGCTCTTCCTCATTAAAGAGGGAGGACGCCCCGTCATCAGCAAAGCTGAACGCCTGAGCGGCAAGGCCGTTTTCGCCTCGCTGCCCTATCCGGGCCTGATGATCAGCCTGTTTGTGACCACCATGGTGATCCAGCTTTGCAACGGTTCGGTCGGCCCGATTCTGGCGCTGTTTATTAAGTCGATGGAGCCAGACAGCAATAATATTGCTTTCCTCAGCGGGATGATTGCCGCCGTCCCGGGCGTATCAGCCCTCATTTCGGCGCCACGCCTTGGAAAACTGGGCGACAGGATCGGCACGGCGCGTATCCTGATGGCCACGCTGATTTTTGCGGTGGTGCTCTTTTTCGCAATGTCGTTTGTCACTTCTCCGTTTCAGCTTGGCGTGCTGCGGTTTCTGCTGGGCTTTGCAGATGGTGCGATGTTACCCGCGGTGCAAACATTGCTGGTGAAATATTCCAGTGACCAGGTAACGGGCCGTATTTTTGGCTATAACCAGTCGTTTATGTATTTAGGTAACGTTGCCGGTCCGCTTATGGGAGCCGCTGTTTCGGCAATGGCCGGTTTCCGTTGGGTATTTGCTGCTACCGCTATTGTGGTGCTGATAAATATAATTCAACTGGCTATTGCACTGCGTCGCCGCAGACAAATGGCAGAGGCGAAGTCGGCGCGATAGTCGTTTCGTAGATGTATTATATATTCTTATGGTCGCCGCATTTTTATATAACTAAATGCGGCGTTTTTTATAGAAAAACGTTTCGCTAAAAGCCGCGAGGAATCTATTTTTCCTGCCGTATCACTTTTGCATAACATAATAAATTTCTTCTCTTTGCATAATGGATTCAGAATGCTAAGTTCAGACAAAACGGATAAGGAAATAGCACCATGAAAAATCTCATTGCTGAGTTGTTGGTCAAGCTTGCACAAAAGGAAGAAGAGTCAAAAGAGTTGGTCGCCCAGGTTGAAGCGCTGGAAATTGTGGTCACCGCGCTGCTGCGACAAATGGCGAAAAACGAACAACAGACGTTGATTGAGAACGTTGAAGGCGCGCTGGAAAGCGTCAGACCCGATTCCCAGGTGCCGGTTGAGGATGCTGAAATGCTCCGCCAGTACGTAAAAAAGCTGTTAAGGCATCCTCGCAACTAAACCATCACGGAACCTGACGGCGTGTCATAGAATTGTCATGCAGGATGCCTATAGTCGCTCTGTTTTATTTTTTATGTATTTGTACATGGAGAAAATAAATTGAAACAGAGCGCACTTTTCATCGCATTACTTCCCCTGTTAATGTCACCCGCTATTTATGCCGACAATCACAATACTAGCGTGCTGCATAATCGTGCGGCCAAAGGGGATATCACCCAGCCAGGCGGCGCGCGTCGGTTGACTGAAGATCAAACCGCCGCCATTCGCGCTTCGCTGAATGAGAAACCCGCTAAAAACATTATTCTGCTGATTGGCGACGGGATGGGCGATTCCGAAATAACGGCAGCACGAAATTATGCCGAAGGCGCGGGCGGCTTTTTTAAAGGTATCGACGCACTGCCTCTCACCGGACAATATACCCATTACGCGCTGGATAAAAAAACCGGTAAACCCGATTACGTGACGGATTCTGCTGCCTCTGCCACTGCGTGGTCCACCGGTGTGAAAACCTATAATGGTGCGCTGGGTGTGGATATTCACGAAAAAGATCACCAGACCATTCTGGAGATGGCTAAAGCGGCGGGACTGGCTACCGGCAACGTCTCTACGGCTGAACTTCAGGATGCAACGCCAGCGGCGCTGGTAGCGCATGTCACCTCGCGTAAATGCTACGGCCCGTCTGTGACCAGCGAAAAATGCCCCACTAACGCGCTGGAAAAGGGCGGTAAAGGCTCGATTACGGAACAACTGTTGAACGCACGTCCTGACGTGACGCTGGGCGGCGGGGCGAAAACCTTCGCGGAAACCGCAACGGCGGGCGAATGGCAGGGCAAAACGCTGCGTGAGCAGGCGCAGGCTCGCGGCTATCAGCTGGTGAGTGATGCATCTTCTCTGGCGGCGATTACCGAAGCAAGCCAGGATAAACCGCTGCTGGGTCTTTTCTCTGATGGCAATATGCCGGTGCGCTGGGAAGGGCCAAAAGCGTCCTACCACGGCAACATTGATAAACCTGCCGTAACCTGTACGCCAAACCCAAAACGTACCGACAGCATCCCGACGCTGGCAGCGATGACCGATAAAGCGATCTCACTGCTGAGCAAGAGTGAAAAGGGCTTCTTCCTGCAGGTGGAAGGCGCGTCGATCGATAAACAGGATCATGCGGCTAACCCGTGCGGTCAGATTGGCGAGACGGTCGATCTGGACGAAGCAGTGCAGAAGGCACTTGAGTTCGCGAAGAAAGACGGCAATACCCTGGTGGTCGTTACCGCAGACCATGCGCACGCCAGCCAGATCATCCCAGCGGATACCAAAGCACCGGGCCTGACGCAGGCGCTGAACACCAAAGATGGCGCGGTGATGGTGTTGAGCTATGGCAACTCTGAAGAAGAGTCCATGGAGCATACCGGAACCCAGCTGCGCATCGCAGCATACGGTCCGCATGCGGCAAACGTGGTAGGGCTGACCGATCAAACGGATCTGTTCTACACCATGAAAGCGGCTTTAGGGCTGAAATAATAAAAGCCCGGCGGAAATCACATCTGCCGGGTGGTTTTTTTCCTGTCACGAACCAGACTTACAGTGAATGTTCACAAAAGGATGGTGCAATGAAAACAACATTACTGGTTACTCTGCTCTCGGGTCTGTTCCTGATCTCATCGGCGAACGCGGAAGAGAAAACATTAACGCCGCAGCAGCAACGCATGACCACCTGTAATCAACAGGCGACCGCACAGAGCCTGAAGGGCGATGCCCGTAAGACCTACATGAGCGGTTGCCTCAAAAACGGTGCCGCGAAACCGGGTGAGAAAAGCCTGACGCCGCAGCAGCAAAAAATGCGCGAGTGTAATGCGAAAGCGACCGAACAGTCCCTGAAAGGCGACGATCGCAGCAAGTTCATGAGTGCCTGTCTGAAAAAAAACGTGTAGTCCTATCGGGTGAGTGGCCCCGGCGGCTCACCCGAAATTTCATACTTTCCCCGTAAGCCCCCTCTCTATAATTTGGGAAATATTTCAGAATATTCCCAAAAATGATGAATGATGAATCTTATTACAATATAAAGCGCATTCGGGAAGAGTGGAATATGACCCTTTCTCAGGATGACCCACACCGTACCGGGATCCCGTTTGCCCGGCGAGCCCGGCTGGCGCGTGTTGTCGGACTGGCAGCGATGTTCTTCACCCTCTCTGGCGTGCTGGTCACCTTTTCTGTATCCGGCGTCTGGTGGTTGTTCCTGGTGGGGTGGGCATTTATCTGGCCCCATTTCGCCTGGCAGTGGTCCTGCCGCTCTGCTTCTCCTCATCAGCAGGAACGTTTTAATCTGAAGATTGATGCCATTATTGCCGGGCTTTGGATCGGCATGATGGGGATCAATGCGCTACCTACGGCAGCGCTGCTGATGATGGTGGGAATGAACATGATGGGGGCCGGCGGCTGTCGGCTGTTTTTTACCGGCATCATGTTAACCCTTCTGTCTTCCCTGGTGACGCTCCCCGTCGTGGGCCGGGTGGCTGTCTTTAACCCGGAGCCTCTGGCATGGGGCTTAACGCTTCCCGTGCTGGTGTTATATCCGATGCTTTTTGCCTGGCTCAGCCATCGTACTGCCATCAGGCTTGCAGAGCATAAACGGCGGCTGGAGCTGATGAGTACTCGCGACGGCATGACCGGCGTCTTTAATCGCCGGCACTGGGAAGTGCTGCTGAGAAATGAATTTGAACACTGTCGCCGCAACCACTGCACCGCCACGATTTTGCTTATCGATATCGATCATTTTAAGAATATCAATGACACCTGGGGCCACGATGTGGGTGATGAAGCGATCATTGCCCTGACGCGGCAACTGCAGCTAACGGTGCGTTCCGGGGATGCGATAGGCCGTTTTGGCGGGGATGAGTTTGCGGTGATCATGTCCCGGACGGCGGCAGACAGTGCCATCGCCGTGATGTCACGCGTACATGAGCGGCTGGAAACGCTGTCGTTACCGTGTGCGCCCAAGGAATCTCTGCGTATTAGCGTCGGTGTCGCGCCCTGGGGACCGCAGTTCGGGCACTATCGGGAGTGGTTAAAAGCGGCCGATGTGGCGCTGTATAAAGCGAAAAATGCCGGACGCGGCCGCACCGAGGTGGCCGCCTGACGTCCGGATCAGATAATCAGGATTTACTCAGTTTCTCTGATTTTTCCATGCATTTTGTCATCGCTTCAATAACGGCCGAACGGAAGCCGCGCTCTTCCAGCACCCGCACCGCCTCGATAGTGGTTCCGCCAGGCGAGCAGACCATATCTTTCAGTTCACCCGGATGCTTACCGGTCTCCAGCACCATTTTGGCAGAGCCCATCACGGCCTGTGCAGCGAATTTATACGCCTGCGCTCGTGGCATACCGCCAAGCACCGCGGCGTCGGCCATCGCTTCTAAAAACATAAAGACATACGCAGGCGCTGAACCGCTCACTCCCACTACCGGATGGATCATGGATTCGGCAATGACTTCCGCTTCACCGAAGCAGCGGAAGATGTTCAGGACATCCGCCACGTCTTCCGACGTCACCAGCGCGTTAGGTGTGACGGAGGTCATGCCGGCGTTGACCAGTGACGGGGTATTCGGCATAGCACGTACGATTTTACGGTCATGACCCAGCGCGCGCGCCAGCTGATCGAGCGTGACGCCCGCGGCAATCGATACGACCAGCGTCTCTTTGTTCAGGCTGGTGGTGATGTCGCTCAGCACTTTGATCATGATGTTCGGCTTGACGGCGCCAAAGACAATATCGGCTACCTGAGCCACTTCCTGGGCGCTTTCGGCTGCGTTGATCCCGTACCGATCGCGTAACGCGGCGACGTTGTCCGGTGATGGGGTGTAGACCCAAATCTGACCCGGCAGCACCTGTCCGCTGGCGATCAGGCCACCCAGGATGGCTTTGCCCATGTTACCGCAGCCGATAAACCCGATTTTCTTATCCATCACGATTCTCCGTCATTATGCGTTGTTTTCTCTGATTGATAGCTTAACAACGAAATGCAGGCGACAATAGTCGGCAGAATCATTATGGGGAGACAATATGGCGATTTGGGTTGATGCGGACGCGTGTCCGAATGTGATTAAAGAAATTTTATTCCGCGCGGCCGAGCGCGTGCAGATGCCGCTTACGCTGGTGGCGAACCAGAATATTCGCGTACCACCTTCCCGATTTATTCGCGCGTTGCGGGTTCCGGCTGGCTTTGACGTGGCGGATAACGAGATTGTGCGTCTGTGTAGTCCCGAGGATCTGGTGATCACGGCGGATATCCCGCTGGCCGCGGAAGTAATTGAAAAGGGAGCGGCGGCGCTGAACCCGAGAGGGGAGCGTTATTCGCCGGCGACCATTCGTGAAAGACTCACCATGCGTGATTTTATGGATACGCTACGCGCCAGCGGCGTGCAGACCGGCGGGCCAGACAGCCTGTCCCAGCGCGATCGCCAGCAGTTCGCCGCAGAGCTTGATAAGTGGCTGCTCGAAGTCAAGCGTCGCACTGCGTAATGATAACCATTGTCACTTTGTGGTACAGTATGGCCTCCGCAGGGTTGTCATCCCGTACCGCTTTGCAGTAAAGTAAACGCAACATCTTCTGCAATTATTTCTTTACGCTCTTCGGCCATCCGGCATCAAGGGGAACACCTGGTTATGACCCAACCCATCTTTTTAGTTGGCCCCCGCGGCTGTGGGAAAACCACCGTTGGCCTGGAACTGGCACGCGCGTGCGATCGTCAGTTTGTTGATACCGACCACTGGCTGCAAACCGAAGCCGGGAAAAGCATCGCGGAAATCGTTGAGCAAGAGGGGTGGGAGAGTTTTCGCGCTCTTGAAACGGCCGCGCTGAAGGCGGTCACCACGCCGTCTGCTGTTATCGCAACCGGTGGCGGCATTGTTCTCGCCGAGTGTAACCGTCGCTTTATGCGTGAAAAAGGGATTGTCATCTACCTCAGCGCACCCGTTTCGGCCCTGGTAGGGCGGCTGGAAGCATTTCCGGAAGAGGGGCAACGTCCTGCGCTGACCTCCCGGCCGCTCAGCGAAGAGGTGAGCGAAGTGCTGGCCGAACGCGATGCGTTATACCGCGAAGCGGCACACCACGTTGTGGATGCTTCCGCTTCACCCGAGGACGTGGTAATTCAGATTATTACCGCCCTGCGTTTGGCTTGTGCCAGCTAAGCGGCGTCTATACTTATAGCTCAGACATAAAAAAAGGATGAGCTATGCCAACCAGACCTCCCTATCCACGTGAAGCACGCATCGTTACCGTTGAAAAAGGCAATGGCGATCAAACCGTCACCTGGTATCAGCTGCGTGCCGATCACCCTAAACCAGACTCTCTGATCAGTGAACATGAAACTGAACAGGAAGCGCTGGATGCCAAACGGCGCTACGAAGATCCTGATAAGTCGTGAATGAATTCCTAAAGGGCTAAATACCGTGCCTGAATCACACTTTTTACTCATCGCAAATGTTAAGCAGGAGTTAATATTTAGTTATTACAGGTAACTCCGTAACGGGCAGGCGATCTTTACATTTCGCGATGGAGATCACCTGCTACGCTTGGTGCTGTTTTGTTGAAAAAACGAACTGTGCAGCGTAGTGAGCCTGTACCTGTGTGAAAGATTTAGCGGTAATGGAAGGCGATGAAGATGAAGGCGACGTTGGCGATCCTCACTATTGGTGTGGTCCCTGTAAGCGAAGTGTTACCGCTCTTAACCGAGCATGTATCTGAACAACAGATAACGCATCTAAGCCTGCTGGGGAAGATGAGTCGGGAAGAGGTCATGGAAGACTACGCTGTAGAGGCGGGGGAGGATCCCCTGGCGACGTTATTAAGTGACGGTAAACTGGCGCATGTTTCGCGTCAGAAAATCGAGCGCTCGCTGCAGAGCGTAATAGAAGTGCTCGATAATCAAGGCTATGACGTTATTTTACTGATGAGTACTGCACCTGTTAAGGGACTCATCGCGCGTAATGCGATTTTGCTGGAGCCGATGCGGATCATTCCGCCGCTGGTGGCCTCCATTGTTGACGGGCATCAGGTGGGGGTCATTGTTCCCATTGAAGAGCTCATGGACAACCAGACGGCAAAATGGCACGTACTCGAAAAAATGCCTTTGTATGCGCTGGCCAATCCCTTCTGGGACAGCGAGGCTGCGCTGATTGAGGCAGGACGGGAACTGTTGGAGAGAGGGGCCGATGTGTTGATTCTGGACTGCCTTGGATTCCACCAGCACCACCGTGACTTACTGCAAAAGGCGCTGGATGTCCCGGTGCTGTTGTCCAATGTTCTGATGGCCCGGCTGGCCGCAGAGCTGTTGATCTAATGATTTTGCGTGACAGGTGATGATCATGGCCCCTATAGTGAATTTTTATCTAAAAATATAAGGGCCAGTTCATGCTTCAAAGTAACGAATACTTTTCCGGTAAAGTGAAATCCATTGGTTTTACCAGCAGCAGCACTGGCCGCGCCAGTGTCGGCGTTATGGCTGAAGGGGAATACACCTTTGGTACAGCCGAAGCTGAAGAGATGACGGTGATCAGCGGTGCGCTCAACGTCTTACTGCCGGGGGAAACAGAATGGAAAGTTTACTCTGCCGGACAAGCGTTCAACGTCCCTGGCCACAGCGAATTCCATCTGCAGGTTGCTGAACCGACCTCTTATCTGTGCCGCTACCTGAAATAAAACGTTTTATACCCTCTCCCTGTCGGGAGAGGGTCACTGCAGGCATTACCGCTGCGCTTCGCCGCCGAGGCCTTCTACCAGATTCTGAATTAACGCTGCCAGCTCTCCGGTCATCAGGATAAAGTCCGCGTCAAAGCGCTGGGCGTAATCTTCACGATCGATATCTTCGTTCTGATCGCGCAGCTCATCGCAGAATTTCAGACGCTTCACCGAGCCGTCATCGCACATCACAAACTGAATACGCTGCTGCCAGTCGAGTGCCAGTTTGGTCACCACTTTGCCCGCTTCAATGTGAACGGCGATCTCGTCGCTCACCAGGTCCTGCTTTTTCGCGCGGATCACGCCGCCATCTTCGAGCAGGGCTTTGAGCTCAGCTTCATCAAGGATCTGGAAGCCCTGGGCCGCTGTACCGCTGCGCACCCATTCGGTCAGGGTCAGTTCAATCGGCGTTTCCAGCGCCAGCGGAACGACCGGTAACGATCCGATGCTTTTGCGCAGCAGGGCCAGCGTATCTTCCGCTTTTTTGGCGCTGGCGCAGTCCACCATGATCAGCCCGTTAACGGTATCGATCCACATCATTGTCTGGCTGAAACGGCTAAAGGCGCGCGGCAGCAGAGAGTGAAGAACTTCGTCTTTCAGCGAATCTTTTTCGGTTTTTTTCAGCTTGCGACCCTGTTCGGCTTCAAGCTTGAAAATTTTCGCTTCGAGCGCCTGCTTGACCACCGGCGTGGGCAGAATTTTTTCTTCTTTGCGGGCGCAGACGATGATTTGACCCGTGCTGCTGGCGTGGGTCAATGCATCGCTTTGTGAACCCATTGGAGGAACCCAACCGGTTTTTGCCATATCCTGGCTACCGCAAGGGGAAAAGCTATAAGCGGCTAACTGTTTTTCCATCTCTTCTGCACGCAGCGAAACGTCGCGGCTGAGACGGTAAACCATCAAATTTTTGAACCACAGCATGATAATTTCCACGGCCTTGTCGTTAAATCAGCGGGCATGATAACGAATTGTCGCATCGCTTGCATTGCTAATCGGGAAGCGGGCTTCTACTCTGTTGATAATCAAAATAATGAGGAGTGTCTTGTGCGTATTGGGATTGATTTGGGCGGCACTAAAACAGAAGTCATCGCACTGAGCGAGCAGGGGGAGCAACTGTTCCGCCACCGTCTGCCTACGCCGCGCGATGATTATCACCAGACTATCGAGACGATTGCCCGGCTGGTCGTCATGGCTGAGCAGGCGACAGGGCAGACCGGCACCGTTGGGATGGGGATCCCGGGGTCAATCTCGCCCTATACCGGGGTGGTTAAAAACGCCAACTCCACCTGGCTCAACGGTCAGCCTTTTGATAAAGATTTAAGTCAGCGCCTGAACCGGGAAGTGCGTCTGGCAAATGACGCCAACTGTCTGGCCGTCTCCGAAGCCATTGACGGTGCCGCCGCAGGGGCCCAGACCGTTTTTGCGGTCATTATCGGGACCGGCTGTGGCGCAGGCGTGGCCCTGGGCGGGCGTGCCCATATTGGCGGCAACGGTACGGCGGGCGAGTGGGGACATAACCCCCTGCCGTGGATGGATGAAGATGAACTTAAATACCGCGCCGAGGTGCCGTGCTATTGCGGCAAGCAGGGCTGTATTGAAACGTTTATCTCCGGCACCGGTTTTGCCACCGATTACCACCGCCTGAGTGGCCAGCCACTCAAGGGGAACGAGATTATGCGCCGGGTCGGGGAACACGATCCGGTGGCTGAGCTGGCTCTCAGCCGCTATGAAATGCGGCTGGCGAAATCCCTGGCGCACGTGGTGAATATCCTTGACCCTGACGTGATTGTGCTCGGCGGCGGGATGAGCAACGTCGACCGTTTATATGCCACGGTGCCGAATCTGGTGAAGCAGTGGGTCTTCGGCGGCGAGTGTGAAACCCCGATCCGCAAAGCGGTGCATGGGGACTCCAGCGGCGTGCGCGGCGCCGCGTGGCTCTGGCCACTATAGCCTTCTCCCTCTCCCTACGTGAGAGGGGCGGGATGAGGGTGCCCTCATGCAGGGCACCCTCACTCCACCGCAAACACCTTATCCAGCTTGCTATACCCCAGCCCGTTAATCTTCTTCACTTTGATCTGCACCGGGATCCGCTCTTTCATCGCCTCGACGTGGCTAATCACGCCAATGGTTTTCCCGGTGGCGTTCAGCGCGTCGAGCGCATCCAGGGCGGTATCCAGCGTTTCGCTGTCGAGCGTGCCGAAGCCTTCATCCAGGAACAGCGAATCGATGCGTGTCTTGTGGCTCACCAGATCGGAAAGCGCCAGCGCCAGTGCCAGGCTAACAAGGAAGCTTTCGCCGCCGGAGAGGGTACGGGTATCGCGCACCGCGTCCGCCTGCCAGGTATCCACCACTTCGAGTTCCAGCGCATCGCTGACCTTGCGCTGCAGCAAATAGCGCCCGTGCAGGCGATTTAGCTGCTGGTTGGCAAGCCAGACCAGATTATCCAGCGTGAGCCCCTGGGCAAACTTACGGAACTTGTCGCCGGTGCTGGAACCTATCAGCGAATTCAGATAGCTCCAGTCATCGGCCAGCCGCGCGGCCTCTTCAATATGCTGCATGAGCACCTGCTGGTGCTGACGGTTATCGCTGTCCTGTTTAAGTTGCTGGCGGATCTCACCCTGATGAGTGGTGTTCTCCCGAAGCTGTTGCCCGAGTTGCTGTAGCTGCAACTGCAGGGTTGGCGCGTCGAGTTCCAGCCCTTCCGGTCGCTGCGTCTGATGAGCCCGCAGCTGCTGGTTTGCCTGTGCGAACAGCGGAGTTGCCTGCTGAAGCTGGTTTTCCAGGGTCTGCTTACGGTGTTCAAGACGGCGGATGGTCTCTTCATCAAGCAGTGCAGCCAGAAAGGCCTCCCGATCGGCGAAGCAGCTTGCGGTCAATGCGGCGGTGAAATGCGTCGTGGCGTGCTGCAGCCGTTCGCTTTCAAGGCTTTCCTGCTGTTGCAATGTGGCAAGCTGGCTCTGAAGAGAAACGCATTCGTCGTGCGTTTCGCGCCAGTTATCAGGAATGGCCGGTTCGGTTTCTGTGTCGTTTGTGGCGGGCAGGGTGTCGAGTAGCGGCATCAGAGCCGTCATGCGCTCCTGCATGACGCCATGCTGAGTCTGTTTTTCCTGCCACTGTGCGAACTCGGTTTCTCGTTCGTTCAGCCAGGCAGCCTCTGTGCCTTCCTCCGGGACGTTGAGTGACAGCGTGAGCAGGGTCGTTTCCAGCGCCTGGCGCGTGGCCGTCAGTTGCTGTTGATACTGACGCGCCTGCGCGTCCTGTTCATTCAGCTGTTGCTGCAGCGTCAGACGCTGGCTCAGCTGGTAAAGCTGACGCTCATACTGCTCTTGTTCGTTCATCCACGGGGCAATATCTTCCTGAATATTCAGAGTGATATTCAGGGACGCGCAAACGGATTGCCACTCTTTAGTGAGCGCTTGCTCCTCCTGAGAGAGCGTCTGAGCGTCGTCTGTCTCACGCTGGATCTGCCGGGTCAGGGCATTCACCTGGCCGAGAACTAACAATCCTTCCTCTTTAAGCGCAGCGACCTCTTTGGCTAACTGGTCGCGACGCTGCTGGTTGGCACTCAGCTCCAGCGCCTGATAGGCAGTGACCGCCGGGTGCGAGGTTGAGCCGCACAGCGGGCAGGGCTGTCCCGCCTGCAGCTGCGCACGCTCTGCCTCCAGACTTTTAATCTTCTCTTCCTGTCTGCAGAGCGTTTCAAGATCCAGATAATGTTGGTTTTTCTCCTTGTACTGCTGGCGGCGCAGCGTCAGCGTTTCATTGAGTTTTACCTGCTCTGCCTGGGCTTTCTGCAGGCTTTCACCGTTCTGGCGCAGACGTTGTTGCAGCGGCAGATAACGGGCCTGAAGCGACATCAGCCGCTGGCGGAAAGTCCATGACTGAGCCTGTTGCTCCATCGCCACGCTGACCTCGTCAGCCGTGAGCGTCAGGGCGTTTTCCGGCATCTCTGCCAGCTTCTGGCGTAATTCAGCAATGCGCGTGGAAAGCGTGGCGATCTGATTTTTATCGCGATTCAGCTGTGCAAAATGGGCGCGCCAGCCTGCTATCTCCTGGCCCCACTGACGATACCGCTCGTACTCTGCCAGCCACTGTGCCAGCGCCGTAAGGTCGGTCTGCAGTTGTGCATGGCTACGCTGGGCCGTATTACGGATACGCGAGCGCAGCGCGGTTTTTGCTTGTAAGCGAGCATTTACTTCAACAATGCGTTGCTTCGTTTGCCCCAGTCGGGTGGTTTGCTCTTGCTGGCTGTCCCACAGTGGTCGCAGCTGGGCGGCGGGGTGAGCAAGCTGGAGCGTTGCCAGCTCGGGCGCAGCCTCGGTCAGTGCCTGTTGCGCCTGTTGCTGCAAGGTGGCAACGCGTTGCTGCTCACGTATAAGCTCGTCATTGCGCGTAAGCCACTGAAAATCTTTCTGTTGATTCTGCTGTTGCGCCAGCAGCGTTTTTTCTTCGTCAGTAAGTGCCTGCAAACTTTGCTGTAACTGCTGCTGTTGCTCTTCACTCAACAATACGACGCCTGCAGCCTGTGCTTCATACACCTCAAGGGCGTTACGCGCGGCTTTGTGTTTCTCAAACACCATGGCGGAAATCTGACCGTAGATCTCGGTTCCGGTCAGTTCTTCCAGCAGTTCGGCGCGGTCGGAAGGTCTGGCATTGAGGAAGGCGGCAAATTGCCCCTGAGAGAGCAGCATTGAGCGGGTAAAACGGCCATAATCCAGCCCGGTGAGGGCGGCCGTTTGTTCCAGTTTATCCGACACTTTGTCGGCCAGAATTTTACCGTCCTCACAGCGTGCCAGCTCGACGCGTGGGGCCTGAAGATTACCGTCGGGCTGATTTCGCGCGCGGTTCTGACTCCAGAAAGCGCGATAGGCAATACCTTTGACTTCAAACTCAACTTCGGCAAGGCATTCGGCCGTGTCGCGCGTCATCAAATCGTTTTGTGCCTGGGAGACTTTCTGCAGACGCGGCGTTTCGTGATACAGCGCCAGACAAATGGCGTCGAGCAGGGTCGTTTTCCCTGCGCCGGTAGCCCCGGTAATCGCAAACAGTCCGTTGCTGGCAAACGGCTCCGCGGTAAAATCGATTTTCCACTCACCCTTCAGTGAGTTGAGATTTTTCAGACGCAGGCTGAGGATTTTCATGCGTTTTCTTCCTCATCGTTCAGGGCATGCAGGGTGTGCGTAAACAGCTCGTTCAGCCGTGCGCGTTTCGCGTCGTCAATCTCCTCGTGGGAGAGCCGGCGTTCAAAGACCTCTTCCACCCTGAGTTCGCTGAGCGTTTCGCGCTGAGCGCCAAGCAGAATTTTCTCGCGCTGCTCGCGGCTGCGGCGCACCAGCAGCACCTCTACCGGCAGGTCTTCCGTGAGTACCTGAATTTTACGCTGCACATCATGCAGGTAGTCGCCGCTGGCGATCTCAATATCCAGCCAGACCGGCGGGTTTTGTTCCACGCCGCGCCACTGTTCAAGCTGGGCGCTGATGGCGTCCAGATCGCCTTTCAGCACCGCCAGCGGCTGGGTGACGGGCACTTCCAGCGTGTCGACGGCGCTGAGCTTGCCGTCGCTAAAGCTCACCAGATGGACACTTTTGGCTTTGCCGGTCTCATCAAAACTCAGCGAGATGGGCGAGCCACAGTAGCGAATGTGCTCGCAGCCGCCGATAACCTGCGCCCGGTGGATATGCCCGAGGGCAATATAATCCGCGGGCGGGAAGTTTTGTGCCGGGAAAGCATCCAGCGTGCCAATATAAATGTCACGTACCGCGTCGCTTTTGCTGGCCCCAACGGTGGTGAGGTGCCCGGTGGCAATCACCGGAATCGCCTGGTCGCCGCGAAGGGCACAGGCCTGGGCATGCTGCTGGTGGTAATAGTCGGTGATGGCCTGCAGCAAATGCTGCTGTTTTTCTGCGCCGGAAAGCCCCGCCTGGCTTTGGACAATATCGCGCGGGCGTAAAAATGGGATCGGACACAGTACCGCACCCGGCGTCCCGTCGCGCTTTTTCAGGATCTGCGGCGCATGTCCTGCGCTGGCCACCACGGTAGTATTGAGAAACGCCAGAATATCGCGGGATTCATTTAACGTTGCGACGGAATCATGGTTGCCGGCAACAATCACCAGATGACAGCCCGTTTGCTGCAGATTGACGACAAAACGGTTATATAACTCGCGCGCATAGCTGGGGGGCGAGCCGGTATCGAAGATGTCACCCGCCACAATAATGGCGTCCACCTCATGAGAGCGGGCCGTATCCAGCAGCCAGTTCAGGAACGCTTCGTGTTCAGCCGCCCGGCTTTTGCTGTAAAAATTTTGACCCAGATGCCAGTCAGAGGTGTGTAGTATGCGCATTGCTGATCCGTGGCGAAAAAGAGAAAGCAGGATTATAAACTGTCAGGGAACAGAAAATAACCGCTGTAATAAAACAACAGTTTGCCCTTTATAGTGGTACTGTTTTTCATAAATCTGTCATAAATCTGACGCATAATGACGCCGCATTACAAACTTGTAACTTAAATAAGATAAAACAGGGCAAAGTATGGCGAGACGTATTCTGGTCGTAGAAGATGAAGCTCCGATTCGTGAAATGGTGTGCTTCGTGCTCGAGCAAAATGGCTTCCAGCCGGTTGAGGCGGAAGATTATGACAGCGCGGTGAACCAGCTGAATGAACCCTGGCCCGATCTGATTCTGCTCGACTGGATGTTGCCTGGCGGCTCCGGGCTGCAGTTTATCAAACACCTGAAACGTGAAGCGCTAACCCGCGATATACCGGTTGTGATGCTCACGGCGCGCGGTGAAGAAGAGGATCGCGTACGCGGTCTGGAAACGGGGGCGGACGATTACATTACCAAACCGTTCTCACCGAAAGAGCTGGTTGCCCGCATTAAAGCCGTGATGCGCCGCATTTCACCGATGGCGGTGGAAGAGGTGATTGAGATGCAGGGACTGAGCCTTGACCCTACCTCACACCGCGTCATGACCGGTGAAAATCCCCTCGATATGGGGCCTACCGAATTTAAACTTCTGCATTTCTTTATGACTCACCCGGAGCGCGTATACAGCCGCGAACAGTTGCTGAATAACGTCTGGGGAACTAACGTGTATGTCGAAGACCGGACGGTTGACGTACATATCCGCCGCCTGCGAAAAGCGCTGGAACTGAGCGGCCACGATCGCATGGTGCAGACGGTCCGCGGCACGGGTTATCGTTTTTCAACCCGTTTCTGAACAATGACAGGAGTGTGACGCGTGCTGGAACGTCTGTCATGGAAAAGGCTCGTCTTTGAACTGATCTTATGCTGTATTCCGGCCTTCATTCTGGGGGCCTTTCTTGGATATTTGCCGTGGTTTCTGCTGGCGTCGGTTACCGGGCTTCTGATCTGGCATTTCTGGAACCTGCTGCGCCTCTCGTGGTGGCTGTGGGTTGACCGAAGTATGACGCCTCCGCCGGGAAGCGGAAGCTGGGAGCCGCTGCTGTACGGTCTGCACCAGATGCAGATGCGTAACAAAAAGCGGCGTCGGGAGCTGGGAAGCCTGATCAAACGCTTCCGTAGCGGCGCTGAGTCGCTGCCGGATGCTGTCATTCTGACGACCGAAGAAGGGACGATCTTCTGGTGTAACGGCCTCGCGCAACAGCTGCTGGGCCTGCGCTGGCCGGACGATAATGGCCAGAACATCCTCAACCTTCTGCGTTATCCCGAGTTCACGCTGTACCTGAAAAAGCGTGATTTTACCCGCCCCCACAACCTGAAGCTCAATAATGGGCGCCATCTGGAAATCCGTGTGATGCCTTACAGCGACCAGCAGTGGCTGATGGTTGCCCGTGATGTCACCCAGATGCACCAGCTGGAAGGGGCGCGACGCAACTTCTTTGCCAACGTCAGCCACGAATTACGCACTCCGCTGACGGTGCTTCAGGGGTACCTGGAGATGATGCAGGAGCAAACGCTGGAAGGCGCGCCGCGCGAGAAGGCGTTGCATACGATGCGTGAACAAACGCACCGTATGGAAGGGCTGGTGAAACAGCTGCTGACGCTCTCGAAAATTGAGGCCGCCCCCTCGCTGGCATTGAATGACACCATTGATGTGCCGATGATGCTGCGGGTGGTGGAGCGCGAAGCGCAGACGTTAAGCCATAAAATGCATCAGCTGACCTTCGAGGTCGACAACACGCTCAAGGTGCTTGGCAGCGAAGATGAGCTGCGCAGCGCCATTTCTAATCTGGTGTATAACGCGGTGAATCATACGCCAGCGGGGACGGATATCGTGGTGCGCTGGCAGCACACGCCAACGGGCGCTGAGTTCAGCGTAGAGGATAACGGGCCGGGGATCGCACCTGAACACATCCCGCGTCTGACCGAGCGCTTCTACCGGGTGGATAAAGCGCGCTCACGGCAGACCGGCGGCAGCGGTCTGGGGCTGGCTATTGTGAAACACGCGGTGAATCATCATGAAAGCCGTCTCGATATTCAAAGCACGCTGGGTAAGGGAACCCGCTTCAGTTTCGTTATCCCGGAACGATTAATTGCCAAAAAGATCGCCTGACGACAGGCGTGTCAGTTTACCTTTCCACGGGCCAGCGTTTGCTGGCCCGTTTGCTTTGCAGTCAAGCGAAACGCGGCTGAATATTATACGGCTGGCTGTTTTTTGTTCGCATGATTAGCCATGGGTTTTTCTTATAATTAGCGTATTGTGCTGGTCTGATTTTTGATGCTGGCATATTGTTCTGGTTTCACGATCCCATCTTGCCTTTAAACGTTATAAGCGTTTAAATTGCGCCCCAGATACTGTCATACCGACTGTATTTGCGTGGTAAATCGAAAAACTATTCTTCTCCACGCCAGGACGGGAGCATATCCCGCTGAAATTGAGCAAATTTTCCGCTGTATCGTCCCGTCAGGGATAGCGAAAATCTCAATGTTTTCAACACCACATCCACAGGCAGTAAGGTTTTATGACCCATCACTTAAAATCGCGTGACATCATCGCGCTGGGCTTTATGACATTTGCGCTGTTCGTTGGCGCAGGCAACATCATTTTCCCTCCAATGGTTGGCTTACAGGCGGGTGAACACGTCTGGACCGCTGCGTTTGGTTTCCTGATTACTGCTGTGGGTCTGCCGGTACTGACCGTCGTCGCGCTGGCGAAAGTCGGTGGTGGCGTTGATAGCCTCAGCACCCCGATTGGCAAAGTGGCCGGCATTCTGCTGGCGACCGTCTGTTATCTGGCCGTTGGCCCGCTGTTTGCGACCCCGCGTACCGCGACCGTATCCTTCGAAGTGGGGATTGCCCCGCTCACTGGCGATGGCGCGATGCCGCTGTTTATCTACAGCCTGATCTACTTCGCGATTGTGATTCTGGTTTCCCTCTATCCGGGCAAGCTGCTGGATACCGTGGGTAACTTCCTGGCTCCGCTGAAAATCGTGGCGCTGATTGTGCTGGCGGTTGCGGCCATCGTCTGGCCCGCAGGCCCGATTAGCGATGCGATGGACGCCTATAAAAACGCCGCGTTCTCCAACGGCTTTGTGAACGGCTACCTGACGATGGATACGCTGGGCGCAATGGTGTTTGGTATTGTTATCGTGAATGCCGCACGTTCCCGCGGCGTAACGGAAGCGCGTCTGCTGACTCGCTACACCATCTGGGCTGGCCTGATGGCCGGTGTGGGGCTGACGCTGCTGTACCTGGCGCTGTTCCGCCTGGGCTCAGATAGCGCCATACTGGTCGATCAAAATGCCAACGGCGCGGCGATCCTCCATGCTTACGTACAGCACACCTTTGGTGGTGCGGGTAGCCTGCTGCTGGCGGTACTGATTTTCCTGGCGTGCCTTGTCACCGCCGTGGGGCTGACCTGCGCCTGCGCTGAGTTCTTTGCTCAGTATCTGCCGCTCTCTTACCGCACGCTGGTCTTTATCCTGGGCATCTTCTCCATGGCGGTGTCAAACCTCGGTCTGAGCCACCTGATTCAGGTCTCTATCCCGGTGCTGACGGCCATCTATCCGCCATGTATCGTGCTGGTGGTGCTGAGCTTCACCCGCCCGTGGTGGAACAACTCGTCGCGAATTATTGCGCCAGCCATGTTTATCAGCCTGATTTTTGGTATCCTTGACGGGATTAAAGCATCCGCCTTTGCGCAAATACTGCCAGCCTGGACACAGCGTCTGCCGCTGTCCGAGCAAGGCCTGGCCTGGTTGATGCCTACCGTTGTTGCACTGGTTCTGGCTATTATCTGGGATCGTGCTGCAGGGCGTCAGGTCGCATCGAACGCCCATTAATCAACGGCAACAAACTGTTTAACCACGGGGCTTAAGGCCCCGTGGTTTTTTGTTTTTTTCGAGTTGAATGGCAAGATTTAAATGGAAAGCACTAACAAACTCAAACGTGGACTCAGCACCCGCCACATTCGCTTTATGGCGCTGGGATCCGCTATCGGTACCGGTCTTTTTTATGGCTCGGCAGATGCCATTAAAATGGCCGGTCCCAGCGTTCTGCTGGCCTACATCATCGGTGGCGTGGCCGCGTATATTATCATGCGCGCCCTTGGGGAGATGTCGGTTCACAATCCGTCTGCCAGTTCGTTCTCGCGCTATGCGCAGGAAAACTTAGGCCCGCTGGCGGGCTTCATCACCGGATGGACCTACTGCTTCGAAATTCTGATTGTGGCTATTGCCGACGTTACCGCCTTTGGCATCTACATGGGCGTCTGGTTCCCCGCGGTTCCGCACTGGATCTGGGTGCTGAGCGTGGTGCTGATCATCTGTGCCGTCAACCTGATGAGCGTGAAGGTGTTTGGTGAACTGGAGTTCTGGTTCTCCTTCTTCAAAGTTGCCACCATCATCATCATGATTATCGCGGGCTTCGGGATCATCATCTGGGGTATCGGCAACGGCGGTCAGCCAACGGGGATCCATAACCTCTGGAGCAACGGCGGCTTCTTCAGCAACGGCTGGCTCGGTATGGTGATGTCGCTGCAGATGGTCATGTTTGCCTACGGCGGGATCGAGATTATCGGCATTACCGCCGGGGAAGCGAAAGATCCGGAGAAATCCATTCCGCGCGCCATCAACTCAGTGCCAATGCGTATTCTGGTGTTCTATGTGGGGACGCTGTTCGTCATTATGTCCATCTACCCGTGGAACCAGGTGGGCACTAACGGCAGCCCGTTTGTGCTGACCTTCCAGCATATGGGCATCGCGTTTGCCGCCAGCATCCTGAACTTTGTGGTGCTGACCGCCTCGCTTTCGGCAATCAACAGTGACGTCTTTGGCGTGGGCCGCATGCTGCACGGAATGGCGGAGCAGGGCAGTGCGCCTAAGGTGTTTGCCAAAACCTCTCGTCGCGGCACGCCGTGGGTGACGGTAATGGTAATGACCGTAGCCCTGCTGCTGTCGGTCTACCTGAACTACATCATGCCGGAGAATGTGTTCCTGGTGATTGCGTCGCTGGCGACCTTCGCGACCGTGTGGGTGTGGATCATGATCCTGTTGTCGCAGATTGCGTTCCGTCGCCGTCTGTCACCGGAAGAGGCGAAAGCGCTGAAGTTCAAAGTGCCGGGTGGGGTGGTGACAACCGCTGTCGGTCTGGTCTTCCTGGTCTTTATCATCGCCCTGATTGGCTATCATCCGGATACCCGTATCTCCCTTTATGTGGGCTGCGCGTGGATCGTCCTGCTGCTGCTGGGCTGGATGTTTAAATGCCGCCGAGACCGTCAGCTGGCGCAGGCACAGTAATCTTCCCTCTCCCCGCAGAGGGACTGGAAGGAGGCATCCGCTCACGCTGATGCCTCCTCCCCCGTCCTCCTCCCTCAATAAACCTCGTCATGATGAGCTAACCTTAACCACCCTGTGGCAAGGTGACGTCAATTTCATCAAAGGGGATTCGTGATGTTAAACGCCTGGCACCTTCCGGTTGCCCCATTTGTTAAGCAAAACAAAGACAACCTTGTGATTACGCTCTGGCTGGCGGGGGAAAATCAGCCTGAACGCGTGACGCTACGCGCCGAAATTGATAACGAAGAGACCGCGCTGAAAATGCATAAGCAGCGCAGCCAGCCGCAGCCCGGGATCACGGCGTGGCGGGCAAACATCGATTTAACCCGTGGACAGCCGCGTCGTCGCTACAGTTTTAAACTGCTGTGGAATAACCGCCAGCTGTGGTTTACCCCGCAGGGGTTTAGCCGTTTTCCGCCGGCCCGGCTGGAGCAGTTTGCCGTCGATTACCCGGACAATGGCCCGCAATGGGTTAACGATCAGGTGTTTTACCAGATTTTCCCGGACCGCTTTGCCCGCAGCGAAAAGCGCACTGCAGACCAGGACAAGGTTTATTACCACCACGCAGCAGGTCACGACATTATCCTCAAAGCATGGGATGAACCGCTGACCGCGCAGGCGGGTGGCTCGACGTTTTACGGTGGCGATCTCGACGGGATCAGCGAAAAACTCCCGTACCTGAAAAAACTGGGCGTGACGGCGCTGTACCTTAACCCGGTGTTTAAAGCCCCGAGCGTGCATAAATACGACACCGAAGATTATCGTCATGTTGATGAGCAGTTTGGCGGCGATGCGGCGCTGCTGCGCCTGCGACAGAACACTAAAAACGAAGGGATGCGCCTGATTCTGGACGGCGTGTTCAACCACAGCGGGGATTCGCACGCGTGGTTTGACCGTCATAACCAGTCGATGAGCGGGGCATGCCATAACCCGGATTCGCCGCAGCGTGACTGGTACAGCTTTAATGAAGAGGGCTACGCGCTGGACTGGCTGGGCTACCCAAGCCTGCCGAAGCTGGATTTCCAGTCGCCTTCTCTGGTCAACGAAATCTACGGCGGTGAAAACAGCGTTGTCCGCCACTGGCTTAAGGCGCCATGGAACATGGACGGCTGGCGTCTTGACGTGGTGCATATGCTGGGTGAAGCGGGCGGAGCGCGTAATAACCTTCAGCACGTTTCAGGTATCACCCGCTCAGCGAAAGCCGCGCAGCCGGAGGCCTTTGTCTTTGGCGAGCATTTTGGCGATGCACGCCAGTGGCTGCAAGCCGATGCAGAAGATTCGGCCATGAACTACCGCGGTTTTACCTTCCCGCTATGGGGATTTCTGGCGAACACCGATATCTCTTACGATCCGCAGCATATCGACGCCGAAACCTGTATGGCATGGATGGATAACTACCGCGCCAGCCTGTCGCATCAGCAGCAGTTGCGGATGTTTAACCAGCTGGACAGCCACGATACCGCACGTTTTAAATCCCTGCTTGGCAAGGATGTGGCACGTCTGCCGCTGGCCGTTACCTGGCTCTTCACCTGGCCTGGCGTGCCGTGCATTTACTACGGTGATGAGGTGGGGCTGGAGGGGAACAACGATCCCTTCTGCCGCAAAACCTTCCCCTGGGATCCGGCGAAGCAGGACAAGGCGCTGCTCAGCCTGTACCAGCGTCTGGCTAAGCTTCGTAAACAGAACCAGGCGCTGCGTTACGGTGGCTGTCAGGTGGTGTATGCCCACGATAACGTGGTGGTGTTTGCCCGCGTCTACAACCAGCAACGCGTGCTGGTCGCCATCAACCGCGGAGAAGCCTGTGAAGTGGTGCTGGATGACTCTCCGTTGCTGCACGTGAAGGCGTGGCAACGCAAAGAGGGTAAAGGCACGATTCAGGAAGGCATTCTCTCCCTACCGGCCATTTCCGCCTCCGTCTGGTTCGGAAATTAATCGTCATCAGCAACCGGTTTATTTCCCGGTTGCTGAAAATTCCCCTAAGTTGTTCGGTTAATTTCAACAGAGGGGACAAATATCTTTACTATCCGCTCAATCAATTCTCGCTATACTCAAATTGCTTTATCAGTCAGGGCCCTTTCTCATATAGCACACCAAAACGTTGGCTTTTAACACATTGATTAAAAGGTACTTTTATGTCTATTCGTGAACTGATTGACCCGTCCAATTCCGTACTGATTTTTATCGATCACCAACCGCAAATGTCTTTTGGCGTGGCAAATATTGACCGTCAGTTATTAAAGAATAATACGGTGGCTCTGGCAAAAGCAGGCAAAATTTTTGATGTTCCGGTTATCTACACCTCTGTCGAAACAAAAAGCTTTAGCGGATACATCTGGCCAGAATTGCTGGCGGTTCACCCGGCGGTTAAACCGATTGAACGTACCTCTATGAACTCCTGGGAAGACGATGCGTTTGTTGCGGCAGTGAAAGCAACGGGCCGCAAGAAACTTATCATCTCAGCCCTGTGGACCGAAGTTTGCCTGACCTTCCCGGTGCTGATGGCTCTGGATGAAGGGTTTGAAGTTTATGTAGTGACCGATACTTCCGGCGGTACCTCCGTAGATGCCCATGAACGTGCGATTGACCGTATGGTTCAAGCGGGCGCGGTTCCTGTGACCTGGCAGCAGGTGCTGCTTGAGTATCAGCGCGACTGGTCTCGCAAAGGCACTTACGACGCGGTCATGGACCTGGTCCGTGAGCACAGCGGTGCTTATGGCATGGGCGTTGACTATGCCTACACCCTCGTTCACGGCGCGCCAGAACGCAAAGCGTAAACCTTTCAGGGCGGGGTTCTCCCGCCCATTAATGACCAGGAAACTATTATGGCGCACACATCACATGTCACGCTGGTGATCACCCACACCTTGCTGCCGGGTCAGGCTGAGCGATACGAACAGTGGCTGGGTAAGATCATGCCCATCGCGGCGGAATTTCCGGGGCATCTTGGCGCGAACGTCATCCGGCCGACCGACGGACAACATCTGTGGACGGTGATAATCCGTTTCGACACCCTCGAACACCTCTCTGCATGGACCCAGTCCGATACCCGTAATGCGCTGGTAAAAGAGATTGAACCGCTGCTGGCGGAAGGCGATAAAACCGAAGTGCGTACCGAGGCGGCGTTCTGGTTTACCCCACCGGAGCCTCATGTGCGTAAGCCTAAACAGTGGAAACAGTTTCTCATTACCCTGCTGGTTATCTTCCCCAGTACCAACCTGGTGCCGCTGGTCACCGGTGCGTTGCTTCCTGGCCTGAAAGGTACGTTGTTACTGCATCTGATTAACGATGCCTGTGTGGTCGCGCTGGTGGTCTGGCTGTGGATGCCCATCGTGACCCGTCTGTTTGCCGGATGGCTCAAAAAAGCCTGATTCGGCTGAAAGGAGTACGTTATGTCTCAAACTGCCACACTGATCTTAACCAAAGGTAAGATCCATACCCTCGATCGCGAAAACCCGCTCACGGAAGCGGTGGCTATTGCTAACGGCAAGATCCTGGCGACGGGCAACCACGATCGCATTATGAGCTATGCGACGCAGGGAACGCAGATTGTCGATCTGAAGGGAAGTACGGTGATCCCCGGGCTTAACGATTCGCACCTGCACCTGATCCGCGGCGGGCTGAACTACAACCTCGAGCTGCGCTGGGAAGGCGTACCGTCGCTGGCGGATGCGCTAAGGATGTTGAAAGATCAGGCCGATCGTACACCTTCACCTCAGTGGGTTCGGGTGGTGGGCGGCTGGAGCGAGTTTCAGTTCGCCGAACGCCGGATGCCGACCATCGAAGAGCTTAACGAGGCGGCACCGGATACGCCGGTGTTTGTCCTGCACCTCTACGATCGCGCCCTGCTTAACCGCGCCGCGTTGAAAGCTGTCGGCTACACCAAAGAGACGCCAAACCCGCCGGGCGGGGAGATTGTGCGTGATAACCACGGCAACCCGACCGGGCTGCTGATCGCTAAACCTAACGCGATGATCCTCTACGCCACGCTGGCAAAAGGACCGAAACTCCCCATTGAGCAGCAGGTTAACTCCACGCGCCAGTTTATGCGTGAGCTTAACCGTCTGGGGCTGACCAGCGCCATTGATGCCGGCGGCGGCTTCCAGAACTACCCGGAAGATTACGAGGTGATTGCCGAACTGCACGCCAAAGAGCAGATGACGGTGCGTATTGCCTACAACCTCTTCACCCAGCGCCCTAAACAGGAGCTGGAGGATTTTGAGCGCTGGACCGATATGCTCAAACCGGGGCAGGGCACAGACTTTTATCGTGCGAACGGGGCAGGAGAGATGCTGGTCTTCTCGGCGGCGGATTTTGAAGATTTCCTCCAGCCGCGCCCGGATCTGCCGCAAGGGATGGAAGACGAGCTGGAACGCGTGGTGCGCCACCTGGTGGAAAACCGCTGGCCGTTCCGGCTGCATGCCACCTATGACGAATCCATCAGCCGGATGCTGGATGTCTTTGAGAAGGTGAACCGTGAGATTCCGTTTAACGGCCTGCACTGGTTCTTTGACCATGCGGAGACCATTACCGAGCGTAATATCGAGCGCGTCAAAGCGTTGGGGGGCGGTATTGCGGTGCAGCACCGTATGGCGTTCCAGGGCGAATATTTCGTCGACCGCTACGGCAAAGAGGCGGTGAAACACACGCCGCCGGTAGCGAAAATGCTGGAACTGGACGTGCCGGTTGGGTTAGGAACCGACGCAACCCGTGTGGCGAGCTATAACCCGTGGACGGCGCTTTACTGGCTGGTCTCCGGGCGAACCGTCGGCGGCCTGGCGATGTATGACGACAATAACCGCCTGCCGCGTGAGGTAGCGCTGGAGCTGTGGACCGCAGGCAGCGCGTGGTTTTCCAGCGAGCAGGGTAAAAAAGGCCGTCTGGTTGAAGGGCAGCTTGCGGACCTGGTGGTGCTGTCGAAAGATTACTTCAGCGTGACGGAAGAGGAGATCAAGGGCATTGAATCGGTGCTGACCGTTGTGGATGGCAAGGTCGTGTATGCCGCCGGTCATTTCAGTCCGCTGTCACCGCCGCCGATCCCGGTTGTGCCGTCGTGGTCACCGGTCGTGAAAGTCCCGGGGCATTACCGCTCTGCGCCGCCTGCAGCCAGCAAAGTGGGGGCGGTGGTACAGATGCACCAGTGCATTGGTAGCTGCGGGGTGCATGGCCATGCGCACGGCATTGCGCGGCAATCGGATATCCCGGTATCTGATGACCAGGCATTCTGGGGCGTGCTGGGGTGCTCGTGCTTCGCGTTTTAACGTGTGAAAGTGAGATCGTACAAAACAAAAAGGCCCGCTAATGCGGGCCTTTTCCGTAAACCGTGCCGATTACAGGCTGGATACGTTCTCAGACAGGTATTTAGCAACGCCGTCCGGAGACGCGTTCATACCTTCTTTACCTTTTTCCCACTGAGCCGGGCACACTTCACCGTGCTCTTCGTGGAACTGCAGCGCGTCAACCATGCGCAGCATTTCGTCGATGTTACGACCCAGTGGCAGATCGTTAACAACCTGGTGACGAACGATGCCGTTTGCGTCGATCAGGAAAGAACCGCGCAGTGCAACACCAGCGTCCGGATGTTCGATACCGTAAGCCTGCTGGATTTCGCGTTTGATGTCCGCAACCATTGCGTATTTCACCGCACCGATGCCGCCTTTGTCGACAGGGGTGTTACGCCATGCGTTGTGTACAAATTCAGAGTCGAAGGAGACGCCTACAACTTCTACGCCACGCTTCTGGAATTCTTCGTAACGTTTGTCGAATGCGATCAGCTCAGACGGGCAAACGAAAGTGAAGTCCATTGGCCAGAAGAACAGAACGGTCGCTTTACCGTTGGTGTGCTGTTTGAAGTTGAAGTTTTCAACGATTTCACCGTTGCCCAGAACTGCTGCAGCTGTAAAATCCGGAGCCGGACGAGTTACCAGAACCATGTGATTCTCCTGTAGATACTAAGGTTATTTGGAACGCAACGCCGCCCAGTATAGAGAGTGTTCATTGATAAGACAAAGAGGCGCTAACAATCGTTCAGCAAGCTTTCACCTATCAATGGCATTTCTGTTATAGCTGTTTGTTTTTCGCCTGGGTCATCATACGCGGATAGAACTGCCAGAATCGTGTCTCCAGCGCCTCGTAGTGGGCGTCCAGGTCATGCCAGGAGTCGCGCAGCGCGTCGAGTCGCGGTCGACGACTCGCCATCCCGTTTAATACATTCTGTATAAAGTCCATCTCGCGATAGCGCTCAAGCCAGCGTTCTGACCAGAGATAGTTATTCAGATTCACAAAGCGCGGCGGCGAGTCCGGCAAAATAATCGACACCTGCTGGTGGGCATAATGCACGAACGCGTTAAGGGGCATCTCGGGAGAGAGTGTTTCCCAGTGCCGCGAGAGGAAATGGTCCCACATCACATCAAGCGTGATTGGCGCGACGCGCCGCGTTTCAGGGCGGAACCACGCTTTGGCTTCCTGGACTTCCGGCAGGTTATCGGTCAGCACGTCGATACGGCGATGCATAAAAATCCCGTCGACAACCTCTGCGGAGTACGCGTCGGCGGGATTACCGCGCACGAAATCGGCCAGCAGATTGCCGGAAAGAGAGCTGTCAGCGAGATGAGCAAGATGCAGGTGAGCGAGAAAATTCATGCGTTTTATTTGTCCAGGGGCGGCTAGTTGTTGCAGCAAAAGGGTGTGAGCACTAGACTATGCCGCCTGTTTTTAAGTCACGAGTATACGTCATGCGCGTCGCCGATTTCTCCTTTGAACTACCTGAATCCCTGATTGCTCACTACCCAATGCCTGAGCGCAGTAGCTGTCGTTTGCTGTCACTGGATGGGCCGACGGGCGAGCTGACGCACGGTACTTTCACCGATTTGTTCGACAAGCTCAACCCTGGCGATCTGCTGGTCTTTAACAATACCCGCGTGATCCCGGCGCGTCTGTTTGGCCGTAAAGCCAGCGGCGGCAAGATTGAAGTGCTGGTCGAACGTATGCTTGATGATAAACGTATTCTGGCACATATTCGCGCCTCTAAAGCGCCGAAGCCGGGTGCAGAGCTGCTGCTTGGCGATGATGAGAGCATCCGTGCAACCATGACCGCGCGTCACGATGCGCTGTTTGAGGTGGCGTTCAATGACGAGCGCACGGTGCTCGACATTCTGAATGCGATCGGCCATATGCCGCTGCCCCCTTACATCGAGCGCCCGGACGAAGAGGCTGACCGCGAGCTGTACCAGACCGTCTATAGCCAGAAGCCTGGCGCGGTCGCCGCGCCGACGGCGGGTCTGCATTTTGATGAACCGCTGCTGGAAAAATTGCGCGCGAAAGGTATCGAGATGGCCTTCGTGACCCTGCATGTCGGTGCGGGTACGTTCCAGCCGGTGCGCGTGGACAGCATCGAAGACCACATCATGCACTCCGAATATGCCGAAGTGCCGCAAGAGGTGGTGGATGCCGTTCTGGCCGCCAAAGCACGCGGTAACCGCGTTGTGGCAGTGGGCACCACGTCGGTACGCTCCCTTGAGAGCGCCGCGCAGGCCGCCAAAAATGACCTGATTGAGCCTTTCTTTGGCGATACGCAGATCTTTATCTACCCGGGCTATCAGTACAACGTGATTGATGCCCTGGTAACCAACTTCCATCTGCCTGAATCAACGCTGATTATGCTGGTGTCCGCTTTTGCGGGTTATCAGCACACCATGACGGCGTACAAGTCTGCGGTAGAACAAAAATATCGCTTTTTTAGCTACGGGGACGCGATGTTTATCACGTACAATCCGCAGGCTTTGAATGAGCGTGTCGGGGAATAAGTCCGCGGCACCGTTTTACAACGTTGGACTGTTTTTCTGACGTCGGAGAAAAAATGAAATTTGAACTCGATACCACCGATGGTCGCGCACGTCGCGGCCGCCTGGTGTTTGATCGCGGCGTGGTGGAAACCCCCGCGTTTATGCCTGTGGGCACCTACGGCACCGTAAAAGGGATGACGCCGGAAGAAGTGGAAGCCACTGGCGCACAGATTATCCTCGGCAATACCTTCCACCTGTGGCTGCGTCCTGGTCAGGAGATCATGAAGCTGCACGGCGATTTGCATGACTTCATGCAGTGGAAAGGCCCGATCCTGACCGACTCCGGTGGTTTCCAGGTCTTCAGCCTGGGCGACATCCGTAAGATCACCGAGCAGGGCGTACACTTCCGTAACCCGATCAACGGCGATCCGATTTTCCTCGATCCTGAAAAGTCTATGGAGATTCAGTACGATCTCGGCTCTGATATCGTGATGATCTTCGACGAATGTACGCCATACCCGGCCGACTGGGATTACGCGAAACGCTCCATGGAGATGTCGTTGCGCTGGGCGAAGCGTAGCCGTGACCGCTTTGACTCCCTGCAGAACAAAAATGCGCTGTTCGGTATTATCCAGGGCAGCGTTTACGAAGATTTACGCGATATCTCTGTTAAAGGTCTGGTAGAGATAGGTTTTGATGGCTACGCTGTCGGCGGTTTGGCTGTGGGTGAACCGAAGGAAGACATGCATCGCATTCTGGAGCATGTCTGCCCACAAATCCCGGCAGATAAACCCCGTTACCTGATGGGTGTGGGTAAACCTGAGGACCTGGTTGAAGGTGTGCGCCGCGGCATTGATATGTTCGACTGCGTTATGCCAACCCGCAACGCGCGTAACGGTCATCTGTTTGTGACCGATGGCGTGGTGAAAATCCGTAACGCGAAGCATAAGAGTGACACCAGCCCGCTCGATTCCGAGTGCGATTGCTACACCTGTCGCAATTATTCTCGCGCGTACCTGCATCATCTTGATCGTTGCAATGAGATTTTGGGCGCGCGTCTCAATACCATTCATAATCTTCGTTATTATCAGCGCTTAATGGCTGGTTTACGCAAGGCTATTGAAGAGGGTAAATTAGAGAGCTTCGTGACCGATTTTTACCAACGTCAGGGTCGAACCGTTCCACCTTTGAACGTTGATTAATTTTAATAATGAGGGAATTTGAATGAGCTTTTTTATTTCTGATGCGGTAGCGGCAACAGGTGCTCCGGCGCAGGGCAGCCCGATGTCTCTGATTCTGATGCTGGTTGTGTTCGGTCTGATCTTCTACTTCATGATCCTGCGCCCACAGCAGAAGCGTACCAAAGAGCACAAAAAGCTGATGGACTCCATTGCCAAAGGTGATGAAGTGCTGACCAACGGTGGTCTGGTCGGTCGCGTAACCAAAGTGGCTGAAAGTGGCTACATTGCTATTGCCCTGAACGACACCACTGAAGTGGTTATCAAACGTGACTTCGTAGCTGCCGTTCTGCCGAAAGGCACCATGAAGGCGCTGTAATCCCAACTTTTCCCAAAGGGAACTGCCGTGTTAAACCGTTATCCTTTGTGGAAGTACATCATGCTGGTCGCCGTGATTCTCGTCGGCCTGCTGTACGCGCTTCCCAACCTGTATGGTGAGGATCCGGCTGTTCAAATCACTGGCGCGCGCGGTGTCGCCGCCAGTGAGCAAACGCTGATCCAGGTCCAGAAATCGTTACAAGAAGAAAAAATTACCGCTAAGTCTGTGGCTCTGGAAGAGGGCGCAATTCTTGCTCGCTTCGACACCACCGACACGCAGCTCCGCGCTCGCGAAGTGCTGATGGGCGTGCTGGGTGATAAATACGTCGTGGCGCTTAACCTTGCTCCTGCAACCCCGCGTTGGCTGGCTGCGTTGAATGCAGAGCCAATGAAACTCGGTCTTGACCTGCGTGGCGGTGTTCACTTCCTGATGGAAGTGGATATGGATACCGCGCTCGGCAAACTGCAGGAACAAAACATCGACAGCCTGCGCAGCGATCTGCGCGAAAAAGGCATCGCTTACACTACCGTTCGTAAAGAAGATAACTACGGTATGAGCATCACGTTCCGCGACAGCGCGGCGCGCGATCAGGCTGTAGATTACCTGACTCAACGTCACCGTGACCTCGTGATCACCTCTCAGGGCAGCAACCAGCTGCGCGCGGTGATGACCGATGCTCGCCTGAAAGAAGCCCGTGAATACGCCGTTCAGCAGAACATCAATATTCTGCGTAACCGTGTAAACCAGCTGGGTGTTGCTGAGCCACTGGTACAGCGTCAGGGTGCTGACCGTATCGTGGTGGAACTCCCGGGGATTCAGGACACGGCACGTGCGAAAGAGATTCTGGGGGCAACTGCCACGCTGGAATTCCGTCTGGTTAACTCCAACGTCGATCAGTCCGCTGCTGCCGCAGGCCGTATTCCGGGCGATTCGGAAGTGAAACAGACCCGCGAAGGTCAGCCAGTTGTGCTGTACAAACGCGTGATCCTGACCGGTGACCACATCACCGACTCCACATCCAGCCAGGACGAATACAACCAGCCGCAGGTTAACATCTCGCTGGATAGCGCGGGTGGTAACATCATGTCTAACTTCACCAAGGACAACATCGGTAAACCGATGGCGACCCTGTTCGTGGAGTACAAAGACAGCGGTAAGAAAGATGCAAACGGCCGCGCGGTGCTGGTGAAAGAGGAAGAGGTGATTAACATCGCCAACATCCAGTCTCGTCTGGGTAACAGCTTCCGCATCACCGGTATCAACAACCCGAACGAAGCGCGTCAGCTTTCGCTGCTGCTGCGTGCCGGTGCGCTGATTGCACCGATTCAGATTGTTGAAGAACGTACCATTGGTCCAACGCTGGGGATGCAAAACATCAAGCAGGGTCTGGAAGCGTGTCTGGCCGGTCTGGTGGTCTCCATCCTCTTCATGATCTTCTTCTATAAGAAGTTTGGTCTGATTGCGACAAGCGCACTGGTTGCGAACCTGGTGCTGATTATCGGCATCATGTCTCTGCTGCCGGGGGCGACGCTGACCATGCCGGGGATTGCCGGTATCGTCTTAACCCTTGCGGTGGCGGTCGACGCCAACGTACTGATAAACGAACGTATCAAAGAAGAGTTAAGCAACGGTCGCTCTGTTCAGCAGGCGATTGACGAAGGCTACAAAGGGGCATTCAGCTCCATCTTCGATGCGAACGTAACAACACTGATTAAGGTTCTTATCCTGTATGCAGTGGGGACTGGCGCTATCAAAGGCTTTGCGATCACCACCGGTATCGGTGTTGCAACGTCAATGTTTACCGCTATTGTCGGCACCCGTGCCATCGTGAACCTGCTGTATGGCGGCAAGCGCGTCAAAAAGCTGTCTATCTGAGGAGTGCGTTGTGGCACAGGAATATACTGTTGAACAATTGAACCACGGCCGTAAAGTCTGGGACTTTATGCGCTGGGACTACTGGGCTTTCGGCATTTCAGGTTTACTGCTGATCCTCTCCCTTATCGTGATGGGCGTGAAAGGCTTTAACTGGGGTCTTGATTTCACCGGTGGTACGGTAATTGAGATCTCCCTGGAAAAACCGGTCGATATGGACCAGATGCGCCAGTCTCTGCAGAAAGCGGGCTTTGAAGAGCCGTTGCTGCAGAACTTCGGCAGCAGCCGTGACATCATGGTGCGTATGCCGCCGGTGCACGATGCGAACGGCAGCCAGGAGCTGGGCAGCAAGGTTGTTAACGTGGTTAACGAAACAACCAACCAGCATGCGACGGTTAAGCGTATCGAGTTCGTCGGGCCAAGCGTAGGTGCTGACCTGGCGCAAACCGGTGCGATGGCGCTGCTGGTGGCTCTGATCTCCATTCTGGTGTACGTCGGTTTCCGCTTTGAGTGGCGACTGGCGGCGGGTGTGGTTATCGCCCTGGCGCACGACGTGGTGATCACCATGGGCATACTGTCTCTGTTCCACATTGAGATTGACCTGACAATCGTGGCATCCCTGATGTCCGTTATCGGTTACTCACTGAACGACAGTATCGTGGTATCTGACCGTATTCGTGAAAACTTCCGTAAGATCCGTCGCGGTACGCCGTACGAAATCTTTAACGTGTCGTTGACCCAGACGCTGCACCGTACGTTGATCACATCCGGAACCACCTTGATGGTGATCCTGATGCTGTTCCTCTTCGGTGGCCCGGTACTGGAAGGCTTCTCGCTGACCATGCTGATCGGTGTCTCTATCGGTACGGCTTCGTCTATCTACGTCGCCTCCGCACTGGCACTGAAACTTGGCATGAAGCGCGAGCACCTGCTCCAGCAGAAAGTCGAGAAAGAAGGGGCGGATCAGCCGTCTATTCTGCCGTAAGACGACGTGTCGTTCGTTCCTGAAATCCCGGTCTGTTGACCGGGATTTTTTTTATCTGCTCCTGCCAAACACTCCTGACAGTATGCTGTCAGGAGCCCTGTCGTAGACTCTTTTCGAACCCAAACAACAGGCAGGAGGATGTATGAAAAGTGTGATTAACTGGTTTGAAATTCCGGTCGCCGATATGGATCGCGCTATCAAATTTTATGAGCCCGTGATGCAGGTACAGCTGAGACGAGAGAAAATGGATGTGGCTGAGCTAGCCGTTTTCCCGCATGACGATCCGGCCACCGGCGGCGCGCTGGCAAAATTTGAGGGCATTACACCGTCCGTACAGGGCGCTATTATTTACCTGCATACTGACAACCTGGCGGCAACGCTCGATCGCATCGCGTCTGCGGGTGGCGAGTGCGTGTTTGGCCCGCTGGAATTGCCGCGTGGCATTGGCACCATAGCCTTGTTTACCGACAGCGAAGGTAATCGCGTCGGCCTCCATCAACCTGCCTGAGAGCTGAATACGATATGACCCGACGCGCAGACCGTTTGTTTCAGATTGTGCAGATCCTGAGAGGCAGGCGTCTGACAACGGCAGCGCATCTGGCGGACAGGTTGAGCGTATCGGAACGGACCGTATACCGTGATATCCGCGACCTGTCGCTTTCCGGCGTGCCGGTGGAAGGGGAGGCGGGAAGCGGCTATCGGCTGATGTCCGGTTTTGACTTACCTCCGCTGATGCTGACGAACAAAGAATCTGAAGCGCTGATGGTCGCCATCCGTCTGCTGAAAACCTGGGGCGGCGACTCGCTCTCGCGTGAGCTTGAGTCGGCGCAGGAGAAGGTACTGGCGATCCTGCCCGAGGAGAGCCGACGTAAGGCGGAGCAGACGCGGATATATGCGCCGGATATTGCGCTTCAGCCGCATTCGCGCAGCGACTTTGATGTTATTCATCAGGCTATTTCTGCCCAGTGCGTACTGGCGCTGCATTATCGTGATGAAGCCGGGCATCTGACATGGCGCGACATTCAGCCGCTGGGGCTGTTCTTCTGGGGAGAGCATTGGCTGCTGGCCGCGTGGTGTGAACGGCGTGATGACTACCGCTGCTTCCGGCTCGACAGGTGTCTGAATATTACGCTCACGCAGAGGCGTTTTAGCGAAAGCGCAGAGCGATCGCTGGCGGATTTTCTGCGCAAGGTGAAGCAATAAAAAAGCCAGCATATCAGCTGGCTTTGTCCGTTTTTGCCTTCTTTCACATCAGAAGTTGTAACCGACAACCAGGTAACCACCCCAGCCGGTAGAACGTACGCTGAAGTCGCCATTGCCGAAGTTCAGGCTTGCGTCATCGTTCCACTGACCGCCGTTATGCCAGTAACGCGCAACAACGGAGTAGTGCCAGTGATCGTAGTTCAGCGCCAGGATGTGGCTGGAGGCGATGGAGTCGTTGGTACGCGCTTTCTTACCGTTCAGGTCACGGAAGTCGTTGTCGCCCAGGTCTGAACCCCAGTCAAAGTTAGTGAAACCGATATAGCTCAGGTTACCGCCCCACAGCTGGGTAATTGGCACAAAGTATTTCACTTTGAAACGGTAGCCATCCCACTCGTTTTCGTTCGCGGCACCGTAGTTCTGCCACTGGTATTTCGCATAGACGTTCAGGGACAGGCTCATTGGCAGACCGGTATCGATGTCGGTACCCAGACCCATATACCAGGTGCTCTGACGACCGGACGCGTTACGGCCCATGTCGTAGATGTAGTTATTCGCGAAGTACCACTCTTTGAATGGACCAAACGCCAGGCTGGTGCCCGTCAGCTTATCAATGGAGAAGCGGGGTTCGATCTCCATGAACAGGGGGGAACCGTGGTTCCAGATACCTTTCGCATCGGTGTTACCGCCGAAGAAGACCGGTGCATCCATATAGCCGTAGAAATCGAACCAGTCTTTCTTGGCGAAGGCTTCGTACTCCAGGTAGGTATCGTTGCGGATCTGTGGTCCGAAACGGGTGTGATAGCTGCCGACCACGTTAACGCTCTGGTGCCACCAGTCGGAGAGGTATTGTGGTTTATCGTTTTCCGCTGCGTTAACAGTGAAAGTGGAGGAGAGTGCCAGCACGGCGCCAGCCGCGAGTAATGTTTTTTTCATAATCATGCCACTGATTGAAATTCCCTTCCGGGAGTGAAAAATGCGCGAATTGCGTTTCTAAATATTTCGTGTTTCTGCGGAGCCTATTATAGGAATCCTTGCTCACAAAAATATGTGTTGTTTCACATATCTCTCACACGCGTAATCGATTGCGTTCACGTTTGCGTACTTTAAACGGCGGGGATTGTAGCGGCAATGATTTCTGTTGCCAATCTTTGCGGATTGTAAATGTTAGCGGAGTGACATTGCACTCCGCTGAAAGGGGATTACTGCGCGGCGGGCTGGATATCGTGAATGCGGATGAAACCTAACTGATCCGGCGTAAGTCCGTTCAGCTGGATCGGAATGTCAACATCGCTCGGGGCCAGCACGCTGGCGGGTGCGGTGAACAGCTGGCTCTTCACGTTCACTTCCTGATAGTTCTCGGTGGTGCCCTGAATCTGCCCCCACTCGACGGTGCCGCTAAAGGCTGGCAGAGGATCGTTGGATTCCCCCTGAATGCGTAATGTTGCGCGAGTACCATCCGCATTGGCCGCCACGTTAACCAGCGACATTTTCAGCGTGCCAATCTGGCTGTTAAGGCGCGCCGGGGTGTTAGACCCGGGCAGCAGATAAACCCCGCTGCTGGATTTGGCATTCAGCGCGTTTTGCTGGGTGATCTTCACAGTTTCTTTGTTCAGTTTGTCCATCGCGGTATTGAGCGTATTCACGCTTTGTTTCATTTGACGGACTTCGGTTTGCTGTGCACAGGCGCTAAGGGTAAACAGACTCCCCACCAGCAATATTTTCAGGTAACGTCTTGTCATTGCGTTTATTTCCTTGAAATAACGGATCTCCGTAATGGTAGCCAGCATCGCATCAACAGGCATAGATCCTTTGTCTCAAAAAGCTCTTCCTTTGTTGTCAGGCCAGATCAGGGTAAAATGAAAATCAGTTAACCACATAACAGGGATACCGTATGCATTGCCCATTCTGCTCCGCTGTGGATACCAAAGTTATCGACTCTCGCCTTGTGGGCGAAGGGTCTTCCGTACGCCGCCGCCGGCAATGTCTGGTGTGCAACGAGCGTTTCACGACCTTTGAGGTTGCAGAGCTGGTAATGCCGCGCGTGGTAAAAAGTAACGACGTGCGTGAGCCGTTTAACGAAGAGAAACTGCGCAGCGGGATGCTCAAGGCGCTGGAAAAACGCCCTGTCAGTGCAGATGACGTCGAAATGGCGTTAAACCACATAAAATCTTACCTTCGTGGTTTGGGTGAGCGCGAGGTGCCAAGCAAGATGATTGGCAACCTGGTGATGGAGCAACTGAAAAAGCTCGATAAGGTCGCCTATATCCGCTTCGCCTCTGTGTACCGCAGTTTCGAAGATATCAAAGAGTTTGGCGAAGAGATCGCCCGCTTACAGGATTAAGCTCATGCAGGATGAGATTTACATGGCGCGAGCCATGAAGCTGGCGCAGCGCGGTCGTTTTACCACCCATCCCAACCCTAACGTCGGGTGCGTCATTGTCAACGATGGCGAGATCGTGGGCGAAGGGTTTCACTACCGTGCCGGTGAGCCCCATGCCGAAGTTCATGCCCTGCGCATGGCCGGCGAAAAGGCGCGCGGTGCAACGGCCTACGTGACGCTGGAACCCTGCAGCCACCACGGCCGTACCCCGCCGTGCTGCGAAGCACTGATTGCAGCGGGTGTCGCGCGCGTTGTCGCGGCGATGCAGGATCCCAATCCGCAGGTTGCCGGACGCGGCCTGTATCGACTGCAGCAGGAAGGGATTGACGTCAGTCACGGTCTGATGATGCAGGATGCAGAAGCGATCAACAAAGGCTTCCTGAAGCGCATGCGCACCGGGTTCCCGTACATTCAGCTTAAGCTTGGGGCCTCACTGGATGGTCGCACGGCGATGGCGAACGGCGAGAGCCAGTGGATCACCTCTGCGCAGGCAAGGCGCGATGTGCAACGTCTGCGCGCGCAAAGCCATGCTATCCTCACCAGCAGTGAAACGGTTCTGGCTGATAATCCTGCCATGACCGTGCGCTGGGATGAACTGAATGCCGATACCCAGGCGTGCTACCCGCAGGAAAACCTGCGTCAGCCGCTGCGTATTGTCATCGATAGCCAGAATCGCATCACGCCTGCGCACCGCATCGTGCAACAGCCGGGCGAAACCTGGATTGCACGCACGCAGGACGATGCGCGTGAATGGCCGCAAGGCGTACGCAGCATCATGGTGCCAGAGCATAACGGGCACCTCGACTTAGTGGTGCTGATGATGCTGCTTGGTAAGCAACAGGTGAACAGTATCTGGGTAGAAGCGGGGCCGACGCTGGCCGGCGCGCTGCTGCAGGCCGGGCTGGTGGATGAGCTGATTGTCTACGTAGCACCTAAACTGTTGGGTAACGATGCGCGTGGTCTGTTTGTGCTGCCGGGTCTTGAAAAACTTGGTGATGCACCGCAACTCAAATTTAGCGAGATTCGTCCGGTGGGCCCGGATGTCTGCCTCCATTTAACGCCAGCGTAATTGCTCCTGAAATAGGGAAGCAGTGCGCAAAGTATTATGATAAAATCCGCCCCCCTGCGGGGCCAAATGAACCCGTAAAGGAAGAGTATGAACATTATTGAAGCTGCTGTAGCTACCCCGGACGCTCGCGTCGCCATCACCATTGCGCGTTTCAACAACTTCATCAACGACAGCCTGCTGGAAGGTGCCATTGACGCCCTGAAACGTATCGGCCAGGTTAAAGATGACAACATTACCGTTGTTTGGGTTCCAGGTGCTTATGAACTGCCACTGGCAGCGGGCGCGCTGGCGAAAACCGGTAAATACGACGCGGTGATTGCGCTGGGTACCGTTATTCGTGGCGGCACTGCACACTTCGAATACGTTGCAGGCGGTGCAAGCAATGGTCTGGCACACGTTGCGCAGGATGCTGAAATTCCTGTCGCGTTTGGCGTGCTGACTACCGAAAGTATTGAACAAGCCATTGAGCGCGCTGGTACCAAAGCCGGTAACAAAGGTGCAGAAGCTGCACTGACCGCGCTTGAAATGATCAATGTGTTGAAAGCCATTAAGGCCTGATTTTTTTGTAAGGGGAATTCCGTGAAACCTGCTGCTCGTCGCCGCGCCCGTGAATGTGCCGTCCAGGCACTTTACTCCTGGCAGTTGTCCCAGAACGACATCGCTGATGTTGAATACCAGTTCCTGTCAGAACAGGACGTGAAAGACGTTGACGTTCTGTACTTCCGTGAACTGCTGTCGGGAGTGGCGACTAATAGCGCGTATCTCGATGGTCTGATGAAGCCATATCTGTCCCGTCTGCTTGAAGAGCTGGGTCAGGTTGAGAAAGCAGTGTTGCGTATCGCGCTGTTTGAGTTGTCTAAACGTGATGATGTGCCGTACAAAGTGGCCATCAACGAAGCGATCGAACTGGCGAAAACCTTCGGCGCTGAAGACAGCCATAAATTTGTAAACGGCGTGCTGGATAAAGCCGCACCTGCGATCCGTCCCCACAAAAAGTGATCCGCAAACCGGAGTTTTGCATTGCCTGCCGGGCAGTGCGGCTCCGGTTTTTTTATTTAATTTGCTGAGGCATAACGTATGGCATGCGGCGAATTCTCCCTGATTGCCCGTTATTTCGACCGTGTCAGAACCTCTCGTCTTGATGTTGAAACCGGCATTGGCGATGACTGCGCACTTCTCAATATTCCCGAAAAACAGACGCTGGCAATCAGCACCGACACCTTAGTGTGCGGACGTCATTTTTTACCTGATATCGATCCCGCCGATCTGGCGTATAAAGCGCTGGCGGTCAACGTAAGCGATTTAGCGGCCATGGGCGCCGATCCCGCGTGGCTGACGCTGGCGTTGACGCTGCCCGAGGTGGATGAAGACTGGCTTGAAGCCTTTAGCGATGCGCTGTTTGATCAGCTCAACTACTACGATATGCAGCTGATCGGCGGTGACACCACTGCCGGGCCGCTGTCGATGACGCTTGCGATCCACGGCTATGTCCCGCTGGGCCGGGCGCTGAAACGCTCGGGCGCAAAGCCGGGTGACTGGATCTACGTGACCGGCACGCCGGGCGACAGCGCCGCAGGGCTGGCGATCCTCCAGGACCGCTTACGCGTCAAGGATACCGACGATGCGGCATATCTGGTGAAACGCCATCTGCGCCCAACGCCGCGTATTTTGCACGGCCAGGCGCTGCGCGAGCGGGCAAGCTCGGCTATCGATCTCTCTGACGGGCTTATCTCCGATCTCGGCCATATTCTGAAGGCCAGCGGTGTGGGCGCGCGCGTAGATCTGGATCTGTTCCCACTGTCAGAGCCATTGCTTCGCCATGTGGAACCTGAGCAGGCTCTGCGCTGGGCGCTCTCCGGCGGCGAAGATTATGAGCTGTGCTTTACCGTACCGGAGCTGAACCGGGGAACGCTGGACGTGGCGCTAGCTCACCTTGGGGCGAAGTTTACCTGTATCGGACAGATTATGCCGGAAAGCGAAGGGCTGAAATTTGTGCGTGATGGCGCGCCGGTTACGCTTGACTGGAAGGGTTACGACCACTTTGCGTGATTCGTCTGCCGGGTAGCGCTGCGCTTACCCGGCCGAGGGGTTTTGTTCCCTCTCCTTTTGGGAGACGGGCAGGGCGAGGGCTTACTTAAACCCTACCACCGGATGCTGCTGGTACGGCGTTTCCAGCTCGGCGACTTGCTCAGGCGTCAGCGTTAAATCAACGGCACTCAACAACTCATCCAGCTGTTCTTCCCGCGATGTACCGATAATCGGTGCCGCGACTCCGCGTTTGCTCAGCAACCACGCCAGCGCTACCTGCGCACGCGTGGCACCGGTATCATCGGCAATCCCCGCTAAACGTTCGGCGATCAACGCATCGCTGGCTTCCGTACCTTCGTACAAGGTTTTACCGAACGCATCCGACACCGAGCGGGCAGTGGTCTCTCCCCAAGGTCGGGTGAGGCGTCCGCGCGCCAGGGGGCTCCATGGGATCACCGCTACACCTTCCTGATAGCAGAGCGGCAGCATCTCGCGCTCTTCTTCGCGATAGATAAGGTTGTAGTGATCCTGCATGGTGACAAACCGTGCCCAGCCGTGCTGCGCCTGAAGGTCAAGCGCTGAGGCAAACTGCGAAGCGTGCATAGACGATGCGCCGATGTAACGTGCCTTCCCGGCCTTAACCACATCGTTAAGGGCTTCCAGCGTCTCTTCAATCGGCGTGTTGTAATCCCAGCGGTGGATCTGCAGCAGGTCGACATAATCCATATTCAGGCGCCGGAGGCTGTCATCAATGGATCGCAGGATTTGCGCACGGGAAAGGCCTTCAGGCAAATCACCCACCTGGTGATATACCTTGGTGGCGACGATCACATCGTCACGGCGGGCAAAATCGCGCAGGGCACGGCCGACAATCTCTTCGCTGCTGCCGTCGGAGTAACTGTTGGCAGTATCAAAAAAGTTAATTCCGCCGTCGAGTGCGCGTTTGATGATAAGGCGGCTGCTCTCTTCCGGCAGCGTCCAGGCGTGATTTCCCCGGTCTGGCTCGCCAAAGGTCATGCATCCCAGGCAAAGTCGGGAAACCTGAAGGTCTGTTTTTCCTAATGTCGTGTATTGCATGGTTCCGCTCCTGCTTTTTTAAACAATACGTTTAAGCATAGCAGGAGCGGAAAAGGGGAGGGATCAGGCAAGCCAGGAACGGATTTTCGACTCAATGCCGGCCGCATCCAGGCCAATCGCCGCACGGGCTTCGTCCTGGGTGCCTTGTGGAATGAAATGATCCGGCAGACCAAGGTTCAGTACCGGCACGGCTTTACGGTTAGCCATCAGCACTTCGTTTACGCCGCTGCCCGCACCGCCCATGATGGCGTTTTCTTCCAGCGTGACCAGCACGTCATGAGATTCCGCCATGCTCAGGATCAGGGCCTCGTCGAGCGGTTTCACAAAGCGCATATCCACAAGGGTCGCATTCAGCGCTTCAGCCACTTTCGCGGCCTCCGGCATCAGCGTACCAAAGTTCAGGATCGCCACTTTCTCACCGCGACGCTTCACCAGACCTTTACCTATCGGCAGTTTTTCCAGCGGCTGCAGTTCAACGCCGACGGCATTGCCGCGCGGGTAGCGCACCGCACTAGGGCCATCCTGATAGTGGTAGCCGGTAAACAGCATCTGACGACATTCGTTCTCATCGCTTGGCGTCATGATGACCATATCCGGGACGCAGCGCAGGAACGACAGGTCAAATGCCCCCTGGTGCGTCTGGCCGTCAGCACCCACAATGCCTGCGCGGTCGATAGCAAACAGCACCGGCAGCTTCTGGATAGCAACGTCATGGATCACCTGGTCGTAGGCGCGTTGCAGGAAGGTGGAATAAATGGCGACAACCGGGTTGTAACCGCCAATCGCCAGACCTGCCGCAAAGGTCACTGCGTGCTGCTCGGCAATGGCAACGTCAAAATACTGGTCCGGGTATTTTTTGGAGAACTCCACCATGCCAGAACCTTCACGCATAGCCGGGGTGATCGCCATGAGCTTATTGTCTTTAGCGGCGGTTTCACACAGCCAGTCGCCAAAGATTTTTGAATAGCTCGGCATGCCGCCGCTGCTTTTGGGCAGGCAACCGCTGCTCGGGTCGAATTTCGGTACCGCGTGGAAGGTGATGGGATCTTTTTCCGCCGGTTCGTATCCACGGCCTTTTTTGGTCATGATATGCAGGAACTGCGGGCCTTTCAGGTCACGCATGTTTTTCAGCGTGGTGACAAGCCCCAGAACGTCATGCCCGTCCACCGGACCAATATAGTTAAAGCCCAGCTCTTCAAACAGCGTACCCGGCACGACCATGCCTTTGATGTGTTCTTCGGTGCGTTTAAGCAGTTCTTTGATTGGCGGTACGCCGGAGAAGACTTTTTTGCCGCCTTCGCGCAGCGAGGAGTAAAGCTTGCCGGAGAGCAGCTGCGCCAGATGGTTGTTCAGCGCGCCCACGTTTTCGGAAATCGACATTTCGTTATCATTAAGGATAACCAGCATGTCTGGCTTGATATCGCCCGCGTGGTTCATGGCCTCAAAGGCCATACCGGCAGTGATCGCCCCGTCGCCAATGACGCAGACGGTACGACGCTGTTTATTCTCTTTTTCGGCTGCCACCGCAATACCGATACCCGCAGAAATCGAGGTGGAGGAGTGCCCAACGCTTAATACGTCGAACTCGCTCTCGCCACGCCATGGGAACGGATGCAGGCCGCCTTTCTGACGAATGGTGCCAATTTTATCGCGACGTCCGGTCAGAATTTTATGCGGATAGGCCTGGTGGCCGACATCCCAGATGAGCTGATCGAACGGCGTGTTATAGACATAGTGCAGCGCCACGGTCAGCTCTACCGTGCCAAGCCCGGAGGCGAAATGGCCGCTGGAGCGGCTTACGCTGTCGAGCAGGTAGCGACGCAGCTCATCGCACAGCTTCGGCAGGCTCTCTTTCGGCAACAGGCGTAACTCCTGGGTGGAGTCAACTAACGCCAGTGTCGGGTATTTGGCAATATCAAAACTCATCAAAGGCTCATCGAGATAGTGTGTTTATTTATCACGCTGGATTATATAGTCCGCTAGCGCTTCCAGTGCCGAAGTATCCAGTGATTGCGCGGCCAGTTGATTCAGCGACTGGCGGGCATCCTCTATCAGATCCCGGGCTTTACGTTGGGCTTGCTCAAGACCCAGCAGGGCGGGGTAGGTACTTTTGCCAAGCTGCTGATCCGCACCCTGACGTTTACCCAATGTTGCAGTATCGCCCACCACATCCAGAATGTCATCCTGAACCTGGAATGCCAGACCGATACTTTCTGCGTATCTGTCCAGTATCGGCAGGGCTTTGCGCCCCTGTTCACCCGCGCTCAGGGCGCCCAGACGAACGGCTGCACGAATCAATGCGCCCGTTTTATGGCGATGAATACGCTCCAGCTGTTCCAGATTAACCTGACGTCCTTCCGCTTCCAGATCCAGTGCCTGACCGCCACACATACCGGCGACGCCGCTGGCCATTGCCAGTTCAGAGATCATCGACAGACGGTCACGGTCGGCCACTTCGGCCATCGGCGCATCGCTCAGAATCGAGAACGCCAGGGTTTGCAGGGCATCCCCCGCCAGAATGGCATTCGCTTCGCCAAACTTGATGTGGCAGGTAGGCTGGCCACGACGCAGATCGTCGTCGTCCATGGCCGGCAAATCATCGTGGATCAGCGAGTAGGCATGGATGCACTCAACGGCGGCTGCCGGGGCATCCAGCGTGGTAGCGCTGATACCAAACATATTGCCCGTGGCGTAGACCAGAAACGGACGCAGGCGCTTTCCACCCAAGAGTGCGCCATAGTGCATGGCTTCAACCAGTGGAGTGTTCTGAAAAGGCTGTGGCTCAATAAAACGGCGCAGCGCATCGTTGGCACGCGCGACGCATGCCTGAAGCTCGTTGGCGAAATCCATTTACTCGGCGTCCGGTGTGAATGGCGTAGTTTTAGCGTCTTCGCTGTCGGACAGCAGGATCTGCACGCGCTGCTCGGCCTGCTGCAGTTTGACCTGCCCCTGGCGCGCCAGCTGCACGCCGCGCTCGAATTCATTGAGCGCCTCTTCCAGGGATAAATCGCCGCTCTCAAGGCGGGTGACAATCTGCTCCAGCTCACTCAGCGCAGTTTCAAAACTGGCCGGTGCGTCGTTCTTCTTCGGCATAGTGAATTGACTCTTATATTCTCAGCCCCGACATGGTAACGGACTCGGGGCAATTATCAAATAACGCGCAATGTGCACAGGAGCGGCGTGAAGATGATATACTTGCGCGCCTGGATGCAGCCACGGGTGTGGGCTGCTATACACGTCATCCTTCAGGTTGTCTCTGTTTGGGCTACGTTGCGCCTTTCCGTTACTTACTCGCGTAAGCTTGCGGGGGGCTGTGACTCGCCGCGTTGATGCCACCTGAATGATTTTGTGTATATTTCATTTTCCATTACAAGCCTTAAGCTTGCCTAAGAAACATTGCCGCCATGAAGTTTATCATTAAATTGTTCCCTGAAATCACCATCAAAAGCCAATCTGTGCGTTTGCGCTTTATTAAAATTCTCACCGGGAACATTCGTAACGTATTAAAACACTACGACGAAACGCTCGCCGTGGTGCGTCACTGGGACCACGTTGAGGTTCGCGCGAAAGATGAAAACAAACGTCAGGATATTCGCGACGCGCTGACCCGTATTCCGGGCATTCACCATATTCTGGAAGTGGAAGACGTTCCTTACACCTCCCTGCATGACATTTTTGAAAAAGCGCTGGTGCAGTACCGCGATCAGATTGAAGGCAAAACCTTCTGCGTGCGCGTGAAGCGTCGTGGTAAGCATGAGTTTAGCTCCATTGAAGTGGAGCGCTATGTGGGTGGCGGCCTCAATCAGCACGTTGAGAGCGCGCGCGTGCGCCTGACTAACCCGGACGTGACCGTTAACCTGGAGATCGAAAACGATCGCCTGCTGCTGGTGAAAGGCCGTTATGAAGGTATCGGCGGTTTCCCAATCGGCACGCAGGAAGATGTCCTGTCGCTGATCTCCGGCGGTTTCGACTCCGGTGTTTCCAGCTATATGCTGATGCGCCGCGGCTGTCGCGTACACTATTGCTTCTTTAACCTGGGCGGTGCGGCGCATGAAATCGGCGTGCGTCAGGTCGCGCATTATTTGTGGAACCGCTTCGGCAGCTCCCACCGTGTGCGTTTTGTGGCGATCAACTTTGAGCCAGTGGTCGGCGAAATCCTTGAAAAAGTGGACGACGGTCAGATGGGCGTGGTGCTGAAACGCATGATGGTGCGTGCAGCGTCCAAAGTGGCGGAGCGCTACGGCGTGCAGGCGTTAGTCACCGGTGAAGCGCTGGGCCAGGTCTCCAGCCAGACTCTGACCAACCTGCGTCTTATCGACAACGTATCGGATACCCTGATCCTGCGTCCGCTGATCTCCTACGATAAAGAGCACATCATCGATCTGGCGCGCAAAATCGGTACCGAAGATTTTGCCCGCACCATGCCGGAATACTGCGGTGTGATCTCAAAAAGCCCGACCGTCAAAGCGGTGAAGGCGAAAATCGAAGCCGAAGAAGAGAACTTCGATTTCGGCATTCTGGAGAAGGTGGTGGCGGAAGCGACCAACATCGATATCCGCGAGATTGCCCAGCAGACCGAGCAGGAAGTGGTTGAAGTTGAAACCGTCAGCGGTTTCGGTGCCAACGATGCGATTCTGGATATCCGTTCCATTGATGAACAGGATGACAAACCGCTGCAGGTTGAAGGCGTGGACGTGGTTTCCCTGCCGTTCTACAAGCTGAGCACCAAATTCGGCGATCTCGACCAGAGCAAAACGTATCTGCTGTGGTGCGAGCGCGGGGTGATGAGCCGTCTGCAGGCGCTGTATCTGCGCGAGCAGGGCTTTGCAAATGTGAAGGTCTATCGCCCTTAACCGTTTGCCGGGTGGCGGCTTCGCTTACCCGGCTTTCTTTACACGCTACGCTTCGTAAAAATTATAAATCCCCGCCGCCATCACTAACGACGACGCCACCTCGTAGGCTTTCTCACGCCCGACCAGCAGGTCGATAATCTTCAGTCCAAAATCGATCGCGGTACCCGGCCCCTGGCTGGTGAGCAGATTGACGCGCGGATCCCAGACCACACGTTTATCCACCCATTGCTCTTCAGGAATGGTCTCTTTCAGTCCCGGGAAACCGGTCATATTACCGATCGGGAAAATGTTATGCGGCACCAGAACCGTGCCGGCTGCGGCACAAATTGCCGCAACGATGCGCCCCGACAGATGGAATTGCCTGACAGTTTCGACCAGGAGCGGGCTGTCGCGAAAATACTCCGCGCCCTTCAGGCCGCCCGGCAGTACGATGATGTCGTAATCCCCGTCGGCCACTTGCACAAGCGGTGCATCGGCGAGGATTTTTACGCCGCGTGAACAGGTGATGGTCAGATTACCGTCGCTGGCGACGCTGGCGGTGGTCACGTTAATGCCGCCGCGCACCATCAAATCAATGGTGGTGACGGCTTCTGTCTCTTCGCTACCAGGGGCGAGGCAGATCAGTGCTGACGCGCTCATATTCACTCTCCTTACGTTTAACCAGGTCATACAGACGGGCATTTTCCGGCACGGCAATGCCGTGGGCGCGGGCGCGTTTAAGCAAATAGCCCGTGATGTAATCAATCTCTGTGTGGCGTAATGCCCGAATGTCCTGCAACATCGAGGAGATGTTTTCTGCAGTACTTTCAATTACCTGCTCAACATAATAGCGTAAATCCTCCGCCGAGGTATGCAGGCCTTCACGTTCGATAACCGAGGCGACCTCCGTGCACAGGGTGGCAATTTCCTGCGGATGATTTTTCAGTTCCCCGTTCGGGCAGTTCCACAGCGCCGTCAGCGGATTGATCACGCAGTTAACCGCCAGCTTGCGCCACAGCTGCGGGCGGATAGTGTCATGCCAGGCCACGTCCGGCAGCACCTTCTGCAGAACATCCGCCAGATAGCTGTAGTCGCCATCCTGCGTACGGGCGGGGCCCATGTGCGTTACGCCGCTGGCGACATGCACGATAATGTTGCCATCGCGGCGTGCAGCGTGCGTGGTGGTCGCCATCAACAAGGGATGCGGGATGCTTTTCAGCTCATCAATGGTTCCCATGCCGTTATGCAGCAGCAGAATGGGGGAGTCTGGGGGAAGTTGCGCAGCCAGCGTCTTTACCGCATCTGAAACCTGCCATGCTTTGAGCGTGACCAGCAGCAGATCGCTTTGCGCCAGAAAATCCGGATCGTTCGCGGTGAGTGATTCGTTGAATATACTTCCGTCTTCGTCAATCAGGTTCACACTGCAATAGGGCTGGGGCACGCGCAGCCAGCCCTGTACCTCATGTCCGTGCTTGCAAAGCGCGGTCAGCCATAGCTGTCCAAGGGCTCCGCATCCGAGCACTGTAATTTTCATTGTTCCTCCTCACCTGCAACTGCGCCAGGTGTTACGGCCTAAGTATAGCGCCGTCAGCTAAGCTTCTGTTGAGTAAACCCTGTGACATCTGTGCGGTGTTTCCTCACGTGAGCGGCCAGGGATAGCTGCAACTCGAATTATTTGGGGTATCTGCCTTGTAGCGGGTATTATGCAACGCAACAAAAATGAAGGGAGAAGAAAAGATGCCATCTTTCGATATTGTTTCCGAAGTTGATATCCAGGAAGTCCGCAACGGCGTTGAAAACGCAAGCCGTGAAGTTGAGTCACGTTTCGACTTTCGTGGCGTTGAGGCCACTTTCGAGCTGAACGATGCGAATAAGACCATTAAGGTCCTGAGCGAATCTGATTTCCAGGTTAACCAACTGCTGGATATTCTGCGCGCCAAGCTGCTTAAACGCGGCATTGAAGGCACCTCACTGGATGTACCAGACGAGTTTGTGCATAGCGGTAAAAACTGGTTTGTCGAAGCCAAACTGAAGCAGGGTATTGAGAGCGCGGTTCAGAAGAAGATCGTTAAGCTCATCAAGGACAGCAAGCTGAAGGTTCAGGCGCAAATCCAGGGTGAAGAAATTCGTGTGACCGGTAAATCCCGCGATGACCTGCAGGCCGTTATGGCGCTGGTACGTGGCGGCGATCTGGGGCAGCCGTTCCAGTTCAAGAACTTCCGCGATTAAGACAAAAATGCCCGGTTTTACCGGGCATTTTTTCAGGCTTTGAGAGCCTGCTCGATTTCGAAGCGGTTAGTCACTTTACTGTCTATTTTGACGTAAGCGCTGCGCTCTTGTGGGGCAATAAGCACTTCACTAACCCCCTTTGTTGCTTCAAGACGCTGTTTTAGCGCGTCGGTAATCTCAACATCCTCAGGAATTTCGACCCGCAGACTGCTGACGTAGCGCGGCTCTTTCATGCTGCTGGCGACCAGCAGCCAGACCATCGCCAGCAGTGCGCCTGCGAGGAACACGGTTTGCGAATCAAACAGGCCGTCCACCCAGCCGCCGAGCGAGCCTCCGATAGCCACGCCGATAAACTGGCTGGTGGAGTAGATCCCCATTGCTGTGCCTTTATAGCCGGCCGGGGACTCCTTGCTAATTAGCGATGGCAGCAGAGCTTCCATCAGGTTAAAGGCCAGGAAGAAGAGCTGCACGCCGGCCACCAGTTCCCAGAAGTGCGGGCCGGATCCCCAGAGCACAATCTCGGCAATCAGCAGCACCGCCACGCAGCCAATGAAGACGCGCTTCATCTTGCGTTTCACTTCGGCGTAGATGATGAACGGCACGACCGAGACGAACGAAATCAGCATGGTCACCAGATAGATTTTCCAGTGCTCCGCGGCAGGGAAGCCCGCGGCGGCAAGCTGACCGGGAAGGGCGACAAAGGTCGACATCAGCAGGATGTGCAGACACATGATGCCGAAGTTAAGTTTAAGCAGGCGCGGTTCCACCAGCACTTTGCTGAAGCAGCCTTTCACCATCCCGGATTCACGGTTAAGGACGTGGTTTTTGCTGTCCGGCACCACCCAAAGGGTCAGCGCAATACCGACGGTCGCCAGCACGGCAATCATCCAGAACAGGGCATGCAGACCGAGTTTATGGGTGATGATAGGCCCGAGCACCATCGCAATCGCGAAAGTGACGCCAAAGCTCACGCCGATAAACGCCATCGCTTTGGTGCGATTCTGCTCACGCGTTAAGTCTGACAGCAGCGCCATCACGGCGGCGGCAATCGCGCCAGAGCCCTGCAGGGCGCGACCAAGAATGATTCCCCAGATGGAGTGGGAGAGGGCGGCTATCACGCTGCCGAGCACAAAAATAAGCAGGCCGCCGACAATCAGCGGTTTACGGCCAACCCGATCCGAGAGCAGGCCAAATGGGATCTGAAATACCGCCTGAGCCAGACCGTAGATGCCAATCGCCAGGCCAATCAGCGCTTCGCTGGCACCCTGTAGCGCCATGCCGTACGTGGTCAGAACAGGCAGGACCATAAACATGCCAAGCATCCGTAGCGAGAAAACAGTCCCTAAACCCCAGGTCGCGCGCAATTCGCCTGGCGTCATTTTATAATCGTTCATTACCACCTCAATTCAAAAGCAGGCCATAGTGTAGAGCGGGGAAGGGGCGGGGTAAATAAAGGGTTATTTAACAAATATTACATGCGTTATTAATGGATTCGATGAATAAAAAAGGGTGCCGAAGCACCCTTTTATTCACCTGGTGTGACTTACCAGACGTAAGTCAGCAGGTTGTGTGAATCAGGCACCATGAAATCCACGGACATCATCACCGACAGCGAAGTGATAGCGACAATGGAGAACACGAACAGCTTACGTGCCCAGACCTTGTCATCTTCCACTTTGTAGCCGCGCAGGGCCATGCCGAGCCACCAGACGCTCACCGCAGCCGCTACCGCCAGGTATTTGTACCCGGCGTAACCGCCCAGAGAGAGCATCAGCGTTGCCACGGCAAAGGCGATGATGTACAGCGTGATGTGGTTTTTAGCCACGGAAATGCCCTTCACGACCGGCAGAACCGGAATGTTCGCTGCCTGATAATCCTTAAAGCGGAAAATCGCGATGGCATAGGAGTGCGGCATCTGCCACAGGCTAAAGATAGCCAGCAGGATCAGCGCACCGCTGTCGAACTCGTTCGTGACGGCGCAGTAGCCAATCACCGGCGGCGCAGCGCCGGAGAGAGAACCAATCAGCGTTCCGTAGACGGAGTGGCGTTTCATATACAGGCTGTAAACGCCCACATAGACGACGAACCCCATCACCCCCAGCCAACAGGCCAGAGGATTAGCGCCAAACCACAGCAGCATAAAGCCAGCAATACCCAGCAAGGTGGCGTACACCAGCGAGACGGAAGGGGCGATCAGGCCTTTAACCAGCACCCGATTTTTAGTCCTTTCCATCTTCTTGTCGATATCCATGTCGATGTAGTTGTTAAATACACAACCGGATGCAACAACCAGCGACACACCGACCAGCGTAGCGATAAAGAGGGTGTAATCGATGCTGCCTTTAGAGGCCAGCAGGAACCCCCCAATTACGGAGATCAGGTTGCCAAAGATGATGCCTGGTTTCGTGACTTGCAGGTATTGCTTAAACATACTCGCCGCTCTTAGTGAACCATCATGTTGTAGTTAAGGTTCCACATAATCCAGATGGAACCGACTACCAGGATAGCGATGATAATCACGGTAAAGATGAAAGCCGTCATGTTCCAGCCTTCATCGGACTTGGTGTTCATGTGCAGGAAGCAAACCAGATGCACCAGAATCTGAATCACCGCGGTTACCAGGATTGCACCCAGAATAACCGGCTTAGACGCAGAACCGCTCATCACCATCCAGAACGGGATCACCGTCAGAATGATCGACAGGATGAAACCTGTCATATAGGTTTTTACGCTACCGTGGGAAGCGCCATGATCGTTTGAATGACTCATTACATCGCCCCCATCAGATATACAACAGAGAACACACAGATCCACACAACGTCCAGGAAGTGCCAGAACAGGCTCAGGCACAGGATACGCGTGCGGTTAGTGCTGGTCAGGCCACGACGGGAGATCTGGAACATCAGTACTGCCATCCAGATCAGACCAGACGTTACGTGCAGACCATGGGTCCCTACCAGTGCGAAGAACGCAGACAGGAAGCCACTACGATCCGGCCCGAAGCCTTCCATAATCAGGTGATGGAATTCATAGATTTCCATCCCGATAAAGCCAGCACCAAACAGCCAGGTCAACGCCAGCCAGGAGACAACCTGGCTCTTGTTGTTTTTGTACATGGCGATAGCCGCCATGCCGTAGGTGATGGAGCTGAACAGCAGCAGCGCGGTTTCTACCAGAACGAACGGCAGTTCAAAGATGTCCTTGCCAGCCGGGCCGCCCGCAGTGCCGTTCACCAGAACGGCATACGTTGCGAACAGACAGCAGAACAGAATGCAGTCGCTCATCAGGTAGATCCAGAAACCGAAGACTTTCGTCGGTCCTGTATCGTGGTGCGCATGTTCATGCGCGTGGGCAGTAGAGTGCGCCAAAGTATCAGTTGCCATTTTTCAGCCCCGCTTTAGAAATCTCATCGAAATGCTGGTTTTCCAGTTTTTCGACTTCACGGACTGGTACGTAGTAGTCTACGTCCTCGTCAAAGCTCTTCACAATCCAGCTGATTACAATGCCGGCGAAGCCAACAATCGCCATCCACCAGATGTGCCAGATCATTGCGAAGCCAAATACCGTTGCGAAAGCGGCAATAACAATGCCCGCACCGCTGTTTTTCGGCATGTGGATCTCTTCGTAATGAGCAGGTTGCTTGTACGCTTCACCTTTTTCTTTCATTTCCCAGAATGCGTCGCGTTCATGGACCTGCGGCACAATGGCGAAGTTATAGAATGGTGGTGGAGAAGAGGTTGCCCACTCCAGCGTACGGCCACCCCATGGGTCACCGGTCAGGTCACGGTTCTGATCGCGGTCGCGAATAGAAACGTAGAACTGAATCAGCTGAGACGCGATACCACAAGCAATCAGCACGGCACCGCCCGCTGCAACCATCAGCATTGGGTGGAACTGTGGATCAATCTGCTGGCTCAGACGACGGGTCATACCCATGAAGCCCAGCACGTACAGCGGCATAAATGCAACGAAGAAGCCGATGATCCAGAACCAGAATGCGCGTTTACCCCATTTTTCGTTCAGGGTGAAACCGAACGCTTTTGGCCACCAGTAGGTTACGCCAGCGAAGCAGCCGAAGACCACACCACCGATGATAACGTTATGGAAGTGCGCAATCAGGAACAGACTGTTGTGCAGAACGAAGTCAGCACCCGGTACCGCCAGCAGTACACCGGTCATCCCACCCACGGAGAAGGTGACGATGAAGCCGATAGTCCACAGCATTGCTGAGTGGAACACGATACGGCCCTGGTACATGGTGAACAGCCAGTTGAAGATCTTAACCCCGGTAGGGATTGCGATAATCATGGTTGTAATACCGAAGAAGGCGTTTACGTTCGCGCCAGCACCCATGGTGAAGAAGTGGTGCAGCCAAACGATGAACGACAGAACGGTAATACACACGGTTGCCCACACCAGAGAGGTGTAACCAAACAGACGTTTACGCGAGAAGGTTGCTGCGATTTCGGAGAACACACCGAAGACCGGCAGAACCAGGATGTACACTTCCGGGTGACCCCAGGCCCAAATCAGGTTGATGTACATCATCATGTTGCCACCCATATCGTTGGTAAAGAAATGGGTGCCCAGGTAGCGGTCCAGGGTCAGCAGCGCGATGGTGACGGTCAGAATTGGGAATGATGCAATAATCAGGATGTTGGCGCACAGAGATGCCCAGGTAAATACCGGCATCTTGAACATGGTCATGCCAGGGGCACGCATCTTGATAATGGTCACGAAGAAGTTGATACCGGTCAGGGTTGTACCGACACCGGAGAGCTGAAGTGCCCAAATCCAGTAATCGACGCCAACGCCCGGACTGTACTCAATTCCCGAAAGCGGCGGGTAAGCCAGCCAGCCGGTCTGCGCAAATTCGCCCACACCCAGTGACAGGTTAACCAGGATAACGCCAACAACCGTGAACCAGAAGCTCAGGTTGTTCAGGAACGGGAACGCTACGTCGCGCGCGCCGATTTGCAGCGGAACGACAACGTTCATCAGACCGATAACCAGCGGCATCGCCACGAAGAAGATCATGATAACGCCGTGGGCGGTAAAGATCTGGTCGTAGTGATGCGGCGGCAGGAAGCCGGCTTCACCCGCGGACGCGAGTGCCTGCTGGCTACGCATCATGATCGCATCCGCAAAGCCACGAATTAACATGACGATACCGACGATGCAGTACATGATACCCAGTTTTTTGTGGTCAACCGAAGTCAGCCACTCGTTCCACAGGTAGCTCCACTTACCGAAGTAAGTGATCAAGGCCAGTAAGGCTGCGCCACCGATGATAATTGCAGCAACCGTAACCACGATAATGGGTTCATGGTAGGGCACTGCATCCAGTGTCAATTTTCCGAACATTTTCTTCCTCGGCCCCTTAGTGAGCGGTTTCCGCGTGGCTCATGTCCATGCCTTCCATACCTTCGTGTGCGCTATGCTCACCTTCAGGCTGGGTCATGTCCATGCTCTTGCCGTGATCCATAAATTTGCCAATAACGTCTTTGAACAAATCTGGTTTCACGTTAGAGAAGTACTCCACCTTGTTATATTCGCTAGGTGCTGCCACTTTTTCGAACGCCGCCATGTTAGACATGGTGTTTGGAGACTGCTTCGCTTTTTCAACCCACTGGTCGAAAGCGGCACGGTCTGGCGTCGCGATAGCTTTGAACTTCATACCTGAGAAGCCCGGGCCGCTATAGCTGGCGGAGATACCATCGTAGGTGCCTGCTTCATTCGCGATCAGGTGCAGGTTAGTCTGCATACCGGCCATCGCGTAAATCTGGCTACCCAGACGTGGGATGAAGAAGGAGTTCATTACGGAGTTGGAGGTCACTTTGAACTGAACCGGAGTGTTCGCCGGGAAGGCGATTTCATTCACGGTGGCAATGCCCTGTTCCGGATAGATGAAGAACCATTTCCAGTCCATGGAGACCACTTCAATGGTAATCGGTTTTTCATCGTGAACCAGCGGCTTGCTTGGCTCAAGTGCGTGAGTGGTTTTCCATGTCAGTACGGCAAGGAACAGGATGATCAGGATAGGTACCGTCCAGACCACAGCTTCCACTTTATTGGAGTGTGACCAGTTAGGGCTATACTTCGCATCTTTATTGCTCGCACGATACTTCCAGGCGAAACCAACAGCCATCAAAATGGCTGGAATAACCACAATCAACATCAGGCCAAAAGCCGTCAATATCAGTGAACGTTGTTCCAGTCCAATCTGTCCTTTGGGGTCAAGTAGTGCAGAATCGCAGCCACTGAGTAATACAGTGCCTGCGAATAATGACAACCATCCCAAACTTTTATTGTATTTCCTGAGTCTCATTTAACGACCTCAATTCCACGGGAGTCTGGTGGCGTTTAAAGTGTGGGGGCATTTTACGGGAAGGTTACATTACTGTAAACATCATTAGACCTGTGTCAGGAAGGTGTTACCGGGTTCTGCCGCACATGTCACAAGTGTTGCAAATTATGTCGCTTTTTAAGACGTAAGCCGCATGGCATGGGCTTTATAACGAAAGGACCCCCAAGCATACCCTAAAAGGGGCAATTGGTATAACCATTGTGAAAAATAAACAAAAAATTAACAATTAATTATCAATAAAAAGACAACTAAAAAACGAAAAATCAAACTCTCTGATGCTGAATCGTTTAATGAAAAATAGCGTTCTGCAATTGACTCCAATAATTTCCGAATCCTATCCCGCACAAAACAACAAATATTTTTTTTAGCGGCTGGCGGCTATTTCACCGTTATAATTTCGGTTCGTGATTACAACGGGAAATAACCTTTCGGATTTTACTTCAGATTAACTGCGTTTTACGCAGCGCCATGAAATCGAGCAGCCCGCCAGTCAGGATCCCGGCAACCGCCAGCAGCGCGCCGGCATCCAGCAGAAGCGCTTCGAGAGGCAGTACCAGAGAGGTGGTGGCATTAATAATGAGCACCACGAGCCACAGCACCAGGGCAAAGCAACCCGCCATTAACAGTCGTAACGCAAAACGGTAAGCGCGATGATATTCCGTGCGTGGCATAAAGTGTTCTGTTCGCTGGGTATATTCCAGCGTCTGGCGACAGACCAGTAACAATAAGAGCCCAGGCACTGCCGCTACCACGGAGAAGAGGTAGAACGTTGGCCAGCCATGGGCTTCAACAAACCAGCCGGCAATCGGCCCGACATACACGCGACCAACGGCGGAAAGCGCCGAGAGCAGAGCGAACTGCGTCGCGGAAAACGATTTGTTGCACAGGGTCATCAGCAGGGCAACAAACGCCGCTGTCCCCATACCGCCGCACAGGTTTTCAAAAAACACCGCGGCGCCCATGCTGATCATATGCTTATCCGTCACCGACAGCAGCCAGTAACCGGCGTTCGATGCCCCCTGCAGGATGCCGAAGATCAGCAGTGCGCGAAAGAGCGTCAGACGCTGCATTAATACGCCGCCGTACAGGGCCCCGACAATAGTCGCAAACAACCCGAGCGTTTTGTTCACCACGCCGACTTCACCGGCATCAAACCCGACCCCGCGAATTAGGAAGGTGGTGGTCAGGCTCATCGCGAAGGCATCGCCGAGCTTATAAAGGACGATTAACAGCAGGATAAGCCAGGCGTTGTTGCGGCCAAAGAAGTCGCGAAGAGGTTCGGCAACGGCCTGCTCCAGAGAACGTGGAACCGGGATCACATCGCTCGGTTCGGGGGCGAGCAGGGTGGCAATAATACAGGGGATCAACAGGGCGGCCATCAGCCAGTACATGCCCTGCCAACCGAGATAACGGTCGGCCACCCACAGCGCCAGACCACCGGATACCAGCATCCCCAGACGATAGCCCAGCACGCTAATGGCTGCGCCGGCTCCCCGCTCTTCTGCAGGCAACACGTCCGTCTTCCAGGCATCAAAAACGATATCCTGCGAGGCAGAACAGAAGGCGATTACCACCGCAAGGGCGGCCATCCAGCGAAGCTGCGTCGTGGGTTCAAGAAAGCCCATCGCCGCGATTGCGATCAGCAACAGGACCTGGGTCATCACTAACCAGCCGCGACGACGGCCCAGGAACGGCGGGGTATAACGGTCCATCACCGGCGACCACAGGAACTTAAAGACGTAAGCCTGGCCGACGAGGGAGAAGAAACCAATGGTTTTGAGATCGATATTCTCGACGGTCATCCAGGCCTGCAGCGTGCCGGAGGTGAGGGCGAGAGGTAAACCGGAGGCGAAACCAAGGATCAGCAGGATGGCTGATTTGGGTTGCTGGAAAATGCGTAAGTAATGACTCGACATGTTCATATAAAGCTGACCCGGTGAAACACCGGGTCAGGAAGCGGGATTAACGCGCGTTTTGCTTGATGAAGTCGTGGATGCTGGTGTCCTGCGCCATATCGGAAATGGTGTCAGTCAGCACGCTGTTAACCGCGTTAGCAATATTTTTGTTGGACGCCTGGAACGCGCCTTCAACAGAGTAGCTCGCACGGTAGTTTTTGGTCATCTTGTTGCCGTTCTTCGCGGTCGCGATGATGGCGATATCCGCTTTGGTGGAGATGTTGTAGCGAACGTTACCCTGGGACACGTCAGCGTACAGGTTGTTCACGATGATCTGCAGATCAACCGCACCGCTTGGGCCAATCATATAGCCGCGGGAAGTCATCTGTTTCTCGAGCACTTCCTGCAGCAGGAAGCGCAGGTCGCGTGAGGCGGTCAACGTCACCTGCTGGTTGTCGCGGGTCACTTTAGCCAGGGCTTGATCCTGACGCTGATCGGCACCGTTAATGCTCACGGTTACGCCCATCAGGCTAGGATCCTGCTGAGGCAGGGTAATCTTAGGGGAGACATCAATGGTTGTAGGCGGGGTAGCGCAGCCTGCCAGCATAAAAAGTGCTACCAACGGAAAGAAGAGTTTTTTTAACATTTTCAGGTTCTCAACGAATCGTAAGCATTACAGAGAAAAATTGCCGCCATCATAACATCGCTAACGGCCAGGGGAAGTGGTCAACGCATGTAAATTCATCGCCTTGTCCGAAAACTGACCAGCCCCGCCTTTTTCTCCACGCGCGAAGGTCAAAAGGTATGAGTCTCACAGTGAACTTCATTCGTCTGAATGAGAAAATAAGACGAAAGCTAAATATTTGTTGTCTTGTTGTAATGGAAACGGTAAAAGCGGCTAATATTTAAAGGGATGGGTGACATCCTGGCGTTGTCGGAGGAGTGATTTCATGATGATACGTGAACAGATAGAAGATAAATTAAGGGCAGCGTTCAACCCTGTGTTCCTCGAAGTCGTCGACGAAAGCTATCGTCATAACGTGCCGGCAGGTTCTGAAAGCCACTTTAAAGTGGTTCTGGTCAGCGATCGCTTCACGGGAGAACGTTTCCTGAACCGACATCGCTTGATCTACAGCACCTTGACGGAAGAACTCTCCACAACCGTACATGCGCTGGCATTGCACACCTATACCATTAAGGAATGGGAAGGCTTGCAGGATACGGTATTTGCATCGCCGCCGTGTCGCGGCGCAGGCACCATCGCCTGATAAATCGGATTTGCAACGGCTGGAGCTTTTCCAGTATGTTGCATACAGATTTCCTCAAAACGGCCTCCGGGCCGTTTTGTTTTGTCTGAGTTTTGAGCGGATGGTGCGTTTTTAAGGCTAAAAATAGCCTTAAAGTGTGAAAAAAGCCGCAGCAACATGCCCCAACCGTTCTCGACTCACCTAAGTGATGCCGCTATAATGCCGCGTCTTAATGAATGTCTTCGGGATGATTCTGGCGACAGGGAATGTGAATCTGCACTAAGAGAGCATCCCGGTATAACAGACAGATTCAGAGTTGACCGAGCACTGTGATTTTTTTGAGGTAACAAGATGCAAGTTTCAGTTGAAACCACTCAAGGCCTTGGCCGCCGTGTAACGATTACTATCGCTGCTGACAGCATCGAAACTGCTGTGAAAAGCGAGCTGGTCAACGTAGCAAAAAAAGTACGTATTGACGGCTTCCGTAAGGGCAAAGTACCGATGAATGTTGTTGCTCAGCGTTATGGCGCTTCCGTGCGTCAGGATGTGCTGGGTGAACTGATGAGCCGCAACTTTATTGATGCGATCATCAAAGAAAAAATTAATCCGGCCGGTGCGCCGAATTACGTTCCAGGCGAATACAAACAGGGTGAAGACTTCACCTACTCCGTAGAGTTCGAAGTGTACCCGGAAGTTGAGCTGAAAGGTCTGGAATCTATCGAAGTTGAAAAACCTGTTGTTTCCGTGACTGACGAAGACGTTGACGGCATGCTGGACACTCTGCGTAAGCAGCAGGCGAACTGGAAAGAGAAAGAAGGTGCTGTTGACGTGGAAGACCGTGTGACCATCGACTTCACCGGTTCTGTAGACGGCGAAGAGTTCGAAGGCGGTAAAGCGTCTGACTTCGTACTGGCAATGGGCCAGGGTCGTATGATCCCAGGCTTCGAAGACGGTATCAAAGGTCACAAAGCGGGCGAAGAGTTCACCATCGACGTGACCTTCCCGGAAGAGTACCACGCTGAAAACCTGAAAGGTAAAGCAGCGAAGTTCGTTATCAACCTGAAGAAAGTTGAAGAGCGCGAACTGCCTGAACTGACTGAAGAATTCATCAAGCGTTTCGGCGTGGAAGATGGTTCTGTAGCCGGTCTGCGTACCGAAGTGCGTAAAAACATGGAACGTGAGCTGAACGGCGCTGTACGTAACCGTGTGAAATCTCAGGCGATTGACGGTCTGGTAAAAGCGAACGAAATCGACGTTCCGGCTGCCCTGATTGATAGCGAAATCGACGTTCTGCGCCGTCAGGCTGCACAGCGTTTCGGTGGCAACCAGCAGCAAGCGATGGAACTGCCACGCGAGCTGTTCGAAGAGCAAGCTAAACGCCGCGTTGTTGTTGGCCTGCTGCTGGGCGAAGTGATTCGTACCCACGAGCTGAAAGCTGACGAAGAGCGTGTGAAAGGCCTGATCGAAGAGATGGCTTCTGCATACGAAGATCCATCAGAAGTGATCGAGTTCTACGGTAAGAACAAAGAGCTGATGGACAACATGCGCAATGTTGCCCTGGAAGAGCAGGCTGTTGAAGCGGTACTGGCGAAAGCGAAAGTGACCGAAAAAGCGACCTCTTTCAACGAACTGATGAACCAGCAGGCGTAATTTCGCCCCCAGGGTTTAAAGTTTGAACAAAAAACCCGTTGCCTTCCGGCGACGGGTTTTTTTTATCACGGCTTTACCCCAGGAAGAGTGCTAAAACGCCCTTTCAGTGTTAGCGTAACAACAAAAGGTTGTTATGCTTGAAATAGGGCAGTATGAACCCCATAAGTGTGTAATCACGATGATTGAGACTGGCTGATAATCCGTCCGTAAGGTTACAATCAGTACAGCAGGTGTTTTCAATTTTGATCCAGGAGACGGAAATGTCATACAGTGGCGAACGAGATAACTTTGCACCCCATATGGCTCTGGTGCCAATGGTTATTGAACAGACCTCACGTGGTGAGCGTTCTTTTGATATCTATTCCCGTCTGCTCAAGGAGCGCGTTATCTTTTTGACCGGCCAGGTGGAAGACCACATGGCTAACCTGATCGTGGCGCAGATGCTGTTTCTGGAAGCGGAAAACCCGGAAAAAGACATTTACCTGTACATTAACTCCCCGGGCGGCGTGATCACGGCAGGTATGTCCATTTATGACACCATGCAATTCATCAAGCCAGATGTCAGCACTATCTGTATGGGTCAGGCTGCATCTATGGGTGCGTTCCTGTTAACCGCAGGGGCTAAAGGTAAGCGTTTCTGCCTGCCAAATTCCCGCGTGATGATTCACCAGCCGCTGGGGGGTTATCAGGGGCAGGCGACGGATATTGAAATCCACGCCCGCGAAATTCTGAAAGTAAAAGCGCGCATGAATGAACTTATGGCGCAGCATACGGGTCAATCTCTTGAGCAGATCGAGCGCGATACCGAGCGCGATCGTTTCCTCTCTGCCTCTGAGGCTGTTGAGTACGGCTTAGTCGACTCCGTTTTGACCCATCGTAATTGATGCCCGTGACGCGAGTGTGCCGCTATACTCAGGTAGGGCGGCATGTTGCTAAAAGCAGCTTGCGTCTGAAAATGGCATTTGCGTCGTCATGTGCGGCACAAAGAACTTAAAAAGAGGTTTGGACTCATGACAGATAAACGCAAAGATGGTTCGGGCAAACTGCTGTACTGCTCTTTTTGCGGCAAAAGCCAGCATGAAGTGCGTAAACTGATTGCCGGGCCGTCCGTGTATATCTGCGACGAATGTGTTGACTTATGTAACGACATTATTCGCGAAGAGATTAAAGAAGTAGCACCTCACCGCGAGCGCAGCGCGCTGCCAACGCCGCATGAAATTCGTCATCATCTTGACGACTATGTCATCGGTCAGGAGCAGGCGAAAAAAGTGCTCGCCGTGGCGGTATACAACCACTACAAACGCCTGCGTAACGGTGATACCAGCAATGGCGTAGAACTGGGTAAAAGTAATATTCTGCTGATCGGCCCAACCGGTTCCGGTAAAACGCTGCTGGCTGAAACGCTGGCGCGTCTGCTGGATGTTCCGTTCACAATGGCCGATGCCACCACCCTGACCGAAGCCGGTTATGTGGGTGAGGACGTAGAAAACATCATCCAGAAACTGCTGCAGAAATGCGATTACGATGTACAGAAAGCGCAGCGCGGGATTGTTTACATCGATGAGATCGACAAGATCTCCCGTAAATCTGACAACCCGTCCATTACCCGTGACGTATCGGGTGAGGGCGTGCAGCAGGCATTGCTGAAGCTGATCGAAGGTACGGTTGCAGCCGTTCCACCGCAGGGTGGCCGTAAACATCCTCAGCAGGAGTTCCTGCAGGTTGATACGTCCAAGATCCTGTTCATCTGTGGTGGTGCGTTTGCCGGTCTGGATAAAGTGATCTCTCACCGTGTTGAAACCGGCTCCGGCATTGGTTTTGGCGCGACGGTGAAAGCCTCGTCCGAAAAGCCGAACGAAGGCGAGCTGCTGTCACAGGTTGAGCCAGAAGACTTGATCAAGTTTGGTCTGATTCCTGAGTTCATTGGCCGTCTGCCTGTTGTGGCAACGCTGAACGAACTGAGTGAAGACGCGCTGATCCAGATCCTGAAAGAGCCGAAAAATGCGCTGACCAAGCAGTATCAGGCGCTGTTCAATCTGGAAGGCGTTGAGCTGGAATTCCGTGACGAAGCGCTGGACGCGATTGCCAAGAAAGCGATGATCCGTAAAACCGGTGCGCGTGGCCTGCGTTCTATCGTGGAAGCGGCGCTGCTTGATACCATGTACGATCTGCCGTCGATGGAAGATGTTGAGAAAGTGGTGATTGATGAGTCGGTCATTAGCGGCCAGACCAAGCCATTGCTGATTTATGGCAAGCCGGAAGCGCAACAGGCATCTGGCGAATAATTCGCCAAATCATACAAGCAGTTAATCAAAAAGGGGGGATTTTATCTCCCCTTTTATTTTTCCGTATACGCGGCGTTGAATGTGTGGGAAACATCCCCATATACTGGATACATGTTAATGGTTATGTGAAGCACAGTGACATGACCAGTTTACCTGGCGGACACTAAACTAAGAGAGAGCTCTATGAATCCTGAGCGTTCTGAACGCATTGAAATCCCCGTATTGCCGTTGCGCGATGTGGTGGTTTATCCGCACATGGTCATACCCTTATTTGTAGGGCGGGAAAAATCTATCCGTTGCCTCGAAGCCGCCATGGATCATGATAAAAAAATCATGCTGGTGGCGCAGAAAGAAGCATCAACGGATGAGCCGGGTGTAAACGATCTTTTCACCGTCGGGACCGTGGCCTCTATTTTGCAGATGCTGAAGCTGCCTGACGGCACCGTTAAGGTGCTGGTAGAAGGCTTGCAGCGTGCGCGTATTACCACCCTGTCTGACGATGGCGAGCATTTCTCTGCCAAGGCAGAGTACCTTGAATCACCTCAGTTGGATGAGCGCGAGCAGGAAGTGCTGGTGCGCACCGCGATTAGCCAGTTCGAAGGCTATATCAAGCTGAACAAGAAAATCCCACCAGAAGTGCTGACGTCGCTGAACAGCATCGACGATCCTGCGCGTCTGGCGGACACCATCGCTGCACACATGCCGCTGAAGCTGGCTGACAAACAGTCCGTTCTGGAGATGTCCGACGTTAACGAACGTCTGGAATATCTGATGGCGATGATGGAGTCTGAAATCGATCTGCTGCAGGTTGAGAAGCGTATTCGTAACCGCGTTAAAAAGCAGATGGAGAAATCTCAGCGTGAGTACTATCTGAATGAGCAAATGAAAGCCATTCAGAAAGAGCTCGGCGAGATGGATGACGCGCCGGACGAAAACGAAGCGCTGAAGCGTAAGATCGACGCGGCGAAAATGCCGAAAGAGGCCAAAGAGAAAGCCGAAGCAGAACTGCAGAAGCTGAAAATGATGTCTCCAATGTCGGCTGAAGCGACCGTCGTGCGTGGCTATATCGAATGGATGGTTCAGGTTCCCTGGAATGCCCGCAGCAAGGTCAAAAAAGACCTGCGTCAGGCGCAGGAGATCCTGGATACCGACCACTACGGCCTTGAGCGCGTGAAAGACCGCATTCTTGAGTACCTCGCAGTCCAGAGCCGTGTGAACAAAATCAAAGGCCCGATTCTGTGCCTGGTGGGACCACCGGGGGTAGGGAAAACCTCTCTGGGTCAGTCCATCGCCAAAGCGACCGGACGTAAGTATATCCGTATGGCGCTGGGTGGCGTACGCGATGAAGCGGAGATCCGCGGTCACCGTCGTACCTACATCGGTTCTATGCCGGGTAAACTGATCCAGAAGATGGCGAAAGTGGGCGTTAAAAACCCGCTGTTCCTGCTCGATGAGATCGACAAAATGTCTTCGGACATGCGTGGCGATCCGGCGTCAGCTTTGCTGGAAGTTCTTGATCCAGAACAGAACGTGGCGTTCAGCGATCACTATCTCGAAGTGGATTACGACCTGAGCGATGTCATGTTTGTCGCGACCTCGAACTCCATGAACATTCCGGCGCCGCTGCTGGACCGTATGGAAGTGATTCGTCTCTCCGGTTATACCGAAGACGAAAAACTGAACATTGCGAAACGGCACCTGCTGCCGAAGCAGATTGAGCGTAATGCGCTGAAAGCTAACGAGCTGACCGTTGAGGACAGCGCGATTATTGGCATCATCCGCTACTACACCCGTGAAGCGGGCGTGCGTAGCCTTGAGCGCGAAATCTCTAAACTGTGCCGTAAGGCGGTTAAACAGTTGCTGCTGGATAAGAGCCTGAAACACATCGTGATCAATGGCGACAACCTGCATGCCTATCTGGGCGTTCAGCGCTTTGACTATGGTCGCGCGGACAATGAAAACCGCGTGGGCCAGGTCACCGGTCTGGCATGGACGGAAGTGGGTGGCGATCTGCTGACCATTGAAACCGCCTGTGTCCCGGGTAAAGGCAAGCTGACCTACACCGGCTCTCTGGGTGAAGTGATGCAGGAGTCGATTCAGGCCGCGCTGACCGTGGTACGCGCACGTGCGGAGAAATTGGGCATTAACCCTGATTTCTACGAGAAACGCGATATCCACGTGCACGTGCCTGAAGGGGCAACGCCGAAAGATGGCCCAAGCGCAGGTATCGCCATGTGTACCGCACTGGTTTCCTGCCTTACCGGCAACCCGGTGCGTGCCGATGTGGCAATGACCGGTGAGATCACGTTGCGTGGCCAGGTGCTGCCAATCGGTGGGTTAAAAGAAAAACTGCTGGCGGCACACCGTGGTGGGATCAAAACCGTATTGATCCCTTACGAAAATAAACGCGACCTGGAAGAGATTCCGGACAACGTGATTGCCGATCTGCAGATTCATCCTGTGAAGCGAATTGAGGAAGTTCTGACTCTCGCCCTGCAGAATGAACCTTCCGGAATGCAGGTTGTAACCGCAAAATAGTGACCTCGCGCAAAGAGCGTCAATAAAAGTAAGGCTGGTAAGTCATTTCGCACTTGCCAGCCTTTTTTTGTATAGCTAATTTAGATTGCTGATTAGGCCAGCCATCAACAACGGGTGTTGTAAGGTCATGGCAGGCCTGATATAACTGCTGCGCGGTCGCGTTGTGAAGGATTCAGGCGCGATATAAATTATAAAGAGAGGAAGAGAACAGTGAATAAATCTCAACTGATTGACAAAATTGCTGCTGGTGCTGATATTTCTAAAGCTGCAGCTGGACGTGCGTTAGATGCATTAATTGCTTCTGTTACTGAATCTCTGCAGGCTGGGGACGACGTTGCACTGGTAGGCTTCGGTACTTTTGCTGTTAAAGAGCGTGCTGCCCGTACTGGCCGCAACCCTCAGACCGGTAAAGAGATCACCATTGCTGCCGCTAAAGTGCCGGGTTTCCGTGCAGGTAAAGCGCTGAAAGACGCAGTAAACTGATTGCTTTCCCATCTCAGGGAAGCCGAATAGTACAAGGGCGCATCATTTGATGTGCCTTTTTTGTTTGTCCAGGCCTGATTTGTGCGAGTTTATGCGAGTTGTGGGCTGACAATCGCACCGTTTTCTTGTCACAATACGCCTTTACGCGCGACGGGCAGGATTTTCCGTTAGCGTCAGGTAACCAGTCACCTACAGCGGAGTGTTGTTACACCATGATGGACAGCTTACGCACGGCTGCTAACAGTCTCGTGCTCAAGATTATTTTCGGTATCATTATCGTGTCGTTCATATTGACCGGCGTGAGCAGTTACCTTATCGGCGGTGGCGCGAACTATGCCGCAAAAGTGAATGGCCAGGAGATCAGCCGCGGTCAGTTCGAGAATGCTTTTGCCGGTGAACGTAACCGTATGCAGCAACAGCTGGGCGACCAATTCTCTGAACTCGCGGCAAACGAAGGGTATATGAAATCCCTGCGCCAACAGACCCTGAACCGTCTGATCGACGAAGCGCTGCTGGATCAATACGCGAAAAAACTGGGCCTGGGCATCAGCGATGAGCAGGTTAAAAAAGCCATCTTATCGACTCAGGCTTTCCAGTCTAACGGCAAATTCGACAATGCGCGTTACAACGGCATCATTAATCAGATGGGCATGACTGCCGATCAATACGCTCAGGCTCTGCGTAATCAACTGACAACCCAACAGCTCATCAATGCCGTCGTTGGCACTGATTTCATGCTCAAAGGTGAGACGGAAGAGCTGGCAGCCCTTGTTGCACAGCAGCGCGTGGTACGTGAAGCGACCATCGATGTGAATGCTCTGGCGGCGAAGCAGCAGGTTAGCGACGCGGACATTAACGCCTACTACGAGCAGAACAAGAGTAACTTCGTTGCTCCAGAACAGTTCCGTGTGAGCTACATCAAGCTGGATGCTGCCGCGCTGCAGGAAACAGCCTCTGATGCGGAAATTCAGTCTTATTACGATCAGCATCAGGATCAGTTCACTCAGCCGCAGCGTAACCGCTACAGCGTGATCCAGACCAAAACTGAGGCAGATGCCAAAGCCGTGCTGGATGAGCTGAATAAGGGCGCTGATTTCGCCTCCCTCGCGAAAGCAAAATCCACCGATATTATCTCTGCTAAAAACGGTGGTGATATGGGCTGGCTGGAAGAGAGCACCACTCCTGACGAACTGAAAAATGCCGGTCTGAAAGACAAAGGCCAGCTTTCGGGTGTCATTAAATCTTCCGTTGGTTTCCTGGTGGCGCGTCTGGATGATATCGAGGCCGCGAAAACCAAGCCGCTGGCTGACGTTCGCGATGATATCGCAGCGAAAGTGAAGCAGGAAAAAGCGCTGGATGCATACTACGCGCTGCAACAGAAAGTCAGTGATGCTGCCAGCAACGACAACGAATCTCTGGCTGGTGCTGAGCAGGCTGCAGGGGTGAAAGCGGTTGAGACCGGCTGGTTCGGTCGTAACAACCTGCCGGAAGAGCTGAATTTCAAACCGGTTGCTGATGCCATCTTCAACGGTGGTCTGGTTGGCGAGAACGGCACGCCGGGCAGCAACTCTGACATCATTACCGTCGACGGCGATCGTGCGTTTGTTCTTCGCGTCAGCGAGCACAAACCAGAAGCGATTAAACCGCTGGCAGAAGTGAAAGATCAGGTGGTTGCTCAGGTTAAGCACAACAAAGCGGAACAGCAGGCAAAACTGGATGCTGAGAAGATACTGGTTGACCTGAAAGCGGGTAAACAGGATGCGCTGAAAGCGGCAGGTCTGAGCTTCGGTGAGCCAAAAACGCTGAGCCGTACCGGTCAGGATCCTGTCAGTCAGGCAGCGTTCGGTCTGAGCCTGCCTGCGAAGGATAAACCAAGCTTCGGTACCACTACCGATATGCAGGGTAACGTCGTTCTGCTCGCACTGGACGACGTGAAAGCAGGCACGATGCCTGAAGAGCAGAAGAAAGCGATGGTGCAGGGTATTACCCAGAACAATGCCCAGATTGCTTTCGAAGCGATGATGAGCAACCTGCGCACAGAAGCCAAAATCAAGCTCGGTGACGTGATGACTCAGCAGCAATAATTACGTATTTGCTCGCATATTTTCGTAACGCTCTGCAATAACTAAAGGCCGCTTTCGCGGCCTTTTCCATTTCTGCAATCTGCCGTTTGTGCCGGGTTATAGCGCTGGATATTGTGGCCTGGCTGTCAACAAACAAGGAGATAACAGCATGAAATGTGGAATCAAGGCTCTGTTCATTACTCTGGTGATTGCCACCACCGGGATGAGCGCAGGTGCGCTGGCGACGACACCTGCGGCGAAAACACCGGCGGTGCAAACCAGGCCTGACGCAGCGGCACCCGCAGCTGGCCAGACGAAAGCCACGGATGCCGGAAAAAGCGTGGATGATGACGGTACGCGAGTCAGTATCAATTCGGCATCGGCAGAGGATCTCGCCCGGGTAATGAATGGCGTAGGGCTAAAAAAAGCGCAGGCGATAGTCAGCTATCGCGAAGAGTACGGTCCTTTCAAAACGGTTGACGATCTTAAGCAAGTGCCCGGTATGGGCGGAGCGCTGGTTGAGCGCAACCTCTCACACCTGACGTTGTAATCACATAATTACTTGCACGGCGGCAAAATTTTGCCAGGATAAAGAGGTCATACCAGTCATGACCTCTTATCCTATAACAACAGTAAAGGCTATTGCGCTATGCAGACAAAAATCAAAGTACGCGGGTACCACATCGATGTTTACCAGCACGTCAACAACGCCCGTTATCTTGAGTTTCTTGAAGAAGCGCGCTGGGACGGTCTGGAAAGCAGCGAAAGCTTTCAGTGGATGACCGCGCACAACATCGCGTTCGTGGTCGTCAACATCAATATCAACTACCGTCGCCCGGCCGTGCTGGGTGATGTGCTGACCATCACCAGCCAGCTTCAACAGTTAAACGGCAAGAGCGGCGTGTTAACCCAGGCGGTGACGCTGGATCCTGAAGGCCAGGCCGTTGCCGACGCGCTGATCACCTTTGTCTGTATCGATCTGAAAACCCAGAAAGCGTTGCCGCTGGAAGGGGAGTTGCGGGAAAAACTGCAGTTGATGATCGTCTAGACGCGTTGTGTTCATGACCCGTGCTGTCGATATTCTGTTCGCCAGCACGGTCAAAGAGGCTTATTTGAGCCCGGTTTTTTTCTTCATCGCCGACATCACGCCCGCTTTATCGGCCAGATAGTGATTCAGTCCGTTTGCGCGTAGATTACAGGCCGCACACTGGCCACAGCCATCACCTTTAATGCCGTTGTAGCAGGTAAGGGTTTCGCTGCGAACCATGTCCAGTTTGCCCCAGTAGTCTGCCAGTGCCCAGGTTTCCGCTTTATCAAGCCACATCAGTGGCGTTTCAAAGCGCGTCTCTTTTGCCATCCCCAGATTCACGGCGTGGTTGAGAGCCTTCACGAACTCGTCACGGCAGTCAGGGTACCCGGAGAAGTCGGTTTCACACACGCCCGTGATCACCGCTTCGGCTTTCACCTGGTAGGCGTAGATCGCCGTCAGCGTCAGGAAGAGAATGTTGCGGCCTGGCACAAAGGTGTTCGGAATGCCGCTGGCATCAGGTTCATAGTCAGGAACGGGAATACTGTCGCGGGTGAGGCTACTGACGGCCAGTTCATTTAACAGCGTAACGTCCAGCACCTTATGCGCGCGCGCGCCCAGTTTCAGCGCCAGTTCACGGGCGACGTCGATTTCAGCGCGATGTCGCTGACCATAATCGAAAGTGACACAGTGAACTTCATCGTACTGATGAAGCGCCTGAACCAGGCAGGTAGTGGAATCTTGTCCTCCGCTGAACACGACGACGGCACGTTTCATAAATCATCTCGACAGTTACGGTAAAAACATCATGTTACCGTCTGACTACGGCGACGACCAGCTTCTTCACGATTTGGGGGCCGGGAGCCAGGCTTCGGTGAAATCGAACCAGCCGCGGGTGTTAAGCCGTATGCCATTGACTCCCGGGGGCGCGCTGATTTGGTACTGATAGTTAAACAACGGCGTCAGCACCGCGCTCTCCATGAGTTGGGTGAAAATAGCTTTCAGCCCGCGATGCCGGGCATGCGCGTCAGCCTGAGTCTGAACGGCATCCAGCGTCGCCTGCAGATGGGCATATTGCGGCGCGCTCAGCAGATGCGGCCATAGCGCATCGCAGCGAAGCCACTGCTCAAGGGTGTATTCCGGTGCTTCGCCAATCAGCCTGTCTCCCATCATGAGGTCCGCGTCGGCAAGATGCTGACATCCGTCCCACGTTTTGGCATTGTGAAAGATGACCGTTAACGCGCAGCCCTGGCGGGAAAGATACGCTTTTAGCTGACTCGCCATGGTATGTAACTCGACGGGCAGATGGTAAATCAGGGTCAGCGTCTCAGGCAAAGGGACATCCGTGAGATCCGGCCACTCAGGAATACGCCAGCCCGGCAGCAACTCCTGCGTTGGGGTGATAAGCCCCTTATCCAGAGGAAGAGTATGCAGAAGCGTTGAGAGGTGAATGATGTTGATAAGGCGTCTTGCCTGCATTTCGCTAAGACGCGGGCTGCGCTTCAGCGTGAGGTAGCAAAACCCCAGGCTGATGCTGTTACTCACCAGCCGCAAACGGGTCAGTTCGTCAGGCTCTCCGATGGCGATTTGTACCGGATGCCGGCAGCTGGTTCCAAGCCCCTGATCAAATAGCTGAGGGGTGATCCAGAACTCGATGGCCTTCAGTAGCGGGTGGCTAAGGTGATACTGCTCATGGCTTTCCAGACGAACCAGGTCCGGCTTATACGCGGTGAGCCTGAAAGGTCCGCTGCCTGTCATCGGTTGTGCCGGGTGCGCCACACGGCTGCAATAGGTTGCCAGCCGATGCGCCAGCCAGTAGTCGGGCTTGTGTAAAATAAACGTCAGACACTGCGGATGGGTAACTTCAATGCGCAGCACGCTCTGAAAAAGCCTGTGCATGGCCGGGAGCGTCAACATCGCATTCAGACTCTCCTGTAACTGGACCGTTTCGACTTTATCACCGTTATGCCAGTGAAGCGTGGAGCGAATATAAAAATGCCAGCGCAGCCCGTCCTCCGACACGTCCCAGTGATGGGCAAGATCGCCCGTCGGTTCGCTGCTGTTACCGTGAAAACGCGTCAGCCCGGAAAAAACCTGTCCTGCCAGATGCTGTTCCGCCCGACCGGGTAAAAAGCCGGGATGCAGTGGATCCAGCGAGCGGTAATAGGGAATGCGCAGCGTCGGCGTATCGTTTTGCCACTGGCCGCCTAAAAACGGATGAAGCAGTGACCGCAGCTCCTCCGGTGCCAACTGGGCCAGCTCAAGCGCGTTATGCTGCTGCCCACTCTTCAGTGCCTCTTCCATCATCGCATTGCGCAGTGACTCCGGGGTGACGTGGAAAGTCAGCTCCCCACGCTTACCGCGGCCAGACTGCGCTCGCCAGCTAAGCCAGCCCGCCTCCTGCGCCTGACGCAGTAACGTACGGACATGCCGTTCGCTGCAAAAACAGCGGGCGGCCAGCTCGCTGATGGTGGCCTGCTGCGTCGCGCCAGCGGAAGGCTGCCACAAACGGTGGTACTGGTTGAGTCGGTTAAGCTGGCGCATGAGAAACCCTGAACAATAATTATCATCTATTCACTATTACTTCCGTATATCTCACGCAATACTGATGCACAAGTTAACCGCATCACATTTCAGGAGTAATCATGGCTCGTCTCGCTGCGTTTGATATGGACGGTACGTTGTTAATGCCGGATCACCGTCTGGGTGAGAAAACCCTGAGTACCCTGAAGCGCCTGCACGAACGTGATGTCACCCTGACGTTTGCCACCGGCCGTCATGTGCTGGAGATGCGCCATTTGCTGGGGGCGTTTTCCCTGGATGCTTTTCTTATTACCGGCAATGGGACGCGCATTCACTCTGTCGAAGGCGATGTTCTCCACCGTCAGGATCTCAACCCGGAAGTGGCAGATATCGTATTGCACAGCACCTGGGACACCCGGGCCAGCGTTCATGTCTTTAACGATAACGGCTGGTTTACCGGGCATGACATTCCGGCATTGCTGCACGCCCATGTCTACAGTGGTTTCCGCTATCAGCTTATCGATCTGCGCCGTATTCCGGCTCACGCGGTGACGAAGATCTGTTTCTGCGGCGATCATGACGATCTTTGTCGCTTACGCATTCAGCTGAATGACGCGTTAGGCGACCGGGCGCACCTGACCTTTTCAGCGGTGGACTGTCTCGAGGTTTTGCCGGTTGGGTGTAATAAAGGATCGGCGCTGGCGGTACTGAGCGATCACCTGGGCTTAACGATGCAGGAATGTATGGCGTTTGGCGACGCCATGAACGACCGCGAAATGCTGGGCAGCGTTGGTCGCGGTCTGATCATGGGAAATGCGATGCCGCAGTTGAAGGCAGAGCTTCCCCATCTACCGGTTATCGGGCACTGCGGTAACGAAGCAGTGTCTCATTTTTTGACGCATTGGCTGGACAACAACAACCTCCCATATTCCCCCGAATAGTGAGACCCTTCCAGCAAGCCAGACCCCGGTCTGGCTTTTTTTTATTTCACCAGCTGCGTAATCTGCGCTTTCCACGGCTCAATATCGCCGATGTTTGCCTGAACCCACTGCGCATTGTAATAGGTCTCAAGATAGCGCTCGCCGCTGTCGCAGAGCAGGGTGACGATAGAGCCGGTGCGCCCCTCTTCACGCATGCGAGCCGCAAGCTGCAGGGCTCCCCACATGTTGGTGCCGGTAGATGCACCGACTTTACGACCAATTTGTGTCTCCAGCCAGTGCGCGGTTGCCACGCTGGCGGCATCCGGCACGCGGAGCATTTCATCCACTACGTCCGGAATGAATGAAGGCTCCACGCGCGGGCGGCCAATACCTTCAATCTTACTGCCCACCGGGCTGCGCAGATCCGCATTGCGGCTTTGCCAGTAGTCCAGGAACACCGAGTTCTGCGGATCCACCACCATCAGCTGCGTATTATAGCCCTGACAGCGGATGTAACGTCCCAGGGTGGCTGAGGTGCCGCCAGTACCGGCGCTCATCACGATGTACGACGGAACAGGGTGAGGTTCGTGGGTCATCTGGCGGAAAATACTGTCGGCAATGTTGTTATTGCCGCGCCAGTCTGTGGCTCGCTCCGCAAAGGTGAACTGGTCCATATAGTGGCCATTCAGCTCACGGGCCAGCATTTCAGACGCGGCGTAAATTTCGCAGGCGCTTTCCACAAAGTGGCAGCGTCCACCGTAAAATTCGATCTGCTCAATTTTTCGTTTCGCGGTGCAGGAGGGCATCACGGCGATAAACGGCAGGCCCAGCAGGCGGGCAAAGTAGGCTTCGGATACGGCGGTTGAACCGGAGGAGGATTCAATAATCGTGGTTCCCTTCTTAATCCAGCCGTTACACAAACCGTATAAAAAGAGCGAACGCGCCAGGCGATGCTTCAGGCTACCGGTGGGATGGGTGCTTTCATCTTTCAGGTACAGCTGGATGCCAGCAAAACCCGGCAGAGCCAGGCGAATGAGATGGGTGTCCGCCGAGCGCTGATAGTCGGCATTGATTTCGCTGATGGCATGTTTAACCCAGGCGCTATTCATCGTATTTATCCGTTTGTCATTTTGTGCCCAGCATAGCGAAAAGCACAGAAAAAATTGTTGCTATATGGCCTTTAAAATAGAATGAAGGGAGAAAATTTTTCTCTGTGAGGTGGGTATGCTAGATAAAATAGACCGTAAGCTGCTTTCTTTACTGCAAAGTGACTGTACCCTCTCTTTGCAGGCACTGGCAGATGCCGTTAATCTGACCACCACGCCGTGCTGGAAGCGCCTCAAGAAGCTTGAAGATGACGGCATCCTTCTGGGGCGAGTCGCGCTTTTAGATCCCGAAAAACTGGGGCTTGGGTTGACGGCATTTGTCCTGATAAAAACCCAACATCACAGCAGCGAGTGGTACAGCCGCTTCGTAACACAGGTCTCCGAGATGCCGGAGGTGCTCGGTTTCTGGCGCATGGCGGGAGAGTATGACTATCTGATGCGCGTCCAGGTGGCAGACATGAAGCGTTATGATGATTTTTACAAGCGGCTGGTGAACAGCGTACCGGGCTTGTCGGACGTCACCTCGAGCTTCGCCATGGAACAGATTAAATACACCACAGCACTACCCATTGATTAATTGAATAACTTCCCGGCGTAGCCGGATCCATACCTTCAGGAACAAACCGCGTGCGATTATTTGCCCAATTAAGCTGGTACTTTCGTCGGGAGTGGCAACGCTACCTCGGCGCTGTGGCCCTGCTTATTATCATTGCCATCCTGCAGTTAATTCCACCGAAAGTGGTGGGATACGTTGTGGATGGCGTTACAGAACAGCATTACACCACCGCACGGGTGTTGATGTGGGTCGGCACGCTGGTGCTGACGGCCATCATTGTCTATCTGCTGCGCTACGTCTGGCGGGTACTGCTGTTTGGCGCGTCCTATCAGCTGGCCGTCGAACTGCGTGAAGATTTTTATCGTCAGCTGAGCCGCCAGCATCCCGAGTTCTACCTGCGCCATCGCACCGGGGATCTTATCGCTCGCGCCACCAATGACGTTGACCGCGTCGTGTTTGCCGCCGGGGAAGGGGTGTTAACGCTGGTGGACTCTCTGGTGATGGGCTGTGCGGTTCTGATTGTGATGTCCACCCAGATAAGCTGGCAGCTCACGCTGCTGGCGTTGCTACCTATGCCGCTGATGGCGCTGGCGATCAACCGCTATGGCGAACAGCTTCATGAGCGCTTCAAGCTGGCGCAGGCGGCGTTTTCCTCGCTGAATGACCGTACGCAGGAGAGCATGACCAGCATCCGCATGATCAAAGCGTTTGGCCTGGAAGATCGACAATCCGCGCTGTTTGCAGCCGATGCCGCCGACACGGGGGCGAAGAACATGCGCGTTGCGCGTATCGATGCGCGGTTTGACCCGACAATCTATGTCGCGATTGGCATGGCAAACCTGCTGGCCATTGGTGGCGGGAGCTGGATGGTGGTGCAGGGCTCGCTAACCCTCGGGCAATTGACCAGCTTTGCCATGTACCTGGGGCTGATGATATGGCCGATGCTGGCACTGGCCTGGATGTTTAACATCGTAGAGCGCGGCAGCGCCGCCTACAGCCGTATTCGCGCGATGCTGGCCGAAGCGCCAGTGGTGAATGACGGTAGCGAATCGGTACCGGACGGGCGCGGCGTGATGAATGTCGACGTCCGTAAGTTTGTGTATCCGCAAACGGAACATACGGTACTGGAGAACGTCAGCTTTACGCTCAAACCGGGTCAGATGCTCGGTATCTGCGGTCCGACAGGCGCCGGGAAAAGTACCGTACTCTCCCTGCTTCAACGTCATTTTGACGTCACGCAGGGCGATATTCGCTTCCATGATATTCCGTTGACGAACCTGCTACTCGATGACTGGCGCGGTCGTCTGGCGGTGGTCAGCCAGACGCCGTTTCTCTTTTCTGACACCGTGGCGAATAACATTGCCCTCGGACGCCCGGCGGCAACTCAGGAAGAGATTGAGCACGTCGCGCGCCTGGCCAGCGTCCATGACGATATTCTGCGTCTGCCACAGGGCTATGAAACGGAAGTGGGTGAGCGTGGCGTTATGCTTTCCGGCGGGCAAAAACAGCGTCTCTCGATTGCCCGCGCGCTGCTGCTGAATGCCGAAATCCTGATCCTTGATGATGCGCTCTCTGCCGTCGATGGCCGCACCGAGCACCAGATCCTGCATAACCTGCGACAGTGGGGGGATGGAAGGACGGTGATCATCAGTGCACACCGGTTGTCGGCGCTGACGGAAGCCAATGAAATTCTGGTATTACAGCACGGGCACATTGCCCAGCGCGGACAGCATGAACAGCTTGCGGAGCAACCGGGCTGGTATCGCGATATGTATCGTTATCAGCAGCTTGAAGCGGCGCTGGACGACGCCCCGGAACAGGATGAGGAGAACGCTAATGCGTAAGACCGTGACGCAGTGGCCGACGCTAAAACGCCTGCTGGCCTATGGTTCTCCGTGGCGAAAACCGCTTTCGCTTGCCGTACTGTTGCTGTGGATTGCCGCGATTGCAGAAGTGAGCGGTCCGCTGCTTATCAGCTACTTTATCGACAATATGGTGGCAAAAAGCTATTTGCCGCTGGGGCTTGTCGCGGGGTTAGGTGTGGCCTACGTTGGGCTACAGCTGACGGCGGCGTCACTGCATTACGCCCAGTCTCTGCTCTTTAACCGGGCGGCCGTGGGCGTGGTGCAGAAGCTACGTACGGATGTGATGGATGCGGCGCTACGCCAGCCGTTGAGCGAGTTTGATACCCAGCCGGTTGGGCAGGTGATATCCCGGGTGACCAACGATACCGAGGTGATCCGCGATCTGTATGTCACCGTCGTGGCAACCGTGCTGCGCAGCGCGGCGCTGATTGGCGCCATGCTGGTGGCGATGTTCAGCCTCAACTGGCGTATGGCTCTGGTGGCGATCACCATCTTCCCGGCCGTATTGATTGTAATGGTCATCTATCAACGCTACAGCACGCCGATTGTGCGTCGGGTGCGGGCCTATCTGGCCGATATCAACGATGGCTTCAACGAAGTGATCAACGGCATGAGCGTCATTCAGCAGTTCCGCCAGCAGGCTCGCTTTGGTGAACGCATGGGGGAAGCCAGCCGGTCGCACTATATGGCGCGTATGCAAACGCTGCGACTGGACGGTTTCCTGCTGCGTCCGCTGCTGAGCCTCTTCTCGGCGCTGGTTCTCTGTGGCCTGCTGATGCTTTTCGGGATGAGCGCGAACGGAACAATTGAAGTTGGGGTTCTGTACGCTTTTATCAGCTATCTGGGACGCCTTAATGAACCGTTGATAGAACTCACCACCCAGCAGTCTATGTTGCAACAGGCCGTGGTGGCGGGGGAGCGCGTGTTCGAACTGATGGACCGGCCACGTCAGACCTACGGCGATGATGAGCGTCCTTTGCAAAGCGGAGAGATTACGTTTGATAAGGTCTCGTTTGCTTACCGTGAAGACCGTCTGGTGTTGCAGGACATCTCTCTTGATGTGCCGTCGCGCGGCTTTGTGGCGCTGGTGGGGCACACCGGCAGCGGCAAAAGTACCCTCGCCAGCCTGTTGATGGGCTATTACCCGGTCAGTCAGGGTGAAATCCGCATTGATGGTCGTCCGCTCGCATCACTGAGCCACAATGTGTTGCGCAAAGGCGTTGCAATGGTGCAGCAAGACCCGGTAGTCATGGCCGATACCTTTTACGCCAACGTCACCCTGGGGCGAGATTATACCCAGCAACAGGTGTGGGATGTGCTGGAGACCGTGCAGCTGGCAGAACTGGCGCGCGGTTTTAGCGATGGGATCAATACCCGGCTTGGTGAGCAGGGGAATAACCTCTCGGTGGGACAAAAGCAGCTTCTGGCCCTGGCGCGGGTGCTGATTGAAACGCCGCAGGTGCTGATACTCGACGAAGCGACCGCCAGCATTGACTCTGGTACTGAGCAGGCTATCCAGCTGGCGCTGGCCGCGGTGCGTGACCACACGACGCTGGTGGTTATCGCACACCGTCTTTCAACGATTGTCGACGCAGACACCATCCTGGTGTTGCATCGCGGTCAGGCCGTCGAACGCGGTACGCACCGGGAGCTGCTCGAAGCAAAAGGGCGCTACTGGCAGATGTATCAGCTGCAGCTGGCCGGTGAAGAGCTGGCCGCCAGCGTGCGTGAGGACGAGTCCCTCAGCGCCTGATGCACCAAAACAAGGCAGCGCGCTAACAGTCATTACTGTTGGTGCAAAACTGAAACGCACCGTGCACTGTCATGGTGCGTTTTTTTTCACCGGTTCGTTAAACATGCTCGTGTAATGCTCATTGCAGCGCGTTTCCCTCAGGTTTTCATTTCTGGCACACCCCTTGCAATGTCTTCTGCGTATTAGCGGCGGCCATTACCGAATTCTGACTGGAGGGGATCTATGAAGCTGGTTACGGTTGTAATCAAACCATTCAAACTCGAAGACGTGCGTGAAGCATTGTCTTCCATGGGTATTCAGGGACTGACTGTCACCGAAGTGAAAGGCTTTGGTCGTCAGAAGGGTCATGCCGAGCTTTACCGCGGGGCAGAATACAGCGTTAACTTCCTGCCAAAAGTAAAAATTGATGTCGCGATTGCTGATGACCAGCTTGATGAAGTTATTGATGTCATTAGCAAAGCGGCCTACACCGGCAAAATTGGCGACGGCAAAATTTTCGTTGCCGAATTGCAGCGCGTCATTCGCATCCGTACCGGCGAATCTGACGAAGCGGCACTGTAAGTAACTCCTGGCACACAGTGATAGGGATCGAGAAAATGAAGATAGCAACAATCAAAACGGGTCTGGGTTCGCTGGCACTGCTGCCGGGCCTGGCACTGGCTGCCCCTGCGGTGGCAGACAAAGCCGATAACGCCTTTATGATGATCAGCACCGCGCTGGTGCTGTTCATGTCCATTCCGGGCATTGCGCTGTTCTACGGCGGCCTGATCCGTGGCAAAAACGTTCTCTCCATGCTGACGCAGGTTGCCGTCACGTTCGCGCTGGTTTGCGTGTTGTGGGTTGTCTACGGTTACTCTCTGGCCTTCGGCACGGGCAATGCGTTCTTCGGAAACTTTGACTGGGTCATGCTGAAAAACATCGAACTGACCGCGCTGATGGGCAGTTTCTATCAATATATTCACGTTGCCTTCCAGGGCTCGTTCGCCTGTATCACCGTCGGGCTGATCGTCGGTGCGCTGGCTGAGCGTATTCGCTTCTCCGCCGTACTGATCTTCGTGGTGGTCTGGCTGACGCTCTCCTATGTGCCGATTGCACACATGGTCTGGGGTGGCGGTCTGCTGGCGAGCCATGGCGCGCTGGACTTCGCAGGCGGTACCGTTGTACACATCAACGCCGCGGTGGCGGGCCTGGTAGGGGCATACCTGATTGGCAAACGCGTGGGCTTCGGTAAAGAGGCGTTCAAACCGCACAACCTGCCGATGGTCTTTACCGGTACAGCGATCCTTTACTTTGGCTGGTTCGGCTTCAACGCCGGTTCAGCAAGCGCAGCAAACGAAATCGCCGCGCTGGCCTTCGTGAACACGGTTGTGGCCACGGCGGGTGCGATCCTCTCATGGGTGTTTGGTGAGTGGGCGGTACGCGGTAAGCCTTCACTGCTGGGTGCCTGTTCAGGTGCAATTGCCGGTCTGGTTGGTATCACGCCAGCTTGTGGCTATGTCGGTGTTGGCGGCGCGCTGCTTGTCGGGCTGGTCGCCGGTCTGGCGGGTCTGTGGGGTGTGACGGCGCTGAAACGTGTTCTGCGCGTCGATGACCCGTGCGATGTCTTCGGTGTACACGGCGTCTGCGGCATCGTCGGTTGTATCATGACCGGTATCTTCGCGGCGAAATCGCTGGGTGGCGTGGGTTACGCAGAAGGCGTCACCATGGTTCACCAGGTGCTGGTGCAGCTGGAAAGTATTGCCATCACCGTCGTGTGGTCTGCCGTTGTGGCCTTCATCGGCTATAAGCTGGCGGATATGACCGTCGGTCTGCGTGTTCCGGAAGAGCAGGAACGCGAAGGTCTGGACGTCAACAGCCACGGCGAGAATGCGTACAACGCCTGATAAGCAAAACGGCAACCCAGGGTTGCCGTTTTCGTTTTGTTCCCTTTCCCGTCGGGAGAGGGCCGCAGTACAACATCACCCGCGGTTACGCATTACCCCTTCCTGCACCGTCGACGCGACCAGCACGCCATCCTGAGTGTAAAACTCACCGCGCACAAAGCCGCGCGCGCTTGACGCCGAAGTACTCTCCACGCTGTAGAGCAGCCACTCGTTCATGTCGAACGGACGATGGAACCACATGGAGTGATCGATGGTGGCCACCTGCATCCCTTTTTCAAGGAAGCCCACGCCGTGCGGCTGCAGCGCCACCGGCAGGAAGTTGAAATCTGAGGCATAACCCAGCAGATACTGATGAACGCGGAAATCCGCGGGCACGGTGCCGTTAGCGCGGATCCAGACCTGGCGCTTTGGCTCGGCCGTGTGGCCTTTCATCGGGTTATGGAATTCGACAGGGCGGATCTCAAGCGGTTTATCGCAGAGAAACTTCTCCTTTACCTGCGGTGGAAGCAGATGCGCCAGCGCACGAGCGATATCGGTCTCGGATTTGAGATCGTCTGGCGACGGTGCGGGTGGCATCGTTTTCTGATGCTCATAACCCGGTTCCGGCGCCTGGAACGAGGCGGTCATGTAAAAGATAGGCTTGCCATTCTGAACCGCCGCGACACGACGCGCGCTAAAGCTGTTACCATCCCGCAATACCTCAACGTCATACACGATGGGTTTCGCGCTATCACCAGGGCGTAAGAAGTAGCTGTGAAATGAGTGCACCAGACGGTCTGCAGGGACGGTCTCCTTTGCTGCGTAGAGCGCTTGTCCTACGACTTGCCCGCCGAAGACCTGGCGTAAGCCGAGATCTTCGCTCTGTCCGCGAAAGAGTCCTTCCTCAATTTTTTCCAGATTCAGTAATGTCAGCAGATTGTTCAGTGCCTGACTCATAGTTGTCCTCAATAAACGCCGTAGCGAAAGATAGGCAGAGTATAACGCAGAAATGAAAGTGGTCCGATGGGTAGAATAATCTGAATATCTGGACGATTTTAGGCATAAATCAGTGATCTGTGCCAAACTTACCTGTGTTATGTGATTGAAACGACATCGGATGGGATCGATCCCGCTGGTGCATTGATGATAAGGAGACTTCAATGAAACTCGTGCCCATGCTAAGTGGTGTAGCAATTGCGGTGGCGTTGTCCGCCTGTGCAGGAAAGAGCGCCCAGGTGCCGGTGCCAGCAGCAGATCCAAACGGGATTAATACACTCTCACAGCAGTCCATTCAGCAGCCTAACGTTTCTGGGACTATCTGGATTAAACAGAAAGTCGCGTTACCGCCAGATGCGGTATTAACGGTAACTCTGTCTGATGCTTCCCTGGCAGACGCGCCGTCTAAAGTATTGGCCCAGCGTGCCGTACGTACGGAAGGTAAGCAGGCACCGTTTAGCTTCGTGTTGCCGTATAACCCATCAGACGTGCAGCCTAATGCCCGTATCCTCCTGAGCGCAGCAGTAACGATCAACGATAAACTGGTGTTTATCACCGATACGGTGCAGGAAGCGATTAACCATGGCGGGACAAAAGTTGACCTGAACCTGGTTCCGGTACAGCAAACCGAAGTGCCGGTTGCGCCACAGACTAACCAACCGTCTCTGCCAACCCCTCCGACCCAGATGTAACGCTTTAAACCCTCTCCTTCGGGAGAGGGTTTAATACACCCAGCGGTACTTTTGCAAATCAATCTGTCCTGACCCCGACACCTGCACCCCTTCTGACAGTAACGCCTGACGCTGGCGCTGCAGATCCGGCCCGGTCAACGAGATCGCCCCATGACGATTTACCACCCGATGCCAGGGCAGGGTACTTCCTTCCGGCAACCTTTTCAGTACGCCACCGACCTGCCGCGCCGCACGCGGAGAACCGGCCAGACGCGCTACGTCGCCATAGGTGGTGACATAACCTTCCGGCACAGAGGCCACAATTTGCCATACGCGTTGTGGAAAGGAGTCATGTTCGTCCATACGTCTACCTGTGGGGAATGTCTGGACAGTCATGTTAAACGAAGATAAACCCAATTGCTGCGCCAGTTTGCGCAAGAAACCAGCATCCAGTTGCGGGTCGCTTGCAATTGGCGGTAAGCACAGGGATAATGCGCCAGCGCGTTGGTTATCAACGCTCTCAATGGGGGCTCTGTTGGTTCTCCCGCAACGCTACTCTGTTCACCAGGTCAGGTCCGGAAGGAAGCAGCCAGGGCAGACGACGTGTGTGCCGGGATGTAGCTGGCAGGGCCCCCACCCATTTCTGCTCTCATCAACACTCTCCCTGTTTCTCCTCGCTTCGAATAGCCTTTAATCCACAACGTTATTAGGACTTTACTGACCGCATGTAATATATATTTTATTGCATTGAAATATTACTGTCATAAACCTGTAATAATAGACTGTCATTTTAATATCGGATGTCTTTTTTCTGTCATAACTTAAAAATATATATCTGGATAACATTGGTAAGTTCGTGTATTAAATAAAGTACTTATTCCGAAGGGAAGTGACAAACATGGCTACTGCGGTGTTAAACGTTAAGATTGATCAAGCGCTAAAAGAAAGACTTCGCCACTATGCTGAAGTTAATAACGAGAATTTAAGCGTGACGACAGAGAAACTGCTGCTGCTGGCATTCGAAGCGGTAGAAGAGGCGGGAGTATCGGAAGAGGATATTGATAACCAGCATACGGAAGAAGAGAGTGTTTCTCCATTTACTCCTAAAGAAATCAAGGCTCTACGTAAAATTCTTAAGAAGAGAAAATGAAACAACAACTGTCAACTGCCAGTGACTACAACGAGGCCTGCGATCTGTTGCGTTCAGGCTACGTGAAGCATGTACGTCTTGGCTGGAATGTAGGAAGTGATGAGTTCTTTCGTATTGCGTCTGACTGGTGTGATACCGGCGCAAAAATAAAGAAAGACGGTGAAAATTTCGTTATTTCACTGAAAGGTTTTCCTATTCCTCCTCAGCACTAAATCCTGAATGGTGAAAACTGCTGACTGTATCTGTGACAGTCAGCAGTTTTTATTTTATGATCCACTTCAAATTTTTTATATCAAACAAGACTTCTTTTTATTGATGGCACGTTTTTATTCAGGGCGAGCCACAAGGGTTTAATTCTCATTAACGCCTGTTCAAGCTCAGCCGGATCGAGTGAAAAGGGCATACGTAAATACCGATCAAACGCACCCGATAAACCAAACCGCGTGCCGGTCCCCAGGTTGATTCCCAGTATCTCTGCGCGTGCAGCAAGCTGTGTTGCCAGCATCCCCGGCAGTTCAATCCAGTAGGAAAGCCCGCCTTCCGCTTCATGGAATGTCCATTCAGGGAAGTGCTCGCGCAACAGCGCGCCGCATTGGTCTCGTCGTTCCGCCAGCATCTTCCGGCGAGCAGGCAAAAACGTTTCGCTGTTATTGATAAGCCACAGCGTCGCCAGCTGTTCGAGCATGGGCGATCCTAAATCCAGGGTATCCCGCGTCTGGGCAAGCGTAGCGATGGTGCGCGAGGAGGCACGGATCCAGCCAAGACGAAGGCCGCCCCAGAAACTTTTTCCGGCAGAGCCTAACGTTATCACGGTGGCCTGCGGGTTAAATGACGCCAGCGGCGGCGGCGGGGGCGAGTCAAACCACAGATCCACCATCGTTTCATCTACTACCAGCGTCGTGCGGGTTTGCGCGGCAATCTCGGTGATTGCCTGACGGGTGGGAATATCCATGCATCGCCCGGTCGGGTTATGAAAATCGGGCATCAGGTATGCGAGGCGCGGCGCTGTCTGGGCAAGCGTTGCGGCAAACCCATGGGTATCCCAGCCCGTTTCCGGCAGCGACACACCCACTGGACGGCACTGCGCTCCCTGAATGGCGGCGATCGCCAGCGGGTAAGTGGGATGATCGACCACGACGCGATCCCCCGGGCCGGTCATCATCCGCAGGACCAGCGCAAAACCGCTGACCGCGCCATTGACCACCATCACCTCGTCTGTCCGGGTCGGAAGCCCCCGCGCGGTATAGCGTGCGGCGATGGCTTCCCGCAGCGCCGGCAACCCAAGCTGATCGTAACCCGTAAGCGAGAGATGTTGCGTAATGGCCGTGAGCGCATGGGTATAGGCCTGGTGGATCTCAGGCCCGGCATTGAGCGCCGCGGTGGAGAGATCCAGCGCGGCACTGGCTGCTGAAAGGGTCGGCACGGCGCGTGTGTCGGGCAGGATCACGCGTGAACCGCTGCCGTGGCGGCTTTCAAGATAACCTTCCTCACGCAGATGGGCGAGCGCGCTGCTGATGGTGGTCCGGCTCACATCCAGCGCAGTGGCCAGCTCCCGCTCGCCGGGTAGACGGGTGTTAAGCGCCAGTCGGCCATCAAGAATTAACAGGCGTAACGCATCCGCCAGCTGACGCCAGAGCGGGGTCCGGGACGAGGTTTGTTGCCAGTGGCCTAACAGGCGTACCAATGACTGGCTTCCGAAGCGGCGAGATGACATGTGCAGTCCACTATTTGAAAACTGGACATTAATCATAATGCCATTTTCACTCAAGATGAAAGCCTGGTTCACTGGAGAAGATAAAAAATGGTACGTCGTCTGCTACAACTGTATGTCGGTTTAGGGCTGTATGGGCTTTCAACCACGATGTTTATTCGTTCGGATCTGGGGCTCGATCCGTGGGACGTCTTCCACCTTGGCGTGGCAATCCAGCTGGGGTTGAGCATTGGGATGGTGATTATTTTAACCGGTGCGGCGGTACTGCTGCTGTGGATCCCGCTGCGTCAGATGCCTGGTCTGGGAACCCTCAGTAACGTGATTATTATTGGCCTGGCGGCAGATGCCTCCATGGCCCTGATCCCCGAGGTGACCTCGCTGCCCCTGCGTATCGGGCTGCTGGTGGCCGGAATTGTCGTGAACGCGATAGCCACCGGTATGTATATCGGTGCCGGTTTCGGGGCGGGCCCGCGCGACGGTCTCATGACCGGGATCCATGCCCGTATGGGATGGTCCATCCGCAGTGTACGTACCTCGATTGAAGTGTCCGTGCTGCTGATTGGGTGCATGCTGGGCGGAACGTTCGGGATAGGCACCGTCGCGTATGCGCTGACCATTGGCCCGCTTATCCAGATCTGCTTGCCTCTGTTCCGTTATAAGCCTCGCGTTGAGAAGACTCCCCAGCCGGAGCGGGTTGTTTAATTCTGCGAAGCGCTCACATGTTTTCATGGCGTCGCTGTGTCAGAATGGTGGCCTTCGAATGACGCGATGCCAGAATGCATGAAAGCAATCACTCTTTATGATGTTGCCCTCCTTGCGGGGGTTTCTTATCAGACCGTTTCCCGTGTGATTAACGACGCGGAGCATGTCTCTGCCCGCACGCGGGAAAAGGTGCAGCAGGCGATGGCGGAACTGCACTACGTCCCCAATCTCAGGGCACAACAACTGGCGGGTAAACGTACCCGTACGCTTGGTCTTATTACTACCGATCTGGCGCTGCACGCCCCTTCGCAAATTGTTTCGGCGGTAAAATCCCGGGCGGTTGAGCAGGGGGCGAGCGTGCTTATCTCAATGGTGGAACATCCACAGCAGTGCCAGTCTGCCCTTCAGGCGTTGCTGGCGCAGCGTGTGGAAGCTCTGCTGGTGAATGTGCCGCTGGAGGATCCTCATGCTGAAGCGCTGAAAGCCCTCGCATCGCCCATTCCGGTGCTGTTTCTGGATGTCTCGCCCTCGGCTCAGGTAAACAGTCTTGTGTTTAATGCAGAGCAGGGTGCTCGTCTCGGGATTGAGCATCTGCTTTCGCTGGGGCATGAGCGTATAGCGCTGCTGAGTGGACCGGAGAGCTCTGTCTCTGCCCGGGCACGTCTCGCAGGCTGGAATGCCACGCTGGCACAGGCCGGGCTTGAGGCTGTCGCGGTGGCGCACGGCGACTGGAGTGCGGCAAGCGGCTATGAGAAAGGACATTTGCTGTTATCTGCCGCGCAACTCCCGGATGCGATAGTGGTCGCGAACGACCAAATGGCGCTGGGGGTGATGCGCGCCTGTGCGGAAAAAGGGACCGCGATCCCGGGCCAGATGTCGGTTGTCGGGTTCGACGATACGGCAGACAGCGCCTGGTTTTCTCCCCCACTGACCACTATTCGCCAGGCTTTTCGCGAGGCCGGCGAGCGAAGCGTGGAGTGGCTGCTGGCACCAGTTGAGGGTGATGCATACTGGCAGGTTCAGCTTCCGGTGACGCTGGTGACCCGCCATTCTACCGCTCGCCACGATCCGCAGCAGATCGAACGCGAGGATCTGGCACAGCAGCTCAGGAGCCTGGCGTTAGCGGCTGAGCAACTTGCCCGCCGGTAAGACTTTTGTGATCTGACTCGCTACCCCGCGATCCGATGCTTTACCGCACCCGGTAGCCAGGGCATGTTAGCTAAAATTGTGAGCGCTTCGCAAAGAGGTTAATATGTCCAACACTCCATCGCTGACCCTCAGCGCACTTCTGGCTCGTCGGGACTGGGAAAATCCCGGAGTCACCCAGTGGAATCGCCTGGCAGCACATGCTCCCTTGCACAGCTGGCGTGACGAACACTCCGCCAGAGAAGACGGGGGAACCGTCAGCCGACGCCTCCTTAACGGGGAGTGGCGTTTTAGCTTCTTTCCTGCACCAGAGCAGGTTCCTTCGGTATGGGTCAGTGAAGATTGCGCCGATGCGGTGCTGATGCCCGTGCCCTCTAACTGGCAGATGCAGGGGTTCGACACGCCCATCTACACCAACGTAACCTATCCGATCCCCGTAAACCCACCGTTTGTGCCGCAAGAAAACCCAACAGGTTGTTACTCGCTCACATTTGAGATGGATGATGCCTGGCTGCAGAACGGTCAAACCCGCATTATCTTCGATGGCGTGAATTCGGCGTTTCATCTGTGGTGTAACGGCCGGTGGATCGGTTATTCACAGGACAGCCGACTGCCCGCCGAATTCGATCTCTCAGCGGTGCTGCGTCCTGGCGAGAACCGCATTGCGGTCATGGTGTTGCGCTGGTGCGACGGGAGCTATCTGGAAGATCAGGACATGTGGCGCATGAGCGGGATTTTCCGCGATGTGTTGCTACTGCATAAGCCAGAGACGCACATTGCCGATTATCAGGTTGTGACTGACCTGAATGCGGAGCGGGATCGCGCGGTGCTGAAGGTGGATCTCGCGCTCGCAGGCGCACAGTTTGCGGAGTGTGAGGTGGCGTTTACCCTGTGGCGCAACGGCGAAAAATGCGCCAGTGCCACCGGGCGGCCGGGCACTGCCGTTGTCGATGAGCGCGGCGGCTGGGCCGAGCGGCTAACGGTGGCGCTCCCCGTTGAGGCGCCCGCCTTGTGGAGTGCGGAAACGCCGGAACTTTATCGCCTGACGATGACCCTTCTGAACGCGCAGGGTGAGGTGCTGGAAACGGAGGCCTGCGATGTGGGGTTCCGCCGCATAGAGATCAGCAATGGCCTGCTGAAGCTCAACGGTAAACCCCTGCTGATCCGCGGCGTTAACCGGCATGAGCATCACCCGGAAAACGGCCAGGTGATGGATGAAGCGACGATGCGCCGCGATATCGAACTCATGAAGCAGCATAACTTCAACGCCGTGCGCTGCTCGCACTATCCGAACCATCCGCTGTGGTACACGCTTTGCGACCGCTATGGTTTGTATGTCGTCGACGAAGCCAATATTGAAACCCACGGCATGGTGCCGATGAGTCGCCTTGCTGACGATCCGCGCTGGCTCCCTGCCATGAGCGAACGCGTCACCCGCATGGTGCAGCGCGACCGCAATCATCCTTCGATTATCATCTGGTCGCTGGGGAATGAGTCCGGCCATGGCGCGAACCATGACGCACTGTATCGCTGGCTGAAAACCACCGATCCGACGCGTCCGGTGCAGTACGAAGGCGGTGGGGCGAATACGGCAGCGACCGATATCGTGTGCCCGATGTATGCCCGGGTCGATCAGGATCAGCCCTTCCCGGCGGTACCGAAATGGTCTGTTAAAAAATGGATCGGCATGCCGGATGAAACGCGTCCGCTTATTCTCTGTGAATACGCCCACGCGATGGGGAACAGCTTCGGTGGTTTTGCCAAATACTGGCAGGCGTTTCGCCGCCATCCTCGCCTGCAGGGGGGATTTGTCTGGGACTGGGTTGACCAGGCGCTGACCAGAAAAGATGACAATGGCACACCGTTCTGGGCCTACGGGGGAGACTTTGGCGACACGCCCAATGACCGCCAGTTCTGCCTTAACGGGCTGGTTTTTCCCGATCGCACACCGCATCCGGCGCTGTATGAAGCCCAGCGCGCTCAGCAGTTTTTCACCTTTACGCGGATAAGTACGTCTCCGCTGGTGATTGAAGTCCACAGCGATTACCTGTTCCGTCATACCGATAACGAGGTGCTGCGCTGGACCCTTGTCCGCGACGGCAACGTGCTGGCCAGAGGGGACGTGACGCTCTCCATTGCTCCCCAGGGCACACAGCGTCTGGACATCAACCTGCCAGCGCTGGCGCCTGAACCGGGTGACGTCTGGCTGAACGTTGAAGTGCACCAGCCGCGGGCGACGCCGTGGTCACCGGCAAACCATCGCTGCGCGTGGGAGCAGTGGCCGGTTCCAACTCCCCTGTATATCGCCCCGCCAGCACCAGGAGGTGTACCGCCGGTGTTAACGCAAACTGGCGACGTGCTTGAGCTGGTGCATCAGCAGCAACGCTGGCAGTTCAACCGCGCATCAGGACACCTGACGCAATGGTGGCGCAATGGCGTTGAAACGCTGCTCTCACCGCTGACGGATAACGTTAGCCGCGCACCGCTGGACAATGATATTGGCGTGAGCGAGGCCACGCGAATCGATCCGAATGCGTGGGTGGAGCGCTGGAAAGCGGCAGGCATGTACGAGCTCACCCCGCGATTACTGCACTGTGAAGGAGAGCAGCATGCAGCCGAGGCGGTGGTGAAAACCCTGCATGTCTGGGAGTATCGCGGTAAAGCGCTCTTCCTGAGCCGTAAAGTCTGGCGGGTGGACGATCGGGGCGTTTTGCATGGCGATATTCAGGTCGATATTGCGTCTGATATCCCGGAACCGGCACGCGTAGGCCTGAGTGTTCACCTTGCCGCAACGCCGGAAACGGTTCAGTGGCTGGGGCTTGGGCCACATGAAAATTACCCGGACAGAACGCTGGCGGCTCAGCAGGGGCGCTGGACATTACCGCTGGAAGCCATGCACACGCCTTACATCTTCCCGACAGAAAATGGTCTGCGCTGTGATACCCGTGAACTGCTGCTGGGCGCGCATCGGCTGAATGGCCTGTTCCATTTCTCCGTCAGCCGCTACAGCCAGCAGCAGTTGCATGAGACAACTCACCATCATCTGTTGCGCGAGGAGCCGGGGTGTTGGCTTAACCTGGACGTGTTCCATATGGGCGTGGGCGGTGATGACTCGTGGAGCCCCAGCGTCTCGCCGGAATTTATTCTGCAGAAACGCCAGCTTCGCTATACCTTCAGCTGGCAGCAGAACCCTGACTGAGCAAAGAGGCGGCCACAGCAGTGGCCGCCTCGCTTACGCCAGGATACCGCTCAGGCCGTGCAGGCTCATGTAAATCCCGACCACAGTAATCAGGGCAGCGGAGATCCACGGTGCTTTTCGTGAAAACTCGCTGAAACCCGGCCAGCGTTTTGTCGCATGCTTAAGGCTCAGGGCGGCAATTGCACCGGAAGCGACCAGCGTTAACGCCAGACCAATACTGAAGCTGAATACCAGCGTTGCGCCGAGGGCAAAATGCTTCAGCTGCAGGCAGATGAGCAGGACCGTGATTGAGGCCGGGCAGGGGATAAGCCCTCCGGTCAGGCCAAACAGTGCAATTTGTCCGGTGGTAACGTTCTGGCCGTTGAAGCGGCGGTTAATATCCTGCGCATGCGCGCGCTGGTGGGCGTCCTGCCACTCTTCTTCAACCAGTGGATGTCCATGGTCGTGATGATCATGATGATGGTCATGGTCATGGTCATGGTTGTGGTCGTGATGATCATGATGATGGTCATGGTGATCGTCATGGTGATCGTGATGATGGTCATGGTGATCGTGATGATGGTGGTGATCGTGTGGCTGACTCTCCTTCCAGGTTCGCCAGGCCATCCACAGGGCGATCAGCACGATCAGTATCCCCGAGACCAGCTGGAACCAGGGCTCAGACGTATGCGCATCCCAGCCCCGGCCAAACCATAATCCTGCCATGGCAATGATCCAGACCACCGCCGTATGGGAAAGCGTTGCCGCCAGACCAAGCAACACCGCCTGTTTCAGCGTACCGCGAATAGCCACAATAAACGCGGCCATCATCGTTTTGGAGTGGCCCGGCTCCAGGCCATGCAGCGCGCCGAGGAGGATAGCGCTGGGTACAAACAGCCAGGCATTGCCCTGCTGCAGGAGTGAAGCAAAATCGTTCATGGAAAATTCCGGAGTGGAAAGCGTGTTCAGATACTACTCCCCCCCAGTAGTCTAATACTACCCCCCAGTAGAAAAATACTCAGGGGGAGTAGAGCATGATATGCTTTAAAAGCCATACGATAAGGGAGACAGAGATGTCACATACGGTTCGCGACAAGAAGATGTTATTGACTCGCCTGAAGAAAATTCAGGGGCAAAGCGCTGCCCTGGAAAAAATGCTCAATAGCGACCACGAATGCGCCGACGTGTTACAACAGCTGGCGGCGATCCGCGGCGCGGTAAACGGCATGATGATGCAGGTGATCGAAGGTCATCTCACCGATCATGTGGTGAAAGAGCCTGAAGAAGCTCAGCGCGAAGCCGATCTTGGCGTCGTGTTACAGGTGATCAAATCCTATCTTAAGTAGGATGTGTTTTGAGGTTATCTTCCGCCCAAAGAATAAAGTCCGCTTTCGGCAACGCCTTGCTGTAGTACCAACCCTGCCCATACTGCACGCCGTGACGACGTAGCCAGGCGAGTTGCCCTTCGGTCTCCACGCCTTCCGCAACCATCGCCAGCTTCAGCGATTTTGCCATTTCAATAATGTGTGGCGTCACGTTTTTATATTCCAGTGCATCCACAAACGCTTTATCGATTTTTAGCGTGTCGACATCCAGATCCTGCAGGTAGCTCAGGCTGGAATAGCCCGTACCGAAATCATCAATATAGATTGCGTGGCCTGAATGACGAAAGGCGGCGATGGCCGGTGCGCTGATTTTAGGATCGGCAAAGCCGCGCTCGGTTAACTCAAGGGCGATCTGTTGCGGATGGACTTTCCACTTATTCATTAAGTGACTCAACAGTGGCGGGAGTTTTCCCGAGGTCAAATCGGCCGGCGCGAGGTTAATGGAAATATGCTGACCGGCGTGAAGGTGCAGCCAGTAGCCCATATCCTCAAACACCTTTTCAATGACCAAATGCGTCAGCTGCGAGATGAGCCCCGTTTGCTCAGCAAGCGGCACAAAAATATCCGGTGAAAGGCTGCTCCCGTCAGGCTGGGGCCAGCGGGTTAGCGCCTCTGCGCCCACAATCTTCCCGCTAGAGAGTTCAATAATGGGCTGGTAATGCACCACAAATTCCCGGTTGTTGATGGCGTCAAGCAGGCGGTTGCGTGGCGACTGGATGCGACGCAGCAATCGTAAAACAAAGAGTGCGGCAAGCAGGCTTATCAGTATGCCGAACGGCAGCCAGATAAGAAGTTGCTGGTGCCAGGTTTCAGCCAGCGGTTTTAACGCCGCCCAGGCGACCACCGTAAACCCCAGTTCAGGAACAGGCTTCATAATGTATATCGAGCCGTTGTACTGAATGCGGGTGACGCCCTGATCCTTAACCAGATTGCGGATATGCGGATCGAGCTTGCTGCTGCTGGCAAAAATGAGATGTGATTTGCTGCCCACCAGGGCGGCATCTGTGGCGATCTCACCGAAAGGGATCACATCGACAAGCGAGGCAGGATCCACCAGCACCAGATAGTGGCCCCGACCCAGGACCGCCATGTAGCGGCTAAAACCGAGATCGTTTTGCGTGGTGAGCCATGCGCCATAACCATCTTCCGTGATTCGCATGGGCGGGGGGAAAGGGGCCGACTGACTGGTTTGTTCCAGGGACGAGCAAAGGGGTTCAAGATTGTTGATATAAATAACTTCCTGAACATAACGCCATGAAAAAGCGACCCGCCGCATCTCCCTTAAATGCATAACGCTACAGGGGATCCCTTTAAAGGTCTGCAGGCTATTGAGCGCTTCCTTTGCATCATCCACTACCCTGGCGGTACGTATCAGCACGCGTGAGGCATAGCTATCCAACGCATCGACAAACTTATCTTCCGCCTGGCGATGTGCCAGCCAGATGCTCAGGCTAATCGGAACCAGCACCGCAATGATAAGTACGCCGGTCACCAGACTGACCAGATGTCGGGTTTTCATGGTGCTGTTTCCTTCCTCTTATGCCCGCTCCTGGGCGCTGAAAAACCTGCCAGAGGAGAAAGATTTTACCGCTAAATGATAAAGTTATAGCACGCGCAGGTCATGATTTACGGCACAACAGAAAATATCGTCGGGGCAGAGGGGTTGTTTTTTCAGCAGGGGTTAGATATTATTTTGTTATGTTATAACAAAACATAAAGAGTTTACGATGAAACCAGATATCCACCCAGCCTATCGCACCGTGGTGTTCCACGACACCAGTGCTAATGAATACTTTAAAGTCGGCTCAACCATTAAGACCGACCGCGAAATTGAACTCGACGGTGAAACGTATCCGTATATCACCATCGAGGTCTCTTCAAAATCGCACCCGTTCTACACCGGCAAGCAGAAAACGTTCTCGACGGATGGCAGTGCGGCGCGCTTCCGTAAGCGTTTCGGCGGCTTTCTTAATGCGAAGCGGGGATAACCATGCAGGTACTTAACTCATTGCGCAGTGCAAAACAGCGTCACCCGGATTGCCAGATAGTCAAACGCAAGGGACGCTTATACGTGATTTGCAAATCCAATCCGCGCTTTAAGGCGGTTCAGGGACGTAAGAAAAGACGCTAGACGCGTGTTTCGCGCCAGCTTTCCAGGGATCTTTTCTGGTTGCCATCGGCAGTAAAATTGTCGGTGGCAAGCCAGCCTTCAAAGGCACTCGCCAGCGCCGGCCACTCTTTGTCGAGAATTGAAAACCAGTCGGTATCCCGGTTATGACCTTTCGTGACCAGTGCCTGACGAAAACGCCCCTCAAACTGAAAGCCAAGACGCAGTGCCGCCTTGCGCGAAGGCGCGTTCAGGCTGTTGCACTTCCACTCGTATCGACGATACCCAAGGGTGTCGAACACGTATCGCATCAGCAGATATTGCGCTTCCGTCGACATCGGTGTGCGGCTGAGCAGCGGGGAGAAATGAACATGTCCCACCTCCACGACGCCGTTGGTTGGATCGATCCGCATCAAAGCCAGCGTGCCGACCGGAGACTGGGTCTGGTTGTCGATAACGCTAAAGTGAATCGGATCGGATAAGTCACGCACGCTCTCTACCCACCCTGCAAACGCCTCTGCGCTGGCATCCGGCTCGCGCAACAGCCACGTCCAGCTGCGGGTATCTTCGGCCAGAGAATACGCTCTGAACAACGCCTCAGCGTGCTCCACCCGCAGCGGCTCAAGGCGACAATAGTGGCCCTGAAGCACCACACGTGAAGGGTGCTGGCGGGGTTGCCAGTCGATAAGCGCCTCGCCTACTGGCTGTCCAAACTCGTTGAATGTTTTCATTTTACTGTCCGTGACGTTGATAAGAACGCCAGACTAGTGAATTACTGGTTCCTTAAAAAGTGCCACTCAGCTATGTTTTGGTGGTACCACGGGAGGCGAGATGAACATACCGGGCGATGAATTTTATACTTTGCTGAATGCCGCGTTGAAAGCGCGGGGGGAAGAGACGCTGCAGCGCGCGCTGTATCATGCACTGCGTGAAGCGATACTGTGCGGCAAGCTACACGCCGGGAGCCGGCTTCCCGGTTCGCGAATGCTGGCTCAGCAGCTCTCGCTTTCACGGAATACCGTCAATGCGGCGCTGGAACAGCTGACGCTCGAAGGGTATCTGCTGCGTAACCGCCAGGGGACGCGGGTGGCGCAGCTGGCGCAGCGTACGCTCGTTCAGGCATTGCCGGACTCTGCCGTCGCGCTCGGCAGCCGGGTCGCCTCGCTGCCTGCGCCGGTGCCGCGTGATACTCCGGTTCCGGCATTTACGCCGGGAACACCAGCCATCAACTACTTTCCCCTGCCGCTGTGGCGGCGCTTGTACGACCGGGTTCTGCGCGAAGAGGGCAGCGCGCTGTTAGGGTATGGCGATCCTGCCGGGGAGCCGTCGCTGCGGGCGGCCATTGCCCGCCACCTTGCCCTTTCGCGCGGCATTGACTGCGATGCCAGTCAGATAGTAATGACCGAAGGCGCGCTTGAAGGGGTAAACCTTTGCACGATGCTGCTGAGCGAACCCGGCAGCGTCGCGTGGGTGGAAGATCCTGGCTATGGCGGGGCTAAAAGCGCCTTTGCCAAAGCGGGCTTAGTCATGACGGGGATGCCGGTTGATGACGAAGGCATGTTCTGGGAAGGGCTGGATACGCCGTCCCCTGCGCTTATTTTCACCTCACCTTCGCACCAGTTTCCGTACGGAAGCGTGCTCAGTGCGCGGCGACGCCTGGCGCTGCTGGATCTGGCCCGGCAGCATAACGCCTGGATTATTGAAGATGATTACGACAGCGAGTTTCGTTATTCCGGTGAGCCCGTGCCCGCAATGCTGGGAATGGTCAACAATGCGCCGGTTGTCTATCTCGGTACCTTCAGCAAAACCCTCTTTCCGTCGCTGAGAATGGGGTTCATGGTGTTACCCCCGGCGCTGGCAAAAGCGGCCCGTCCAGCCATTGGCGCGCTGCTGCGTGGCGGGCATCGCGCCGAACAGCGAACCCTGGCGCTATTTATTGAGGAAGGACATTATGCCCGCCACCTTGCCGCCATGCGCCGGCTCTACCGTAAGCGCTACCGACAGCTGCGTGAGGTGCTGAGTGCTGAGCTTCATACCCCGCATCGCATTCTGGCGGGTGAAGGGGGGATGCATCTGACGCTGGCAATAGACGGCATCGACGACCAAAAAGTGGTCGAGCAGGCGAGGGCGTTTCAGCTGGCACCCGCTGCACTGAGCGGGTATTACCTGGAGCCGAAGCAGGGGCAAACCGGTCTGGTGTTAGGTTACGGCAATACCTCTGCTTCTCAGTTTGTGTCGGGTATCCGACGCATACAGGCTTTAATCACACAGCAGCAGGACGGGAAAGGGTAAAGACATCATAAAAAGAGAGCTGACCTTTGGTGGATACCATCTTCTGCAGCTTCTCTTTTTGCACTGTTTCAACCGCGGGGGAGTGCATGATGCTTTCGATCAGCTCCGGCGGCACGTAACGCGTGTTATACCATTCACCGTTATAGCAAACCCGGAAATCAAGGACGTCGATATCTTCGTAGCGGTAGCGGGGATTAACGTCAAAAAAGAAAAAGGCGTTAAACACCACAAACAGAATGACAAGCAGCCAGACGGAGTCCACCAGAGTTTCGGACTTCAGCATCACAATCAGTGTCGCCAGCCAGGCGGCATACATTGCGACAAACAGTCCAGGGTGTTTGCGAATAAAGCTGATGCTAAAGCGCGGGCGATTGTCGCGCTTTTCGCGGTGATTAAGATCGTCGATGGTGGCAGTAAGCAGGCGCTGTATCTCGGTCATTTTTTGCCTTTATGAGAATTGACAATACAGGATGTCTGCCAATTTTAGGGGAGCCATTTGGCTGAAAAAAGTAACAGTCAGGCGCTAAAAGACCATAACAGTTGACTCCCCGTCACTTTACAGCCGTTTAATGATTGTTGCCGGATTGCCGCCAACGACGACATTCGCCGGGACGTCTTTCGTTACGATAGCGCCGGAGGCCACCACCACATTATCACCCAGCGTAACGCCCGGGTTAATAACCGCCCGTCCGCCAATCCAGACGTTATTGCCGATGGTCACCGGCTTGCCAAACTCCACGCCGCTATTACGCGCGTCGGCGTCCAGCGGATGGGTTGCCGTGTAAATATGCACCCCTGGCGCGAGCATGCAGTTGTCGCCAATATGTATCGGGCAGACATCCAGCATCACGCAATCGAAATTGGCGTAAAATTCTTTGCCCAGATAAATGTTATATCCATAGTCACAGCGGAAGCTCGGCTCAATATAGGCCCCTTCGCTTTGCCCGAGGAGTTCCGCCAGAATGTTCTGGCGTTCGAGTTTCTCATCAGGTGCAGTGTGGTTATAACGGTGAACCAGGTGTCGGGCGCGTAATCGGTCGGCCCGTAATGTTTCATCACCAGGGCGGTAATGTTCACCTGCAATCATCTTCTGCTTTTCTATGCTCATTGGGAACCCACTGGTCGTCTTTACCGTAGGGTAATCGGAACAGGATGACAGGGGAACGTTCCCGGAAAACCACTGTGACTATAATCACAATAATATTGCGGATGAGCACGTTTTGCACGGAGACCTGCACTGGGGCAGGAGGGTATAGCCAGAAAGTTGAATACAGCTGAGAAAGTGGCGTAGAACCTCTACAGACACACTTCAAAGATTAACGGACAAATCTCCACACGGACGTTGGGATTTTGTCATACAGCTTATTCATAGTCAGTTCTGCAAGACGGTGGTCAGCCGCTGAATAAAATACCGCCAGTTCATTATCAGAAAGCTCGTATTTATTCTTTTCAATTACACGTTCAAGCGTGTCTATTGACTGACAGCGTCGCAAACGCATCAAATAATCGATTTTTGTGAGTGGTTTTTCAGACATAAATTTACCTTACTAATTGTAATAATTTTAACAGGAAAGACTAACGGGGTTAGCTCTGCTCACGTTGATGAAGCAACGAAATAGTCGGTTGCCCGATTTACGCCATTTCTGCAAATCTTGCGCATTAATGCCGTAGCTGCTGAACAACATAAAGGTGTCATCCAGGTATTCATCAATTTGCTCAATCAGCTTATTATCTTCATTGTACTTAATTTTATAATTAAGTGCGAAGGTTGCAATATGCTCGATCAACTCGTTTAACTGTAAATTGATGGCAGACGTTGGGTCGTTTACCCAGCCATGGTTACTTTCATCAAGATTGGCAAGGCAGTCATGGTACAAGGATTCGCAGAGAAATTTCAACTGCGCGATATCATGCCTTTTTGGCGAGTACTCGTCCATAGCGCATCCCCTTCTGAGTGATTTCTTACTCACCGAACATCATGTCGGGATGGATACAACATACTTAGCCGCACGGGTGCTGTGTTCCTGATAACTCTAACTATAATCCACTCTGATCAAGATTTCACCGCGCTATTACGAAAAATTACAAATAAAAGCACTGACTGCGAGCCTTTACGCAAATGTGCCTTCAGCGCTAAACATTTTTATCCAGATTAACGTGGAACTTTTTTCGCTCCCTTACGTTTCATTGGCTTAGCGTAAACAATCCTAAGATGTCCAAATCCGGAGTTCTCTTTGTCTGAAGATATGGTTAGGAATATTCCTAATCATTTAAGCAGGGAAATGAAATTAAAAAAATCCTGAATTCAGCGATTACGTTATCACTTAATTATGATATGTCATTGTAGGCGGCAGGAAATAAATAGAAGCACAATAAGCCTATTTTATGATTTTTTTCTGAAAAAGAAAAAGGCCGCTAATGCGGCCTTTTTATCATGTGAAACCGGTATCAGTGCGGTTCTACCGAATGACTGTGCTCAATATCTTCATTCTTGCGGCTAAAGCGGCGGCGAACCACCACGAAGAATACCGGAACGAAGAAGATAGCAAGTACGGTTGCGGTAACCATACCCCCCATAACGCCTGTACCGACGGCGTTCTGTGCACCGGAACCCGCACCGGTACTGATAACCAGCGGCATTACCCCGAGGATAAATGCCAGTGATGTCATCAGGATTGGGCGCAGACGCATACGCACCGCGTCAAGCGTCGCCTCAATCAGGCCTTTACCTTCTTTCTCCATCAGATCTTTGGCGAATTCAACGATAAGTATCGCGTTCTTCGCCGACAAGCCAATGGTTGTCAGCAGGCCCACCTGGAAGTACACGTCGTTGGTTAATCCACGGAACGTTGCCGCAAGCAGCGCACCGATAACCCCCAGTGGCACCACCAGCATAACGGAGAACGGAATCGACCAGCTCTCATACAGTGCCGCCAGACACAGGAAGACCACAATCAGTGAAATGGCGTACAGGGCAGGGGCCTGGTTACCGGACAGACGTTCCTGGTAGGACATACCGGTCCAGTCATAGCCGATACCCGCAGGCAATTTACCTGCCAGCTCTTCCATCAGGTTCATGGCTTCACCGGTGCTTCGGCCTGGTGCGGCCTGACCCAGGATCTCCATGGATGGCAGCCCGTTATAACGTTCCAGACGCGGCGAACCGTATTCCCAATGCGACGTAGAGAAGGATGAGAACGGCACCATCTGACCGTTGTTGCCGCGAACGTACCAGTTGTTGATATCGTTCGGTAACATACGGTATTGCGCTTCTGACATCACGTACACTTTCTTCACACGACCACGGTCGATGAAGTCGTTGACGTAGCTACCGCCCCAGGCCGCGCCCAGCGTGGTATTGATGTCACTGATGGAAACGCCCAGTGCCTGCGCTTTCTCCTGATCGATATCGATTTTGTACTGAGGCGTATCTTCCAGACCGTTAGGACGCACGCCGACCAGAAGGTCAGGGTGTTTCGCCACTTCACCGAACAGCTGGTTACGTGCCTGCGTCAGTTTTTCATGACCCAGACCGCCCTGGTCAATCAGCTGGAAGTCGAAACCTGTCGCTGTCCCCAGTTCAACAATCGCTGGCAGGTTAAAGGCGAAGACCATCGCATCTTTAATCTGTGAGAACGTGCCCATTGCACGGCCAGTAATCGCCTCAACTTTGTTCTCTTCGCCCGGACGTTCTGACCAGTCTTTCAGAGAAACGAAGGCAATACCGGTGTTCTGACCACGACCCGCAAAGCCAAAGCCGTTAACCGCAAACACGGATTCAACGTTGGCTTTCTCTTTGGTGAGGTAGTAATCCGTCACTTCATCCAGCACCTTCTGGGTACGTTCTTGCGAGGCACCCGCCGGCAGCTGTGCCATCGTCAGGAACACGCCCTGGTCTTCATCGGGCAGGAACGAGCTTGGCAGACGAACGAACAGATAGGCCATACCCACCACGATGATGATATAGAGCAGCAGGTAACGACCGGTGCTGCGCAGGATGTTACCCACGCTGTCGGTATAGTGATGCGTGCTCTTATCAAACATGCGGTTAAACCAGCCGAAGAACCCTTTATGCTCGCCGTGACCGCCTTTCTGAACAGGTTTCAGCATGGTGGCACACAGTGCAGGCGTCAGGATCAATGCAACCAGTACTGACAGCGCCATCGCCGAGACGATGGTGATGGAGAACTGACGATAAATTGCACCGGTTGAGCCGCCGAAGAAGGCCATCGGGATAAATACCGCAGACAGTACCATCGCGATACCGACCAGCGCGCCCTGGATCTGGCCCATGGATTTACGGGTTGCTTCCTTCGGCGGTAGACCTTCTTCCGCCATGACACGCTCGACGTTTTCTACCACCACGATGGCGTCATCCACAAGCAAGCCGATGGCGAGCACCATCCCGAACATCGTCAGGGTGTTTATCGAGTAGCCAAAGATGGCCAGTATGGCGAAGGTCCCGAGCAATACGACCGGTACGGCGATGGTTGGGATCAGCGTCGCGCGGAAGTTTTGCAGGAACAGATACATGACCAGGAATACCAGGATGATCGCTTCTGCCAGGGTTTTAACCACTTCGTGAATCGAGATTTTGACGAACGGCGTGGTGTCATACGGATAAACGATCTTCAGGCCGGACGGGAAGAACGGTTCCATCTTCTTCAGTTCCGCACGGATAGCCGTCGCAGTGTCCAGGGCGTTAGCACCTGTCGCCAGTTTGATCCCGAGACCGGAAGCCGGCTTGCCGTTAAACTTCGCAATGATGTCGTAGTTTTCGCCACCCAGTTCCACTTTTGCCACGTCGCGCAGACGAACCTGCGAACCGTCCTGATTCACCTTCAGCAGAATTTTGCTGAATTCATCGGCGGAGGTCAGACGGGTCTGTGCGATGATCGAGGCGTTAAGCTGCTGGCCTTTCACCGGCGGGGTACCGCCTAACTGACCGGCGGCAACCTGGGCGTTCTGCGCTTTGATGGCGTTGATCACGTCCACCGGCGTCAGCTGGAAGTTGTTCAGTTTGTTCGGATCCATCCAGATACGCATCGCGTACTGAGAACCGAACAGCTGAACGTCACCCACACCAGACGTACGGCTGATGGCGTCCTTCATGTTGGCGCCCACGTAGTCGGAAATATCCTCCTGCGTCATGGTGCCGTTGGTGTTGATAACGCCAACAACCATCAGGAAGCTACTGGACGATTTCTCGACGCTCACACCCTGCTGTTGTACTTCTTGTGGCAGCAACGGCATGGCGAGCTGCAGTTTGTTCTGGACCTGAACCTGCGCGATGTCAGCATCAGTACCTGACTGGAAGGTCAGGGTGATCTGTACCGTACCGGTTGAGTCACTGTTTGAGGACATGTACATCAGGTTATCGATACCGTTCATGTTCTGTTCGATAACCTGTGTCACGGTGTCCTGCACCGTTTTTGCATCAGCCCCGGGGTAGGTTGCGGAAATTGTTACCGCCGGTGGCGCAATCGTTGGATATTGCGCGACAGGCAGCTTCAGGATCGCAAGTCCCCCAGCCAGCATGATGATTATGGCGATCACCCATGCAAATATGGGGCGATCGATAAAGAAATTAGGCATGTCTTAACGGCTCCTGTTTAAGTTAAGACTTGGTTTGTTCTGACTGGCCAGCGGCCGAAGCTTGTTGTTTATCGTCAGATTTCACTTCCTGTGCTTTGACCTGCGCGCCAGGACGAACTTTTTGCAAACCAGTAATAATCACGCGATCGCCATCTTTCAGACCTTCCGTCACCAGCCATTTATCGCCAATCGCCTGCGTGGCAGTGATGTTGCGCGTTTCGACTTTGTCATCAGCCCCGACAACCAGTGCACTCGCGTCGCCACGTGGCGTACGGGTGACACCCTGCTGAGGCACCAGAAGTGCGGTTGGGTTGGTGCCTTCTTCCAGACGCGCGCGAACGAACATACCAGGTAAGAGTGTCTTATCCGGGTTCGGGAAAATCGCACGTAAGGTGATGGAACCGGTGGTTTGGTCGACCGTCACATCGGAGAATTCCAGTGTGCCTGCCTGCGGGAACTTGATACCGTCATTGGTCACGAGCTCCACTTTGGCTTTACCGTTTTCCTGCTTCAGCGTGCCGTTTGCCAGCTCTTGTTTCAGGCGCAGGAAATCGTTGCTGGACTGGGTCACGTCAACGTAAATCGGATCAAGCTGCTGCACGGTGGCCAACGCGTTGGTCTGACCGTTCTGCACCAGCGCCCCTTCCGTGACGGAAGATTTACCGATGCGACCGCTGATTGGGGAGGTCACTTTGGTATAGGCGAGGTTGATACGCGCTGTTTCCACTGCAGCTTTCGCGGCAATCACGGCGGCGTTGGTCTGCTGTGCATCAGACAGGGCAGTGTCATAATCCTGTTGACTGATGTACTTGGTACCGAGCAGTTTTTTGTAACGGTTCAGCGTCAGTTGGGAGATTTTGGCTGCAGCTTCTGCTTTCGCCAGATCGCCTTTCGCGCTCTCATAGGAGGCCTGGTAGGTTGCCGGATCAATCTGATACAGAGACTCGCCAGCTTTCACTTCACCACCCTCGGTGAAGTTACGTTTCAGGATGATACCACTCACCTGAGGACGCACTTCTGCGATGCGGTATGCGCTGGTACGGCCCGGTAATTCTGTCGTTATCTGGAGAGGTTCGGACTTGAGCGTCACCACGCCAACTTCTGGCACCTGCTGAGCTCCTTGTTGAGCCTGTTTGTCGTCACATCCTGTTAGCGCTAAGCTGCCTGAGAGCATCAGAACGACCGCCAGAGGCGTTAACCCTCTGTTTTTGTTCATATGTAAACCTCGAGTGTCCGATTTCAAATTGATCAATGGTCCTGAGTCCAAAAACCCATTGCTGCGTTTATATTATCGTCATGCTATGGTACATACATTCACAAATGTATGTAAATCTGACTCCTGTAAATTCACTAACGTATGGCACGAAAAACCAAACAACAAGCGCTTGAAACCCGACAACACATTCTGGATGTGGCTATGCGTTTGTTTTCTCAGCAGGGTGTTTCGTCAACCTCGCTGGCGCAGATTGCTCAGGCCGCGGGCGTCACGCGGGGAGCGATTTACTGGCATTTTAAAGACAAGACAGATCTGTTCAGTGAAATCTGGCAACTCTCAGAGTCCAGCATTAGCGATCTTGAGACTGAGTATCGGGCAAAATTCCCCGAGGATCCACTCTCAGTATTAAGAGAAATATTAGTATATATCCTTGAAGCAACGGTAGTTGAAGAACGTCGCAGGTTAATGATGGAAATCATCTACCATAAATGCGAGTTGGTCGGAGAGATGGCGGTCGTCCAGCAGGCGCAGCGCAGCCTGTGTCTGGAAAGCTACGATCGCATTGAACAGGTCCTGACCCAGTGCATGCAGGCGAACCAGCTGCCGGCGACGTTAATGACCCGACGGGCGGCAGTCCTGATGCGCAGTTATATTTCCGGCCTGATGGAAAACTGGCTTTTCGCCCCGGACTCCTTTGACCTGAAGAACGAAGCCCGCAGCTATGTCGCTATTTTCCTGGAGATGTGCCAGCTCTCCCCGACGCTGCATGGCAAGTCAGGCTCGCTAACAGCCTGACGCGATTCCAGGATTTCTCTTAGAGGCTCACGTTCGCGCTATTCTGCTTCAGGCGAGCGTGATATCCTGCACGCCGGACTATTTTCGGTCATCTTCTGACATCATTCACAACTATGCTGCACACCAATCGCTCGCAACATCCTGTTCTTGTATTTTTATTGGCGACGCTGTTTTTCTTCGCAACGGCACCGCTTTCCTGGGCCCGCGCCGATAACAACAATGACATCCCTTCACGCAGTGATGTTCAGTCGCAACTCGACACCCTGAATAAACAAAAAGATCTCTCTGCTCTGGATAAGCTCGTTCAGCAGGATCTGACGGAGACGCTGGAAACGCTTGATAAAATTGAGCGTGTTAAAGCGGAAACCACACAGCTTCGGCAGAAAGTGGCGCAGGCGCCTGAAAACATGCGTAAGGCCACGGAATCGTTGAATGCCCTGAGCGATGTGGATAATGACGACGAAACCCGTAAGACGCTCGCGACCCTGTCGTTGCGTCAGCTGGAATCGCGCGTCGCACAGCTGCTCGACGATCTGCAAACGGCGCAGTCCGATCTCGGTACGTACAACAGCCAGCTTGTCTCCCTGCAAACCCAGCCCGAGCGCGTGCAAAATGCGATGTACGCCGCCTCTCAGCAGCTGCAGCAGATCCGCAACCGTCTGAACGGTACGTCGGTTGGCGAAGGCACCCTGCGCCCAACGCAGCAAACGCTGCTGCTGGTGCAGCAGGCCTTACTGAATGCGCAAATCGAACAGCAGCGTAAAAGCCTGGAAGGGAATACGGTGCTGCAGGATACGCTCCAGAAGCAGCGCGACTACGTAACGGCGAACATTAATCGTCTGGAACATCAGCTTCAGCTGTTGCAGGAGGCGGTTAACAGTAAGCGCCTTACGCTGACGGAGAAAACGGCTCAGGAAGCCGTCTCACCGGACGAAACTGCCCGCATTCAGGCGAACCCGCTGGTGAAACAGGAGCTCGAGGCTAACCATCAGCTGAGCCAGCGCCTGATACTGGCAACAGAAAGCGGTAACTCGCTGGTTCAGCAAAATATCAGAGTGAAAAACTGGCTGGACCGCGCGCTGCAGGCTGAACGCAACATTAAAGAGCAGATTGCGGTTCTGAAAGGCAGCCTGCTGCTGTCGCGTATTCTCTACCAGCAACAGCAGACGCTGCCGTCCGCCGATGAGCTCGAGGACATGACCAATCGCATTGCGGATTTGCGTCTGGAACAATTCGATGTGAACCAGCAGCGCGACGCCCTTTTCCAGAGCGATACGTTTGTCGCCAAATTGGAAGAGGGCCATTCCAGTGAAGTGAACCCGGAAGTTCACGACGCTCTGCTGCAGGTTGTGGATATGCGCCGCGAGCTGCTCGACCAGCTCAACAAACAGCTCGGCAACCAGCTGATGATGGCGATTAACCTGCAGATCAACCAGCAACAGCTGGTGAGCGTGTCGAAAAGTCTGCAGGAGATCCTGACCCAGCAGATTTTCTGGGTTAACAGCAACAAGCCGATGGACTGGGACTGGATCAAATCCTTCCCTGAAACGCTGAAGGCGCAGATTAAGAGCATGAAAATCACCGTAAACTGGGAGAAAGCCTGGCCTGCGGTGATGATTGCCTTCCTGGCGGGGCTCCCGCTGCTGCTGATTGCTGGCCTGATCCGCTGGCGTCTGGGCTGGCTGAAGAAATACCAGGATAAGCTGGCGTCTGAAGTGGGGCAACTGCGTAACGACAGTCAGCTGCACACGCCAAAAGCGATTCTGATCGATCTGATCCGCGCGCTGCCGGTCTGCCTGATTATTCTGGCGGTGGGGCTTATCCTGCTGACGATGCAGCTCAACATCAGCGACCTGCTGTGGGCGTTCAGTAAAAAACTGGCCCTGTTCTGGCTGGTGTTTGGCGTGTGCTGGAAAGTGCTGGAAAAAGACGGCGTTGCGGTGCGTCATTTCAACATGCCTGCGCAACTGACCAGCCACTGGCGTCGTCAGATTGTACGCGTCAGCCTGGCGCTGTTGCCGCTGCACTTCTGGTCCGTTGTCGCTGAGCTGTCTCCGCTGCACCTGATGGACGATGTCATGGGCCAGCTGGTTATTTTGCTGAACCTGCTGCTCATTGCCATCCTGATGTGGCCGATGTGCCGCGACAGCTGGCGGGATAAAGAGTCTCACAACATTCGTCTGGCCACCGTGACGGTACTGGCGATTATTCCGCTGGCACTGATGGTGCTCACGGCGACGGGGTACTTCTATACCACGTTGCGCCTGTCCGGACGCTGGATTGAAACCGTCTATCTGGTGATCGTCTGGAACCTGCTCTATCAGACCGTACTGCGCGGCCTGAGCGTGGCGGCTCGCCGCATCGCTTATCGTCGTGCCATCGCGCGTCGCCAGCATCAGGTAAAAGAGGGGGCCGAAGGCGCAGAGCCACAGGAAGAGCCAACCATTGCGCTGGAGCAGGTTAACCAGCAGACACTGCGTATCACCATGCTGGTGATGATCGCGCTGTTTGCGGTGATGTTCTGGGCGATCTGGTCTGATTTAATCACCGTCTTCGCCTACCTCGACAGTATCACCCTCTGGCAATACAACGGCACCGAAGCGGGCGCCGCGGTAATGAAAAGCGTGACCATGGGCAGCCTGCTCTTTGCTCTGGTGTCGTCAGTGGTAGCCTGGGCGTTGATTCGAAACCTGCCAGGCCTGCTTGAAGTGCTGGTGCTGTCGCGTCTGAACCTGCGTCAGGGGGCGTCGTATGCCATCACCACCATCCTCAACTACGTCATTATTATTGTCGGGGCGATGACGGTCTTTGGATCGCTTGGCGTCTCGTGGGATAAACTGCAGTGGCTGGCGGCCGCGCTCTCTGTCGGTCTCGGTTTTGGCTTGCAGGAGATCTTCGGTAACTTTGTTTCCGGCCTGATCATCCTGTTCGAACGTCCGGTACGTATCGGTGATACCGTCACCATCGGCACCTTCTCGGGAACGGTCAGCAAGATCCGTATTCGTGCCACCACCATCACCGACTTCGATCGCAAAGAGGTGATCATCCCGAACAAAGCGTTCGTCACCGAGCGACTGATCAACTGGTCGCTCTCCGACACCACAACGCGCGTCGTCATTCGACTGGGTGTGGCCTACGGCTCCGATCTGGATAAAGTGAAAGAGGTGTTGTTAAAAGCCGCGAAATCGCATCCTAAGGTGATGCACGAGCCCGCTCCAGATGTGTTCTTCACCACCTTCGGGCCGAGCACGCTGGATCACGAGCTGCGGTTATACGTGCGTGAGCTGCGCGATCGCAGCTACACCGTGGATGAGCTGAACCGCACTATCGATCGTCTGTGCCGTGAAAACAACATTAATATCGCCTTCAACCAGCTTGAAGTTCACCTGCGTAACGAGAAAGGTGACGAGCATACGGAAGTGAAGCGCGAGATTCAGGGTGACGATCCTACCCCGGCGTAATTCAGGTTCCCTCTCCCGGTGGGAGGGGATCAGGGTGAAGGCGACTGGCCTTCACCTTGCCTTCAAAATCCGTCTTCACTATCTCAAGTGCTTTCAGCACCGTCTGGGCAGGGATGTCATGATTCTCCAGCAGCATAATCAAATCGACGGCCAGCTTGACCTCATCGGGTGCATTTTCCAGTGACATTTACGGCTCCTGTTAACGGGTCAGACGTTCAATGACGCGTTCAATTTCATCCAGTGCCTGACGGCAACGAACGATGCGGCCCTCGAGGGCGCTAATCTCTCGCATTAATAACTGCTGCTCTTCCAGCGTCTCGCTTGCGTTCAGGCGCATTTCCCGCTCCCGCTTCATCTCAAACAGACGGCGCGCAAACTCCTGGTTCTCCAGCCGCTTGCGCTGCCATTTACCGAGACCCGGTGACGCGCTGTCCCAGACGCGTAGCGGCCAGGCGGTCATTTCACGGTGCAGGGCGGTGATCTGCTCGGTGAGATGTTCCGCAAGCCAGGCGACCTGTTGCTGTTGGTTGTTCTCAACCGCGTGGCGCAACTCATCAAGATTCGTCTGCGCCTCAGCAACATAATCCTGGATGCGTGTGCTGCGGGTACGAAAAAGCTGCCGGTCAAAGCGCGGCTTCAGCGTAGCATGCCCCATTAACGGCGTAGCCTGCGCGCGCAGGGTGGACAGCTGATTTTGCAGCGTCTCCAGAAGCAGGGCTGTTTTCAATACGCTCTCCAGTGGTAAAGTAGCCGTTCAGTTTGATAACGATTCGCATTATGCAGCGTACTATTTTAATCATCATTGGCTGGCTCGCGGTAGTGTTAGGCACGCTGGGCGTGGTTTTGCCCTTATTGCCCACCACGCCTTTTATCCTGCTGGCAGCCTGGTGCTTCGCCCGTTCATCGCCGCGCTTTCACCACTGGCTGCTGTACCGCTCCTGGTTTGGCGGCTATTTGCGCCACTGGCAAAAACATCGGGCAATGCCGCCCGGTGCGAAGCCGCGTGCAATCGCGGTGATCCTGATTACCTTTGCCATTTCATTATGGCTGGTGAAAATGATGTGGGTGCGCATTCTGTTGCTGACGATCCTCGCCTGTCTGCTTTTCTTTATGTGGCGGATCCCCGTGGTTGATGAAAAGCAACAAAAGCACTGAAGCCTTATAATGGCTGTTGCAATTATTGCGCGCAGCCAGTAAATTCGACCGTTTTCGAGCACAGCTGCGCCTGGTCAAAGGTTAAACAATTGTTACCCTGGCCGACTCGTTGCGCGCTGTGAGTAACACTGTTTCATTTAGGCACAAACCGATGACCGCAACTGCACAGCAGCTTGAATATCTGAAAAACAGCATCAAAAGTATCCAGGACTATCCAAAGCCTGGCATTCTTTTCCGTGATGTCACCAGCTTGCTGGAAGACCCGAAAGCGTACGCGCTCAGCATTGAACTGCTGGTCGAGCGTTATAAAAACGCCGGGATCACCAAAGTAGTGGGTACCGAAGCCCGTGGATTCCTGTTTGGCGCGCCGGTCGCGCTGGCAATGGGTGTTGGCTTTGTGCCGGTGCGTAAACCGCGCAAACTGCCGCGTGAAACCATCGCAGAGAGCTACGAACTGGAGTACGGCACCGATCAGCTGGAAATCCACGTTGATGCGATCAAGCCTGGCGATAAAGTGCTGGTGGTTGACGATCTGCTGGCGACCGGCGGCACGATTGAAGCGACCGTGAAGCTGATCCGTCGTCTGGGTGGTGAAGTGACCGACGCGGCATTCATCATTAACCTGTTTGACCTGGGTGGCGAACAGCGCCTGGAAAAACAGGGCATTACCAGCTACAGCCTGGTGCCTTTCCCGGGTCATTAATCCCGGTTTTCACAACCTCGCTCAATGGGTGAGGTTGTGATAGCATTCCCCTCCATAAATTCACCTTCCAGCGTTGCAGAGCCTGCCCATGAGTTATCAGGTGTTAGCCCGTAAATGGCGACCACAAACCTTTGCTGACGTTGTCGGTCAGGAGCATGTGCTGACGGCCCTGGCGAACGGCTTGTCGCTAGGTCGCATCCATCACGCTTATCTTTTCTCCGGCACCCGCGGCGTCGGTAAGACCTCTATTGCCCGTTTGCTGGCAAAAGGTCTGAACTGCGAAACCGGGATCACCGCCACGCCGTGCGGCGTGTGTGACAACTGCCGTGAAATTGAGCAGGGGCGCTTTGTCGATCTGATTGAGATCGACGCCGCCTCGCGCACGAAAGTGGAAGATACCCGCGATCTGCTCGACAACGTGCAGTACGCGCCGGCGCGTGGCCGCTTCAAGGTCTACCTGATCGATGAAGTGCACATGCTGTCACGCCACAGTTTCAACGCCCTGCTGAAAACGCTGGAAGAGCCGCCCGCGCATGTGAAATTCCTGCTGGCGACCACCGATCCGCAAAAGCTGCCGGTCACTATTTTGTCGCGCTGCCTGCAGTTCCATCTGAAGGCGCTGGACGTCGAGCAGATCCGCGCTCAGCTTGAACATATTCTTGATGAAGAGAAGATTGTCCACGAACCGCGCGCCCTGCAGCTGCTGGCCCGCGCGGCAGACGGCAGCCTTCGTGATGCCTTAAGTCTCACCGACCAGGCGATTGCCAGCGGTGACGGTAAACTCTCGACCGACGCGGTCAGCACCATGCTCGGCACGCTGGATGACGATCAGGCGCTTTCTCTCATCGAAGCGATGATTGCCGCCAACGGTGAACGCGTCATGTCGCTGGTGAACGCCGCGGCTGCCCGGGGCATTGAATGGGAAGCGCTGCTGGTTGAGATGCTGAGTCTGCTGCACCGCGTGGCGATGCTGCAGCTTTCTCCGTCCGCCATCGGTGCCGATATGGCGGTTATTGAACACCGGATGCGTGAACTTGCGCGCACCGTCCCACCGGCTGACGTGCAGCTTTATTACCAGACGCTGCTGATTGGCCGCAAAGAGCTGCCGTTTGCACCGGATCCCCGGATGGGCGTTGAAATGACCCTGCTGCGTGCGCTGGCGTTCCATCCGCGCATGCCTCTGCCGGAGCCGGAAGTGCCCCGACAGTCTTTTGCTCCGGTCGCCCCCACTGCGGTGATGTCGCCTCAGCAGGTGCCACCGCAGCCGACGGCTCCCCCGCAGCAGAACGTACCGCTGCCGGAGGCCACCAGTTCGGTGCTTGCCGCACGAAGCCAGTTGCAACGTGCTCAGGGAGCAACCAAACCAAAAAAGAGTGAACCGGCAGCGCCAGGAAGAGCGCGGCCGGTGAACAACGCCGCGCTTGAACGACTGGCTTCGGTTACGGAGCGCGTTCAGTCGCGCCCTGCTCCGTCCGCGCTCGAGCAAAAAGCCCCGGTGAAAGAAGAGGCTTACCGCTGGAAGGCAACAACCCTCGTTGAAGAGGTGAAAGAAGAAGTTGCCACACCGAAAGCGCTAAAAAAGGCGCTGGAGCATGAAAAAACACCTGAGCTTTCCGCGAAACTTGCCGAAGAGTCTATTGAGCGTGACGCGTGGGCCGCAGAGGTCAGTAAACTGCAGTTGCCGAAGTTGGTTGAGCAGGTCGCGCTGAATGCCTGGAAAGAGCAGGACGGTCATCAGGTACGTTTACACCTGCGACCGGGTCAGCGGCACCTGAATTCCCCTGGCGCGCAAAAAGCGCTGGCCGAGGCGCTCACCGCATTACACGGTGCACCGGTTGAATTGACTATCATTGAAGATGATAATCCGGCGGTGCGAACGCCACTGGAATGGCGTCAGGCGATTTATGAAGAGAAGCTCGCGCAGGCGCGCGAGTCGATTATCGCGGATAACAATATCCAGACTCTGCGCCGGTTCTTCGACGCCGATCTGGATGAAGAGAGTATTCGCCCCATTTGATCGTGAGTCTGACTTACGGTTGTAATCCTTAAACGTGAAAGAAGAGAGAAGCCTATGTTTGGTGGAAAAGGCGGTCTGGGTGGCCTGATGAAGCAGGCTCAGCAGATGCAGGAAAAAATGCAGAAGATGCAGGAAGAGATCGCTCAGCTGGAAGTCACGGGTGAATCCGGTGCCGGTCTGGTCAAGGTGACCATCAACGGTGCGCATAACTGCCGTCGCGTTGAAATCGACCCAAGCCTGCTCGAAGACGACAAAGACATGCTGGAAGATCTGGTTGCAGCCGCGTTTAACGATGCTGCGCGCCGTATCGATGAAACTCAGAAAGAGAAAATGGCCTCTGTTTCCAGCGGTATGCAACTGCCGCCTGGCTTCAAGATGCCATTCTGATGCAAACCAGTCCGCTGCTCACGCAGTTAATGGAAGCACTGCGCTGTCTGCCGGGTGTCGGCCCGAAGTCGGCGCAGCGCATGGCGTTTACGCTATTGCAGCGCGACCGCAGCGGCGGGATGCGCCTGGCGCAGGCTTTGACCCGTGCCATGTCAGAAATTGGTCACTGTGCGGATTGCCGTACCTTTACCGAGCAGGACGTGTGTAACATCTGCACTAATCCGCGTCGTCAGGAAAATGGTCAGATTTGCGTGGTGGAGAGTCCGGCGGACATCTACGCCATCGAACAGACCGGGCAGTTTTCTGGCCGCTATTTTGTGCTGATGGGGCATCTCTCCCCGCTGGACGGAATTGGCCCGGACGATATCGGTCTCGATCGCCTTGAACAGCGTCTTGAGTCCGAAACGATCAAAGAGGTGATCCTCGCCACCAACCCAACGGTGGAAGGGGAAGCTACGGCCAACTACATCGCCGAATTGTGCGCACAGTATGGCGTTGACGCCAGCCGCATCGCTCACGGCGTGCCAGTGGGCGGTGAGCTGGAGATGGTGGACGGCACCACGCTGTCCCACTCTCTGGCTGGACGTCACAAGATTATTTTCTGACCAAACGGAGGCTGCAATCGCGGCCTCCGCTTGAAATTCTCCCCTCGTATCCCCATCTCTCCCTCAACGTTTTAAAACCCCATTAAATGGCATTGTTGAGGTCGACATAGATGAAAGGACAAGAAACCCGTGGTTTCCAGTCAGAAGTAAAACAGCTTCTGCACCTGATGATCCATTCCCTGTATTCCAACAAAGAAATCTTCCTGCGTGAGCTGATTTCCAACGCCTCCGATGCGGCGGACAAGCTGCGCTTCCGCGCCCTGTCTAACCCGGATCTGTACGAAGGCGACGGAGAGCTGCGCGTGCGCGTCTCTTTCGATAAAGAGAACCGTACCCTGACTATCGCCGATAACGGCATTGGTATGAACCGCGACGAGGTCATCGACCATCTCGGGACCATTGCTAAATCCGGTACCAAAGCGTTCCTCGAATCAATGGGCTCCGATCAGGCGAAAGACAGCCAGCTGATCGGCCAGTTCGGTGTGGGCTTCTACTCGGCGTTCATCGTTGCGGACAAAGTCACCGTACGTACCCGTGCAGCAGGCGACAGTGCGGATCACGGCGTCTTCTGGGAATCTAAAGGCGAAGGCGAATACACCGTTGATGACATCACCAAAGCGGACCGCGGTACCGAAATCACCCTTCACCTGCGTGAAGGCGAAGACGATTTCCTGAATGACTGGCGCGTGCGCTCCATCATCAGCAAATACTCCGACCATATTGCCCTGCCGGTTGAGATTGAAAAACAGGAAGAGAAAGACGGTGAAACCGTGGTGTCCTGGGAGAAAATCAACAAGGCGCAGGCGCTGTGGACGCGCAATAAATCTGAAATTAAAGACGACGAATACAACGAATTCTACAAACACATCGCCCACGACTTTACCGATCCGCTCACCTGGAGCCACAACCGTGTGGAAGGTAAGCAGGAGTACACCAGCCTGCTGTATATCCCGTCTCAGGCGCCATGGGATATGTGGAACCGCGATCACAAGCACGGTCTGAAGCTGTACGTCCAGCGCGTGTTTATCATGGATGACGCCGAGCAGTTCATGCCGAACTACCTGCGCTTTGTGCGTGGCCTGATTGACTCCAACGATCTGCCGCTGAACGTCTCCCGTGAAATTCTGCAGGACAGCACCGTCACCCGCAACCTGCGTAATGCACTGACCAAACGTGCGCTGCAGATGCTGGAAAAACTGGCGAAAGACGACGCTGAAAAATACCAGACCTTCTGGAAACAGTTCGGTCTGGTGCTGAAAGAGGGCCCTGCGGAAGATACATCCAACGTAGAAGCCATTGCTAAACTGCTGCGTTTCGCTTCCACTCACACCGACTCCTCTGCGCAGACCGTGTCGCTGGAAGAGTACGTCTCCCGCATGAAAGAAGGGCAGGAGAAGATCTACTACATCACCGCCGACAGCTACGCCGCGGCGAAGAGCAGCCCACACCTCGAGCTGCTGCGTAAGAAAGGCATCGAAGTACTGCTGCTGTCTGACCGCATCGACGAGTGGATGATGAACTACCTGACCGAGTTCGACGGTAAGGCGTTCCAGTCCGTTGCCAAAGCCGATGAGTCGATCGATAAGCTGGCCGATGAAGTGGACGAAAGCGCGAAAGAAGCGGAGAAGGCGCTGGAGCCTTTCGTTGAGCGCGTGAAAACGCTGCTGGGCGATCGCGTGAAAGAGGTGCGTTTCACTCACCGTCTGACCGATACCCCGGCCATTGTCACCACGGATGCGGATGAAATGAGCACCCAGATGGCGAAACTGTTCGCCGCGGCGGGCCAGGCGATGCCAGAAGTGAAGTATATCTTCGAGCTGAACCCGGATCATCCGCTGGTGAAACGCGCGGCGGATACGCAGGACGAAGCACGCTTCGCCGAGTGGGTTGAGCTTCTGCTGGATCAGTCTCTGCTGGCCGAGCGCGGCACGCTGGAAGATCCTAACCTGTTCATTAAACGTGTGAATGCGCTGCTGCTGGCGTAATTGACCCGCCTCCCCCTGGTCTTCTCCCTCTCCTGTGGGAGAGGACCGGGGGAGGGCTCCAGACCGCTCCTTCCCGTTAATCTCCCTTCATTAACCGTTTCAGCCCGCCTGCCTTCCTTGAGCCATATCCGTTCTGGTGGTATTGTTTAGCGCTTTTGAAAAATTGAATCGACTTTTGAGGGGATTTTCGCAATGCGTATTATTCTGCTTGGCGCTCCGGGCGCGGGTAAAGGAACTCAGGCTCAGTTCATCATGGAGAAATACGGTATTCCGCAAATCTCCACCGGTGATATGCTGCGCGCCGCTGTTAAATCTGGCTCCGAGCTGGGTAAACAAGCGAAAGACATCATGGACGCAGGCAAGCTGGTGACCGACGAGCTGGTTATCGCTCTGGTCAAAGAGCGCATTGCTCAGGAAGACTGCCGTAACGGTTTCCTGTTGGACGGCTTCCCACGCACCATTCCTCAGGCTGATGCCATGAAAGAAGCGGGCATCAACGTGGACTACGTGCTCGAGTTCGACGTGCCGGACGAGCTGATCGTTGACCGTATTGTTGGTCGTCGCGTACACGCTGCATCTGGCCGCGTTTACCACATCAAATTCAACCCGCCTAAGGTTGAAGGTAAAGATGACGTTACCGGTGAAGAGCTGACCACCCGTAAAGACGATCAGGAAGAGACCGTGCGTAAACGTCTGGTGGAATACCATCAGATGACCGCTCCGCTGATCGGTTATTACACCAAAGAAGCGCAGGCGGGTAACACCAAATACGCGAAAGTTGACGGCACCAAAGCCGTTGCTGACGTTCGTGCAGAGCTGGAAAAAATCCTCGGCTAATTGCACCTCTCTCACCCGGGCTCTCCGGGTGAGAAAAATTCTCATCTTACCTATTGCAGCAATGGGTTTCGTTTAAACGCTTTTCCGCTACAATTGAAAACCATTCAAATGGTTAAGAGGCGTGAATGAGTCAGGCGAAAACCGGCATCCTGCTTGCCAATCTGGGTACACCAGATGCACCGACATCAGAAGCGGTAAAACGCTACCTGCGACAATTTTTAAGCGACACGCGCGTCGTGGATACCCCAAGACTGTTGTGGTGGCCGCTGCTGCGTGGCGTCATTCTGCCGATTCGTGCCCCACGTGTAGCAAAGCTTTATCAGTCCGTCTGGATGGAAGAGGGCTCACCGCTGATGGTGTATAGCCGTCGGCAGGAAAAAGCGCTGGCCGCCCGCCTGCCGGATATGCCCGTCGCGCTGGGCATGAGCTACGGTAAACCGTCACTGGAAAGCGCGGTCGACTCGCTGCTGGCGCAGGGCGTCGACCACATTGTGGTTCTCGCCCTTTATCCGCAGTACTCCTGCTCGACGGTTGCCGCCGTCTGGGATGAGCTGGCACGTATTCTGGCGACCCGCCGCCGTATTCCTGGCGTGACCTTTATTCGCGATTACGCCGATAACGAACGCTATATTAAAGCGCTTGCCAGTAGCGCGCGCGCGTCGTTTGAAAAACATGGCGAGCCGGATCTGCTGTTGCTCTCCTATCACGGGATCCCGCAGCGCTTCGCCAATGAAGGGGATGATTACCCGCAGCGCTGCCGCGATACTACCCGTGAGCTGGTCTCAGCCCTCGGCCTGCCGCCAGAGAAAGTGATGATGACCTTCCAGTCGCGTTTTGGCCGCGAGCCATGGTTAACGCCTTATACCGACGAAACCCTCAAAATGCTCGGTGAGAAGGGCGTGAAACATATTCAGGTGATGTCACCCGGTTTCTCCGCCGACTGTCTGGAAACGCTGGAAGAGATTGCCGTGCAGAACAGAGAGTTCTTCCTCGAGGCGGGCGGAACGAAATACGAATACATTCCGGCCCTAAACGACTCGCCTGAGCATATCGAGATGATGGTGTCACTGGTGACAAACAGCCGCTGATCGCACTATGGTCCGGGTTTGTGCTACCATTCCCGGCCCATAATCCTTGCACAGTTCAGACCCATGAAATTTCCCGGTAAACGCAAATCTAAACACTACTTCCCCGTTGATGCCCGCGATCCGCTCCTGCAGCAAATCCAGCCGGAAAATGAAACCAGCGCCGCATGGGTCGTCGGTATCGATCAGACGCTGGTGGACATTGAAGCTAAAGTGGATGATGCGTTTGTCGCTCGTTACGGTCTGAGCGCCGGTCACTCGCTGGTGATTGAGGACGATGTTGCCGAAGCCCTGTATCAGGAGCTGACGCGTGAAAACCTGATCACCCATCAGTTTGCCGGTGGCACTATCGGCAACACCATGCACAACTACTCGGTGCTTGCCGACGATCGCTCTGTGTTATTGGGCGTCATGTGCAGCAACATCGAAATTGGTGGCTACGCCTACCGTTATTTGTGCAATACCTCCAGCCGCACCGATCTGAACTACCTTCAGGGCGTTGACGGGCCGATTGGCCGCTGCTTCACGCTGATCAGCGATTCCGGTGAACGTACCTTTGCCATCAGCCCCGGCCACATGAATAAGCTGCGTGCAGAGAGCATTCCGGAAGCGGTGATAGCGGGTGCGTCTGCACTGGTGCTGACGTCGTATCTGGTGCGCTGTAAACCCGGTGAGCCGATGCCGGAAGCCACCATGAAAGCGATTGAGTACGCGAAGAAATACAATGTGCCGGTCGTTCTGACGCTGGGCACCAAATTCGTGATAGCCGACAACCCCGAGTGGTGGCAGGCCTTCCTGAAGGAACACGTCTCGATTCTGGCGATGAACGAAGAAGAGGCTGAAGCGTTGACCGGCGAGAGCGATCCGCTGCTGGCCTCCGATAAAGCGCTCGACTGGGTCGATCTGGTGCTCTGCACTGCCGGACCGGTAGGGCTGTATATGGCAGGCTTCACGGAAGAAGAGAGCAAACGCAAAACGCAGCATCCACTGCTGCCAGGCGCCATTGCCGAGTTTAACCAGTACGAGTTCAGCCGCGCGATTCGCCATAAAGATTGCGAAAACCCGCTGCGTATTTACTCCCACATCGCGCCGTATATGGGCGGGCCAGAAAAGATCATGAACACCAATGGCGCGGGAGATGGCGCACTGGCGGCGCTGCTGCATGACATCACTGCGAATGCCTACCATAAAACCAACGTCCCGAATTCCAGCAAGCACAAATTCAACTGGCTGACCTATTCGTCGCTGGCGCAGGTGTGTAAGTACGCGAACCGCGTGAGTTATCAGGTGCTGAACCAGCACTCGCCGCGCTTAACCCGCGGTCTGCCGGAAAGGGAAGATAGCCTCGAAGAAGCCTACTGGGACCGATAAAGGCAAAACGGCAACCTTGCGGTTGCCGTATTCGTGTTTGTACCCTCTCCCGGTGGGAGGGGGTCAGTCAGGGGCTGCAGGAGGCACACTTACCCTGTCACCACCTCGTCAACCGGCGGTTTCGTTAACAGCGTCAGCATCGCTTTTGCAATTTCGCGTTCACCCATCACCACCTGATCCGCACCCCGTTCGGTAATGTACTCCACCTCATCGTCATAATGGGCGCGGGCAATGATCTCAATATTCGGGCACTTCTCACGTGCGGACGCCACAATTTCACCCGCTTCATAGCCGTTTGGAATGGTCAGCAGCAACCAGCGCGCGCAGTCCAGATGCGCGAGATTCATGATCTCTTCGTTTGCCGCATTACCCAACACCGCGCGAACGCCGCGCTCGCGCAGCTCGTCGACGCGGGTACGTGATGTTTCAATCACCACCAGCGGGATCCCCTGCGCCATCAGCTTCTCACCGAGCAGGCTTCCTACGCGGCCAAAGCCGACCAGCAGGGCATGATTGCAAATATCCACCGGGATCTGCTTCTCTTCTTCGATAGCTTCTTCCAGCGTCTGCTCTTCCAGCGTTTCGGTTTTATCGAGGTATTTTTCCAGCAATGCAAACAGGACCGGGTTCAGCATGATGGAGAGGATCGCTCCGGCGAGGACCAGATTTTGCCCGGCCTGAGGCAGCAGATTCAGCGCCATACCCAGGCCTGCCAGAATAAAGGCGAACTCACCAATCTGCGCCAGGCTGGCGGCGATGGTCAGAGCGGTACGCGGCGAGTGGCCAAACATCCGTACCAGGAAGAAGGCGGCAACCGACTTACCAAAGATAATAATCGCCAGGGTGCCCATCACGGCCAGCGGCTGCTGAACCAGAACCATCGGATCAAACAGCATCCCGACGGAGACAAAGAACAGGACGGCGAAGGCGTCGCGCAGCGGCAGCGTATCGTGCGCCGCACGGTGGCTCAGCTCGGATTCGTTCAGCACCATCCCGGCGAAGAACGCGCCCAGTGCAAAGGAGACGTCGAACAGTTCTACGGCCCCAAAGGCAATCCCCAGCGCCAGGGCAAGGACAGACAGGGTAAACAACTCACGGGAGCCGGTGGCCGCGCTGCGGGACAGGATCCACGGCACCAGACGGCGGCCCACCAGCATCATAATGGTGATAAACGCCACCACTTTCCCGATGGTGATGCTCATGTCCAGCGCCAGCGTCGCAAAGCCGACGCTCTCTTTTTCCATCATACCGGCGACGGCAGGCAGCAACACCAGCGTCAGCACCATCACCAGGTCTTCCACAATCAGCCAGCCTATCGCGATTTGTCCGCGCTGGCTGTCGATAAGCTGCCTCTCCTCAAGCGCGCGCAGCAGTACGACAGTACTGGCGGTTGAAAGACACAGCCCAAAAACGATACCGGTCATCAGCGACCAGCCAAGCACTGTCGAAAGCGCCATTCCCAGCAGCGTCGCTACGGCTATCTGTGCGATCGCTCCCGGTATGGCGATCGACTTTACCGCCATCAGATCCTTGAGTGAGAAATGCAGACCCACGCCAAACATCAGCAGAATCACGCCTAATTCCGCCAGTTCGGGCGCCAGTTTGGTATCCGCCACGAAACCTGGCGTAAAGGGACCCGCCAGCACACCCGCTAACAAATAGCCCACCAGAGGCGAAATACGCAGTTTATTGGCAATCATGCCGAGGATAAAAGCGAGCACAAGTCCACCAACAATGGTGGTGATAAGCGGTGTGGCGTGATGCATTCCGTCTCCTTTCGTTGTGGGTGTTCCATTTGGTTAAAAAACCAAAAACCGAGTAATAGTTTATGACAATTTTTGCCGTTATGTTTATGAATAATTGTTGAAGTTTGAATAAAACAGCAATATGCGTGTAAAAAAGCGCATTTTGATAAATTAGGCGGGGGGATGCAGAAGAAACCCTTATGGCATCAGGGGGTCAGGTCGCCAAAGTAAAACTTTAGCGACCGTTATATTACGCTTTATGGCGGTTATCAGGCAGGAATATGGTCAACATCCCCAGAAGTGGCAGGAAAGCACAGATTTTATAGACCAGGAAGATACTGGTGTGGTCGGCAATCATGCCCAGCACTGCCGCACCAAGGCCGCCCATGCCGAAAGCAAAACCGAAAAAGAGCCCGGAAACCATACCGATACGGCCTGGCAGCAGCTCTTGCGCGTAAACAAGGATGGCGGAAAACGCCGAGGCGAGGATAAACCCAATAATCACGGTCAAAATCCCCGTCCACTCCAGGCTTGCATACGGCAAAATAAGGGTAAACGGGGCCACGCCGAGGATAGAGCCCCAAATGACGTATTTGCGCCCGATTTTATCGCCCACAGGCCCGCCGATAACCGTCCCTGCAGCCACCGCAAACAGGAAGGCAAACAGGTGAATCTGGGCGTTTTGGACCGATAATCCGAATTTTTGCATCAGGTAAAAGGTGTAATAGCTGCTGATGCTCGCCATATAGAAGTATTTCGAGAAAATCAGCACCAGAAGCACGGAGACGGCCAGAATGACCTTATCGCGAGGAAGGGGATTGATAACCTTCGCTTTAGGTTTACCTTTGTTCACGCGATGCTGCGCGGCATACCAGCGGCTGATCTGAATCAGCACGATAATCGCCAGCAAGGCTGCCAGCACAAACCACGCCACGTTACCCTTGCCGTACGGAGCGATGATCACCGCTGCCAGCAGTGGGCCGAGGGAGCTGCCAAAGTTACCGCCCACCTGAAAGAGCGATTGCGCCAGCCCGTGACGGCCCCCGGAGGCCATGCGCGCCACGCGTGAGGACTCCGGGTGAAAGACCGACGACCCCGTGCCCACCAGCGCGGCGGCAATCAGCACTGCTTCAAAGCTGCCTGCCATTGCCAGCAGCACCAGCCCGCTCAAGGTAAAACACATGCCAATCGGTAGCGACCACGGCATAGGATATTTATCCGTCCAGTAGCCCACGACCGGTTGCAGAAGTGAGGAGGCCAGCTGGAAGGTCAGGGTGATCATCCCGATCTGCACGAACGTTAATGAAAACTCGGACTGCAGCAGCGGGTAGATCGCGAGAATCAACGACTGGATCATGTCGTTGAGCAGATGTGAAAGGCTGATTGCGCCTAACACTTTAAACGAGGTGCGCGACGCCGGAGCGCCAGACACGGGCTGGGTTGATTCACTGATTGCCATAGAGATGAATACCACGTCTTTTGTTATTAGAAATGCAGGGTGTAATTATTATCCAACTAACATACCCGGCAGTGACATTTGAATAAAGTCGCAATTCTGAAAACTTATTTGTCTATTCTTATTAGTCACTGTAATTTTTGCCTTTGTCTATTGGTCAGGGAGAGAGAAGATGAAGTTAATGAAGCGGAGCGTCGCGCTGGCGCTGATCGCCGCCTGGGGTCTGGTTAGCCTGCCCGTGCAGGCCTATGAAAAAGATAAAACCTATAAAATCACCATTCTGCATACCAACGATCACCACGGCCATTTCTGGCGCAGTGAATACGGCGAATACGGTCTGTCGGCACAAAAAACGCTGGTGGATGGCATTCGTAAAGAGGTGGCAGCCCAGGGGGGCAGTGTACTGCTGCTGTCGGGGGGCGATATCAATACCGGCGTGCCGGAATCTGATTTACAGGATGCGGAGCCTGATTTCCGCGGCATGAATCTTATTGGCTACGATGCGATGGCCGTCGGTAACCATGAGTTCGATAACCCGCTGACGGTGCTGCGTCAGCAGGAAAAATGGGCCAAATTTCCGTTCCTCTCTGCCAACATCTACCAGAAAAGCACCGGCGAGCGACTGTTCAAACCCTGGGCGCTGTTTAAGCGTCAGGATCTGAAAATTGCGGTCATCGGGTTAACCACCGACGATACGGCAAAAATCGGCAACCCTGAGTTCTTTACCGATATCGAATTCCGTAAACCGGCAGACGAAGCGAAGCTGGTCATTCAGGAATTGCAGCAGAACGAAAAGCCGGATGTCATTATAGCCACCACCCATATGGGCCACTACGACAACGGTGAGCACGGCTCGAATGCGCCGGGTGACGTGGAGATGGCTCGCAGCCTGCCTGCGGGCTCGCTGGCGATGATTGTGGGCGGTCATTCACAAGACCCGGTCTGCATGGCGTCAGAGAATAAAAAGCAGGTCGACTACGTGCCAGGCACGCCGTGTGCTCCGGACCGTCAAAACGGTATCTGGATTGTGCAGGCGCACGAATGGGGTAAATACGTGGGGCGTGCGGACTTTGAGTTCCGTAACGGCGAGATGAAGCTGGTGCACTATCAGCTCATTCCGGTCAACCTGAAGAAGAAAGTGACTTACCCTGACGGGAAGAGTGAACGCGTACTCTACACCCCGGAAATTGCCGAGAACGCGCAGATGCTCTCCCTGCTGACGCCCTTCCAGAATAAAGGCAAGGCGCAGCTGGATGTGAAGATTGGTACGCTGAATGGTCGTCTGGAAGGGGACCGCAGCAAAGTTCGCTTTGTGCAGACCAATATGGGGCATCTGGTGCTGGCGGCACAAATGGCGCGCACAAATGCCGATTTTGGCGTGATGAGCGGCGGCGGCATCCGCGACTCCATCGAAGGCGGAAACATCACCTATAAAGATGTGCTGAAGGTTCAGCCGTTCGGTAACATCGTGGTGTATGTCGACATGAGCGGTAAAGAGGTGATTGACTATCTCACCGCCGTGGCGCAGATGAAGCCGGACTCCGGCGCTTATCCGCAGTTTGCCAACGTCAGCTTTGTGGCGAAGGACGGCAAGCTCAACGACCTCAAAATCAAAGGCGAGCCGGTCGACCCTGCCAAAACCTACCGCATGGCAACATTAAGCTTTAACGCCACCGGCGGTGACGGTTATCCGCATATCGACAATAAACCGGGCTATGTGAATACCGGGTTTATCGATGCGGAAGTGCTGAAGCAGTTCATCGAGCAGAATTCACCGATCGACGTGAATACCTACGAGCCGAAAGGCGAGGTGAGCTGGCAGTAGTGCGGTTTTGTGCCGGGGGGCGGCTATGCCTGACCCGGCCTGTATGAGAATCGTCGGCCCGGTAAGCACAGTGCCTCCGGGCCACTTCCTCAATCCCGTCGCGCAATATCCGCAAATGTCGCGTCCAGTATTTTCGCCAGATCGCCTGCGGACAGTTCAATATCCAGCCCGCGTTTGCCGCCGGAAATATAAATGGTGTCGAAGGTCTGCGAAGGGGCATCAATCAGCGTCGGCAGGCGTTTTTTCTGCCCGAGCGGGCTGATACCGCCGACAAGGTAGCCGGTAGTGCGTTGCGCAACCATCGGATCGGCCATATCCACCTTCTTTGCCCCCAGCGCTTTGGCCACTTTCTTGAGATCCAGCTGCCCGGCAACGGGCGTTACCGCGACGGCGAGGTGTTTCATATCACCGTTCACCGCCACCAGCAGCGTCTTATAAACCCGATCGGCGTTCAGCCCCAGTTTGCGCACCACTTCATCACCAAAATTCGTTTCGCTGGGATCGTGATCGTAGGTGTGGATCCGAAAGGGAATGTTGTTTTTTTCGAGTAATTTAACGGCGGGAGTCATAGCTATCCTTCTTACGACAGACAATTCATGCTGACAGCATACGCCTGACGTTTGTCTAAAAAATAGCACCATCTTGCGCAATAGTATTGGCAGTGATGGTCACTTTGAGCGACAATCGGCTCAACCGAAGGTCTCCTTCGGCATAATAAAAACGATGAAATTCCTCTTTGACGGGCCAATAGAAATATTGGCCATTTTTTTATTTCAGCAGTGACGGCAAATTCCCTTCTCCGTACAAATGTAACGCCCCGACAGCGACCACGTAACGCCCCGCAGGCAACGCATGTAACGTCTGCTGCCAGGCTTTGTTGCGCTCGTTCATCAGCACATCATACAACGATTCACTGAACGTCGACGGCAGCGCCAGTTTACCGTCCGTGGGCGGCGCATTCAGCCACCAGCCGATCATCGTTTGCAACAGACGCGCGTTGGTGTGCCAGTGGGTCAGGGTATCATCCAGCAGCATCAGCCCATCATCAGGAAGCTGGCGCAGCAGGGCTATCTGGCTGTCCGTACCTTCGAGCTCAATGACTGACAAATGGCGTGCTCTCGCGGCATTCAACAGCTGGTAATCAATACCGTAATCGCCGCGTAGCCCCAGACGCTGCGCCTGGGTCGCCTGCAGGACCATCGCGATTTGCCACAGCGGCAGTGTGTCCAGCATGGAGAGCGACACCCCCGTCTCATCTGCGACGCGCGTCAGTTCAGCAAACTGCGTGTCGTTCAAACGTTCAGCAAGGGGGAGATCGCTTTCGAGGCCGGCAAACGGCGACGTCTGGCCCGAAATATCCGCTTCAACGACCAGCGCATCGGCGCTCTTCAGCAGTTTCATCAGACCGGCTGGCAGCGGGGACATATCCTGCGTGCCCATATGGATGCTGCCCACCAGGTGAAGGTGCTGCCCGCCGGGAAGCGAGATATCCATGCCGGGCCAGGCATAACGGCGGGGGAAGAGGGCGCGAAACGATGTTTTTATACGATTAAACAGACTCATACGCGCTCCATAAACGGAAAGGTTCATGCTAGCGCGTAGGAGAAGAAGGTTCAATCTTTCGGTTTAAACCGCAACAACCGGTTTGCGTTGCTCACCACGGTAATGGACGAGAGCGCCATCGCCGCACCCGCGACAACCGGGTTCAGCAGCGTGCCGGTCAGCGGCCACAAAATACCGGCAGCAATCGGGATACCGAGCGAGTTGTAGACGAAGGCACCCAGCAGGTTCTGCTTCATGTTGCGCAAGGTGGCTTTTGAAATCGCCAGCGCGTCCGCAACGCCCATCAGGCTGTGACGCATCAGGGTGATGGCGGCCGTCTCAATGGCGACATCGCTACCGCCCCCCATCGCAATACCCACTTCCGCCTGTGCCAGCGCCGGCGCATCGTTAATCCCGTCACCGACCATCGCCACCTGGCGACCCTGGCTTTGCAGCGTCTTGATGGCGTCTGCTTTGCCGTCAGGTAACACCCCGGCAATGACCTCGTCAATCCCAGCTTCCCGGGCGATGGCGTTCGCCGTCACAGGATTATCCCCGGTCAACATCACCAGGCGATAGCCCGCACGATGCAGGCGTTGCAACGCCTGCACGCTGTCCTGGCGTAGCGGATCGCGAATTGCCAGCAGCGCCGCGGCCTTGCCATCAACGGCAAGCAGAACCGGGGTTGCGCCCTGAGAGGCTTGATCTTTCAGGTCTTGTTCCAGGGCTGAAGTCTCAACGCCATGCTCCTTCAGCAGTGCCTGATTCCCCAGCAGCAGCGTGTGCCCTTCGGCGGTACCGCTGACGCCTAAACCGCGCAGGGTACGGAAATTGCTCACCTGCGGCAGGCTGGCATTCCCGGCTTTCTCAATAATGGCGTGGGCCAGCGGGTGGCTGGAGCCTTGTTCAAGCGCCGCGGCGAGACGCAGTGCGTCATCCTGCGTGATGCCTGCGGTTATCACGGCCACTACCTGCGGTTTCCCTTCCGTCAGCGTGCCGGTTTTATCAAACACCAGCGTGTCCAGCGTGCTCGCCCGCTGCAGCGCATCGGCATCCCGTACCAGCACGCCAAATTCAGCGGCACGGCCTACGCCTGAGATGATCGACATTGGCGTGGCAAGACCGAGCGCGCAAGGACAGGCAATGATCAGCACCGTGGTGGCAATCACCAGGGTATAGACAATTTGCGGTGCCGGGCCGAAGACATACCAGATAGCCGCGCTCAGCAGCGCGATACCGACCACGACCGGCACAAAAATGGCGGAGATTTTATCGGCCAGCTGACCAATTTCCGGCTTACTGCTCTGTGCCTGACGCACCATGCGAATAATGCGTGACAGCGTGGTATGGCTGCCGACCGCACTGGCGGTGAAAAGCACGCTACCGTCCTGCACCACCGTACCGGCATGAATGGCATCGCCCTGGGCTTTCTGTTGCGGGACGGGTTCTCCGGTCAGCATCGCTTCGTCAAACCAGGCTTCGCCCTGAGTGATTTCACCGTCGACGGGAACGCGGTCGCCGGTGGTCAGGCGCAGCGTCATGCCGGGTTGAACTTCAGCCAATGGCACATTTTTTTCACCCGCATCCGTCACGACGCGCGCGGTCGGTGGGGTTAAATCCAGCAGGCGCTCCAGCGCTTTGGAGGAACGCTGACGGGCGCGCGCTTCAAGCATATGGCCGAGGTTAATCAGGCCGATAATCATCGCGCTCGCTTCATAATAGAGATGACGCGCTTCCATCGGGAACCACTGGGGCCAGACGTTGACGCTCATGGAGTACAGCCACGCCGCACCCGTGCCGAGTGCGACAAGGGTGTCCATCGTCGCGGTGCGATTTTTCAGGCTTTTCCAGGCGCTGGAGTAGAAGTGACCGCCTGCGAAGACCATCACGGCAAGCGTAATCAACCCAATGACTAGCCACAGCATGCGGTTATCGTCGGTGACCATCATATTGTCACCGATCATACCCCACACCATGACCGGGACCCCAACCAGCAGCGCGACGATGGCCTGCCAGCGGAAGCGTTTCATGGTGGCGACGGCCGTTTCCTGCTGGCGTTCACGACGTTTGAGGTCATCTTCGATGGCCTCTGCGCCGTAGCCCGCTTTTTCAACGGCCTGCACTAAATCTGCGGCGGAGGCACTGCCCATCACCAGCGCAGTACGCTCCGCAAGATTGACCCGTGCCTGCGCGACACCCGGTACAGCCTGCAAGGCATTTTGTACCCGGGAGACGCAGCTGGCGCAGCTCATGCCGTTGATCAGCAGCTGTTGGCTGTCATCAATATCATCAGCTACCGGAAGCTCAGGAGTGGCCGCTGTCAGTGCTTCCGACGGGGATGATGACTCTGCCAGCGGTTTAGCCTTTGGGTGGATCAGCTCCGCCCCATAACCAGCCTGTTTGATCGTATCAATCAGCGCATCCGCACTGGCGCTACCGGTGACGGCGGCGTGATCAAGGGTCACTTCAGCGCTGTCTACATCAGGACGCTGTTCCAGACTTTCTTTAACGCGTTTGACACAGTGGCCGCAGGAGAGGCCGTCCAGTGTCAGGTCAATAGTGTGAGACATAACAAAACTCCCGTATAATGATCTGGTCAGATGTTGACCGGCATAACGCTTTTCGCTAACTGTTATGAAGGTTAAACCTTCCATCAAGGGGAAGGTCAAGGGGGAAATGTGAATATCAGTGATGTTGCGAAAAAAACCGGATTGACCAGCAAAGCGATCCGTTTTTATGAAGAGAAGGGGCTGGTGACACCGCCGCTGCGCAGTGAAAATGGCTACCGCAGTTATACGCAACTGCATCTTGATGAACTGACGCTGCTGCGCCAGGCGCGGCAGGTGGGATTTAACCTTGAAGAGTGCGGCGAGCTGGTCACCTTATTCAACGATCCGGCGCGCCATAGCGCAGACGTGAAAAAACGTACGCTGGAGAAAGTGGCTGAGATTGAACGCCACATTACCGAGTTACAGGCGATGCGTCAGCAGCTTCTGGCGCTGGCGGAATCCTGCCCGGGGGATGACAGCGCAGACTGCCCGATTATCGATAATCTGTCCGGCTGCTGTCATCGTAAGGCTCATGCCTGACAGGCTTTAACCCGCAGGGTTATCCCTTCCACCGCAATGACCTCAACCTGCGTGCCGGCGCTGAGGTCATCGTCGGCCACCACGGGCCATGAACTGTCGCCCACGCGCATATGTCCGCGCCCGTTAACCAGCGCCGTGTCGAGCGTAAAACGTTTGCCGACAATCTGCTGCCCGCGCTGATTGAGGTGGGCGTCGAGCGGTTTCTGCTCTGTCACCTGGCGGTTAAGCCAGCGCCACCACAGCCAGGCGGCCAACAGCGTCAGCACGGCAAATAACGCCCCCTGCCACGCCCAGTCGAGGGGCAGTAGCCAGACCACTAACCCGGTAATGACAGCGGCAACACCGCTCCAGAGCAGGTAACCGTTGCCGCCAAGCATCTCCGCGGCCAGCAATAAGCCACCGAGGCTTAGCCAGAATGCATGAGGATGTGCGACGATTAGCTCAATCATTTTTTGCGCTCGTTTCCGCTGTCTTTGATAAGTTCAGTGATCCCGGCGATGGAGCCCATCAGGCTGCTGGCATCCAGCGGCATCATCACCACTTTGCTGTTGTTCGCGGAGCCAATCTCTTTCAGCGCGTCAGTGTATTTTTGCGCAACGAAGTAGTTCACCGCCTGGATATCACCCGCCGCAATTGCTTCAGAGACCATCTGGGTGGCGCGGGCTTCCGCTTCTGCAGAACGTTCACGGGCTTCCGCCTGTAAGAAGGCAGACTGGCGTTCACCTTCCGCTTTCAGGATCTGCGACTGTTTTTCCCCTTCGGCTTTCAGGATCTCTGCCTGACGTACCCCTTCAGCTTCCAGAATGTAGGCGCGTTTGGTCCGTTCCGCTTTCATCTGCGCGTTCATGGAGGCGATTAACTCTGCCGGTGGGCGCACGTCGCGGATCTCAATACGGGTAACTTTGATCCCCCACGGGTTGGTGGCCTCGTCGACAATGTGCAGCAGGCGGGTGTTAATGCTGTCGCGCTGAGAGAGCATCTCGTCCAGCTCCATTGAACCGAGCACGGTACGAATGTTGGTCATCGTCAGATTTACGATAGCCAGCTCCAGATTGCTGACTTCATAGGCCGCTTTTGGCGCATCAATAACCTGAATAAAACAGACCGCATCAATGGTGACGTTGGCGTTATCCTTGGAGATCACTTCCTGGGAAGGAATATCCAGCACCTGTTCCATCATATTGATTTTACGTCCAATCCTGTCCATGAAAGGGACAATCAGGCTTAAACCCGGCTGGAGCGTGTTGGTGTAGCGGCCAAAGCGTTCAACGGTCCACTGATACCCCTGTGGGACAATTTTGACGCCAGCGCCGACAATAACCAGCGCAACGAAAATAAGGACAGGTATAACGATAAGCATAAAAACCTCCTGTTTTGCATGCTGTGACGAAGGGAACTGCGTGTGTGTTATGAGTCAGTATATCGGCTATCGGGCTGAAATTCGCCCCTGTAAAGAAGGGGGCGCGACGAATACCGGTAAAACCTTTACTCCAGCCATCGACACACCCTATTCGCGCTACGTTCGTGAAAGGATTATTCTACGCGTGGTTGCAATAAAGGTGGTTACAGGATGCATGATGAACAATAAAAATACGCTCTTGCAGGTCAGGGATGTCGGTTTTCGTGTGGCAAATACCACGATCCTTCAGCATGTCGATTTTTGTCTTTCCCCGGGGGAGTTCAAACTGATAACAGGGCCGTCAGGCTGTGGCAAAAGTACGTTATTAAAGATTGTCGCTTCACTGCTCAGCCCCACTGAGGGCGCTATTCTGTTTGAAGGGCAGGATATCGCGACACTGTCGCCAGAAAGCTATCGCCAGCAGGTCTCTTACTGCGTGCAAACCCCTTCGCTGTTCGGGGACACGGTTTATGACAACCTGGTCTTTCCGTGGCAAATCCGTCATAAAACGCCGGAGCCAGAAAAATTTATCGCCGATCTGGCCCGCTTTGGCCTGTCGAAAGAGACGCTGACAAAATCCATCAATGAATTATCGGGCGGCGAAAAGCAGCGTGTTTCGCTGATTCGCAATCTGCAGTTTTTGCCGAAGATATTGTTACTGGACGAGATCACCAGCGCGCTGGATGAGGTGAACAAACGCAACGTTAACGAGATTATTCATCGTTACGCAAGCGAGCAGAATATTGCCGTGCTGTGGGTTACGCACGATTCAAACGAAATTACCCATGCGGATGACGTCATTACGCTTGAGCCGCAGGGCGGGAAAATGCAGGAGGCAAACCGTGGGTGAGCATAATATTACGAATACGTCGCTGGCGTTTTCGATGGTACTGGTACTGATCGCTATTGTGGTGAGCTACCGGGAAAAGCTGGGTCTGGAGAAAGATATTATCTGGAGTATCTGCCGCGCGGTTATCCAGCTCATTATTGTCGGCTATGTGCTGAAGTATATTTTTAACGTCAACCACGCGGTGCTGACGCTCCTGATGGTGCTGTTTATCTGCTTTAACGCGGCGTGGAACGCGCAGAAACGCAGTAAGTATATCGATAAAGCGTTTGTCTCATCGTTTATCGCCATTACAACCGGGACGGCGCTGACGCTGGCGGTGCTGGTGGTGTCCGGCTCAATAGAGTTTACGCCGATGCAGGTTATCCCTATTTCCGGGATGATTGCGGGGAACGCTATGGTGGCTGTAGGACTGTGTTACAACAACCTCGGCCAGCGATTTAGCAGTGAACAACAGAAGCTGCAGGAGAAATTAAGTCTGGGGGCAACACCGAAAATGGCCTCGGCGGTACTGATCCGCGACAGCATCCGCTCGTCGCTGATCCCAACGGTGGATTCCGCAAAAACGGTTGGGCTGGTTAGCCTGCCGGGAATGATGTCGGGGCTGATTTTTGCCGGTATCGATCCGGTCAAAGCCATTAAATATCAGATCATGGTGACCTTTATGCTGCTCTCTACGGCCAGCCTGTCGACCATCATTGCCTGCTATTTAACCTATCGGAAGTTCTACAACGCGCGCCATCAGCTGGTGGTGACGCAGTTGAAAAAGGCGGGGTGACCGCCTCTTTTGCAGGCCCGGTGAGCGCTAGCGGCACCGGGCCTGTTCATCAGTAGAGCAGGGCGTACAGCTGACGGCGGTACGTTGACGCCAGCGCATCGCCGGTGCCCAGCGCGGCCAGGATCTCCTGGAACATTTTCCGCGCCTGACCGTCGGCGGCACCCAGATCGTTTTGCAGATGGCTGAACAGCAGTGCCAGCGCTTCTTCGTTACGTCCCACCTGATGCAGCTGCAGCGCCAGCTGGCTTGCCAGCGCGGCATCGGTCGGGTTATCGGCAACCTGCTGTTGAAGCTGCTGGATCTCCGGCGTATCCGCCGCCTGTTTCAGCAGATCAATCTGCGCGACCAGACCCTGATAACGGGTATCCTGATCCTGCAGTGGAATGGTCTTCAGCACAGCTTCTGCATCGTCGGAACGGTGCAGGGCAATCTGCGTTTCCGCAAGGAGCAGGCCAATCTGGCTGTCCTGTTTCGACAGCTGCCACGCCTCTTTGAGCAGCGGCAGCGCTTCGTCGTATTTGCCTTCCTGCATCAGTCCCATGGCTTCCTGCGCCTTCAGCTCTTCCTCGCGTGGCAGGACTTTATCCAGCAGGGCGCGGATCGCTTCTTCAGGCTGTGGCCCCTGGAAGCCATCAACAGGTTGACCATTCTGGAACAGATAGACGGTAGGAATCGCGCGTAGGCCAAACTGAGACGCCACCATAGGCTCTGCGTCACAATCCAGTTTGGCGAGAATGAACTGGCCATTGTATTGCGCGGCAAGGCTTTCGAGTACCGGCGTCAGCTGCAGACAGTGTTGACTACGCTCAGACCAGAAGTAGAACAGCACCGGTTTGGTCATGGACTGTTCGAGGGTCTGTTGCAGGTTTGCTTCAGTAATATTGACGATATTCTGTACGGACATGCGGCCTTCTCTTTTATCGTTTTGTTATTTACATGGGGGTTAGCGACGACGCTTCAACTCAACCGTGTAAAATTTTGTCCATCATCCGGCCCGGCAGCAGGCGTTTTAACCAGCCTACCGCATGGGTTACCAGCGTCACCGGATAGCGCATTTTTGGGTTTTCGCTCTCAAAAGCATGGCGCACTTTAGCGACGACTGCTTCCGGCCCGAGCGTAAAGCGTGCGGCGATACCGGGGTTTTCGACCGGTTTATCCGCCTGGGTCTGGTTAACGTTTTCCGTAAAGCGGGTGCGGATAGGGCCCGGCTCAATCAGGCTGACCTTAATGCCGCTGTGACGCAACTCCATGCGCAGGGCGTCGGACCAGGCCTCCAGCGCATACTTGCTGGCGGCATAGGCCCCGCGGCCCGGCGTTGAAATCAGCCCCATCACGGAGGAGGTCATCACAATGCGTCCTTCACCGTGCGGCAGCATGGCGGGGAGCAGGCGCATGGTGAGCTGATGGACGCCAAAGAAATTGGTGGAAAACTGTTTTTCCAGCTGTTCGCGGGTGAGCGTGTCCAGGGGACCATACACGCCGTAGCCGGCATTGTTAAAAAGGCCGTACAGACGGTTGTCGGTCAGGGTCAGCACCTCATCGGCAGCGCGTTCCACGCTTTCCGGTGAGTCTAAATCCAGTAACACACCGGTAAAGCCCAGCCCGTTCATGCGTTCGACGTCGTCGGGTTTACGGCAGGCCGCCAGTACCCAATATCCCTGACGCTTCAATTCGAGTGCACTTTCAAGACCGATTCCGCTGGAACATCCTGTAATTAAGACCGATTTTTGCATAACTTTACCTGTCAGGATCTCCGCTGAATTAGGAGTCATGTTTAACTAAAGGGGCCAGCCGTGTTGCCATCCAGTCGGCAATAAACGGCTGCGCATCGCGATTGGGGTGGATCCCATCGTCTTGCATCCACTGGGGTTTGAGATAGACCTCTTCCATAAAAAATGGCAGCAGCGGAATATCAAACTCGTTGGCAAGCTTTGGGTAGATCGCGCTAAAGGCTTCATTATACCGACGTCCATAGTTGGCGGGCAGGCGAATTTGCATCAGCAGCGGTTGCGCATTCGCGGCCTTAATATCCTTAAGGATCGTGCGCAGGGTCTGTTCCGTTTGCTGAGGCTGGAAACCACGCAAGCCATCATTACCGCCCAGCTCAACCAGCACCCATCGCGGTTGATGCTGTTTGAGTAAGGCTGGCAGGCGCGACAAGCCTTGCTGCGAGGTATCACCGCTGATGCTGCCATTAATAACCGTTGTCTTACTCTGCCATTTGTCATTGAGCAGAGCTGGCCAGGCCGCGTTGGCCGCCATGCGATAGCCTGCACTCAGGCTGTCACCGAGAACCAGTAACGTGTCCGCTGCCGCCGCGCGGAAGGTCATCAGGATTAAAAACAGGAAGGGCAAATGCCAGCGGAAAACATTGTTGAAGTTCATCGTCTTAAGAAGTCCGTCGGTCAGGGGGAACACGAGCTTTCCATCCTCACCGGAGTTGAACTCGTTGTCAAACGCGCCGAAACCATTGCGCTGATTGGCGAGTCCGGCTCCGGGAAGTCCACGCTCCTGGCCATTTTAGCCGGTCTGGACGACGGCAGCAGTGGAGAGGTCAACCTGGTCGGGCAACCGCTGCATCAGCTTGATGAAGAGGCGCGTGCCGCGCTCCGCGCACGTCATATCGGGTTTGTCTTTCAGTCCTTCATGCTGATCCCGACGCTCAATGCGCTGGAAAACGTTGAACTGCCGGCACTGCTGCGCGGCGGTAACAGCCGTGAAAGTCGCGCCCACGCCAAGGCATTGCTGGAGCAGCTAGGGCTTGGCAAACGCCTCGACCATCTTCCGGCGCAGCTTTCCGGCGGGGAGCAACAGCGTGTGGCCCTGGCCCGGGCGTTTAACGGCCGCCCGGACGTGCTGTTTGCGGATGAGCCTACCGGAAACCTCGACCGAAAGACCGGGGATAAAATTGCCGACCTGCTGTTTTCGCTCAACCGCGAACACGGGACCACGCTGATTCTGGTGACCCACGATCCGCAACTGGCTGCCCGCTGCGACCGTCGCCTGCGGCTGGTTAACGGTGAACTGCAGGAGGAAGCATGATTGCCCGCTGGTTTTGGCGCGAATGGCGCTCGCCCACGCTGTTGATTGTCTGGATGGCGTTAAGCCTGGCGGTAGCCTGCGTGCTGGCGCTGGGCAGCGTCAGCGATCGCATGGAGAAAGGGTTAAGCCAGCAAAGCCGCGAGTTTATGGCCGGAGACAGGGCGCTGCAAAGCTCGCGTCCCGTCCCGCCGGGCTGGCTTGAGGAGGCGCGTAAGCGTGGACTGAAGGTGGGGGAACAGCTGAGCTTTCAGACCATGACCTTTGCCGGCGATACGCCGCAGCTGGCGAGCGTCAAAGCCGTCGACGACCTTTACCCGCTGTACGGTGAACTGCAGACCAGCCCGCCTGGCTTAAAGCCGAAACCGGGCACGGTGCTGCTGGCGCCACGTTTAATGGCGCTGCTGAACCTGAAAACGGGTGACAGCATCGACGTGGGTGACGCCACGCTCCGCATCGCCGGGGAGGTGGTTCAGGAACCTGACTCCGGCTTTAACCCGTTCCAGCTTGCCCCGCGCTTGCTGATGAATGCCGCTGATGTGGCGAATACCCATGCCGTGCAGCCGGGAAGCCGCGTCACCTGGCGCTATAAGTTTGCGGGAACGCCCGCCCAGCTTGACGCGTATGAAAAATGGCTGCTGCCGCAGTTAAAACCGGAGCACCGCTGGTACGGACTGGAGCAGGACGAAGGGGCGCTTGGTAAATCTCTCGAACGTTCTCAGCAGTTCCTGCTGCTTTCAGCGCTGTTAACCCTGCTGCTGGCCGTGGCGGCGGTGGCGGTGGCCATGGGGCACTACTGCCGCAGCCGATACGATCTGGTGGCGATCCTTAAAACCCTCGGCGCGGGCAGCGCCCAGCTGCGTAAGCTGATTGTCGGCCAGTGGCTGATGCTGCTGGTGTTGTCAGCACTCACCGGTGGGGCGATGGGGCTGCTGTTTGAAAAGCTGCTGATGGTCATGCTGAAACCGGTACTGCCTGCCGCACTTCCACCGGCCAGCCTCTGGCCGTGGCTGTGGGCGATTGGCGCGATGATGGTGATCTCGGTGCTGGTGGGGCTTCGCCCGTATCGGCTGTTGCTCGCGACGCAGCCGCTGCGCGTGCTGCGCCGTGACGTGGTGGCCAACGTCTGGCCGCTGAAGTTCTATCTTCCTGTCATTGTTGCGGTGTCGGTTGGGTTGTTGGCCTGGCTGATGGGCGGCAGCACGCTGCTGTGGGCCGTACTGGCCGGGGCGGTGGTGCTGGCGCTGCTGTGTGGTGTGGTCGGCTGGGTGCTCCTTAATGTGCTTAAAAAGCTGACGGTGAAGTCGCTTCCCGTGCGGCTGGCGGTGAACCGTCTGCTGCACCAGCCCTGGTCTACGCTGAGTCAGCTGTCTGCCTTTTCGCTGTCGTTTATGCTGCTGGCACTGCTGCTGGTGCTGCGCGGCGATCTGCTGGATCGCTGGCAACAGCAGCTTCCGCCGGAAAGCCCGAACTATTTCCTGATCAATATCGCCCCTGAGCAGGTGACACCGCTGAAGACGTTCCTGGCGGAACACCAGATTGTGCCGGAGTCGTTCTACCCCATCGTCCGTGCGCGTCTGACGCAGATCAACGGCCAGTCCACGGAGGGAAACAAGGATGAATCGCTTAACCGCGAACTGAACCTGACCTGGCAGGAGAAACGTCCAGATCACAACCCGATTACCGCCGGCAGCTGGCCGCCGAAAGCGGGTGAAGTGTCGATGGAAGAGGGGCTGGCGACGCGCCTGAACGTCAGGCTGGGCGACAGCGTGACCTTTACCGGCGATACGCAGGACTTTAGCGCTAAGGTCACCAGCCTGCGTAAGGTGGACTGGGAAAGCCTGCGGCCGAACTTCTTCTTTATTTTCCCCGCAGGCGCACTGGACGGACAGCCGCAAAGCTGGCTCACCAGTTTCCGCTGGGAAAACGGCAACGGTATGCTGACCCGGCTGAACCGCGAATTTCCGACGGTCAGCCTGCTGGATATTGGCGCGATCCTTAAACAGGTCGGGCAGGTGCTGGAGCAGGTCAGCCGGGCTCTGGAGGTCATGGTGGTGCTGGTGACGATCTGCGGCGTACTGTTGCTGCTGGCCCAGGTGCAGGTCGGGATGCGGCAGCGTCATCAGGAGCTGGTGGTCTATCGCACGCTCGGGGCGAGTAAGCGACTGCTGCGCACCACGCTGTGGAGCGAGTTCGCCCTGCTGGGGCTGGTCTCGGGTCTGGTGGCGGCGATGGGTGCTGAGACGGCGTTAGCCGTGCTGCAGACCCGCGTCTTCGATTTCCCGTGGGAGCCTGACTGGCGACTGTGGTTCACGCTGCCGGTCTGCGGTGCGGTGCTGCTGTCGCTGTGCGGCGGCTGGCTCGGCACGCGATTGCTAAAAGGCAAAGCGCTGTTCCGTCAGTTTGCCAGTTAGTTCAAATCCGTGATAATTACGCACCGGTTTATCTGCTGGTGCGTAATAATTTAGCAGCACAAATCGGTAATACCCATGCGTTTAGTAGCACAAAACATTAAAAACCCGCGCACACAGCAAGATTATTTCCAGTTAATATTCACCTGCTAAATATTTAGCAGCGTGTCTATAAAGGAAAAATAATGACTATAAAAAAATCAGCGCTGGCAGTAACAATTGGCGCAGCAGTGGCATTGACCTCCTTCGCATCTCAGGCGGAAATCACGGTTCTTAAACAAGACCCTCAGGCGGGTAACCCGCTGAGCCGTCTTAACTTTACCGTTGGCGGCAGTATTCGTCCTCAGTTCAACATGATGACGGGCGACGGCGATAAAGGCTCCTACAAACGTAATGGCTTCGACGGCGGCACCCGTTTCCGTTTCGCAGCAGATTACTATCTGTTTGATGACATCAGCTGGATCAGCTACTACGAGCTGGGTGTGAACATTCCGGCGCTGTTCAACTGGGATAATCACTACGCTGAAGGTGCTAACGACACCTCTCGCCGTATGCTGTACACCGGTCTGAAGAGCGACACCTGGGGTACGCTGACCTTCGGTCAACAGAACAGCGTTTACTATGATGTGGTTGGCGTGAAAACCGATATCTGGGACTACGACATGATTGGTCAGGCTCCAGGTAACGGGATCAACGGTGACTACGACGGCTCTTATCGTTCACGCAAAATGCTGAAATATAAGAAAACCGTAGGCGATGCGGATATCTATGCATCCTACCTGTTTGAAGACAGCGAATACCTGCCGGGCAATGGCCTGCGTTACAAACGTAAAGGCGGCGGTTCACTGGGTCTGGATTACCACCTGACCACCGATCTGACCTGGGGCGCAGCGTGGAACTACACCCGCGCGGACATGCGTAACCCGGACAACGGCGACAGCAAATCTTACGACCAGAATATCCTCGGTACCGCGCTGAGCTGGACGCCGGATAACTGGACCTTCTCGGCTGGCGGCGGCTGGTACCAGAACTTCCTGACCACCAAAAAAGTGTCTACTGACAACTACTTTGCCGGTGATGCATGGGGTATTGAATACTTCGCAGGGTACAAATTCCCAATCGATCAGTATGCGGTGAAATCCATCCAGCCTTACTTCATGGGTGACCGTATTGAGTACGTGAATGGTCGTAACTACCAGCGTATCGATAACGGCGTGGGTGTTAGCGTCCAGCTGGACTACGGTTTCCGTGTTGATTACGAACACGTGTTCACCTCCAGCACGGATAACCTGGGCGACATGAACCTGGTGCGTCTGCGTTACGACTTCTAAGTTCAGTCCGCAGGGGAGTCACCCCGATATGAAAACGGCAACCCTGGGTTGCCGTTTTTTGTGCGCGTGATTCAGCGATTGAGCCAGTCAGCCACGTCCTCAAACGTTCCGCGAAACACAATCTTCTCCGCTTTTTTTGCCAGCTGCCAGGTGTACATCGGGTCGTAATAGTCGTTCAGCAGCGGGGCAAGCCAGCGCAAATGCGCGTCGGTGCTGCCAGAACGTTGTTGCTCCTGCAGGGCGGAATCCAGCAGCGCCGTAAAGTCTGCAAAGCGCTGCAGCCCCAGACGGCGGCGAATGGCAAACAGGCCGTGGTGCAGGTATTCGCTGTACGCTTTCCAGCCCGCCTCTTCGCCAAAGGCAGCGGAAAAATCCGCCCACATATGGTCGAAATACTCTTCACGCAGGCGTTCAAGACGGACATCAAACGGGTCTTCTACTACCACAACAGGCGCCTGAACCATGCGGTCTCGCAGGCATTCCGGCAGGTGGTTGGAACCAATCATCCGCCCTTCATCCTCCAGCACCCAGCGTGCGGCCTCTTTTTTCAACAGCACGACGGCGAGCTGATTTTCGAAGCTCGCCTGCGAAAGCTGTGGTGTAAGCGTGCGGCCAAACGACGAGCCGCGATGGTGTGCCAGCCCTTCCAGATCCACGCCCTGCGCGTGCTGTTTCACCAGCAACGTTTTGCCGCTCCCGGTACAGCCGCCGATCAGCACCATCGGTTTTTGCACCTGCTCAGCGGTTACCTCAATCGCGGTCTGACGCAGCGCTTTATAGCCGCCTGCGATCAGCGGGTAATCCACGCCGCGCGCTTTCAACCAGGCCTGAGTGATATGCGAGCGTTGACCGCCACGCGCGCAGCAGAGGTAGCCGGTGGGGTGGGAGAGACAGGCTTCGCGCCAGGCGTTAATGCGCATCTCACGGGTACTGCCTGCGACCAGGCTATGGCCGAGAGCAAGCGCAGCGTCCGGCCCCTGGCGTTTATAGCAGGTACCGACGGCGGCGCGTTCATCATCGTTCATCAGAGGCAGGTTGATTGCCGCAGGCATCGCGCCCTGGGCGAATTCGATCGGCGCGCGAACGTCGATTAAAGGGGTATCGGATGCGAGGATCGCGCGATAGTCCGTTCCATCGTTCATGGTTTTTCCAGAAGAAAACTAAGCTGCAATGGGCGGGGATTGTACGCCGGGGAGGGGGAAGGTCAACTCCCCGGCAGAGGAGTATTACTTAAGCTTTGATTGCGCCCAGATAATTCCGCTCGCGTATTCCGGCGGCAGGAGAGGAATAATCGCTTCCAGCGTGGCGCCCAGACGATCGGTGTCGGTATCGTTCAGGTTCAGGTGACCGACCTTACGACCCGGACGCACCTCTTTGTCATACCAGTGCAGATGCACCAGCGGCAGCTTGAGCCAGTCGTAGTTCAGATCGGTACCGATCAGGTTGATCATCACCGACGGGCTGTTCACCACCGGCTGCGGCAGCGGCAGGTCAGTGATGGCGCGCAGGTGCAGCTCGAACTGGCTGATGGACGCCCCGTTTTGGGTCCAGTGACCGCTGTTGTGAACGCGCGGTGCCAGTTCGTTAATCAGCAGACCGGACGGCGTGACAAAACACTCCATCGCCATGACGCCGACGTAACCGAGTTCGTGCATGATGGCAGAGAGCATCTCTTCTGCCTGCGCCTGCTGTTCAGCACTGGCCTGCGGGAATGCAACGCTGGTACGCAGGATCCCGTCCTGATGCAGGTTATGCGTCAGCGGATAAAAAACGGTATGGCCGTCCTGCCCGCGAGCGCCCACCAGCGAGACTTCACCGCTGAAGTTAATGCCCTGCTCAACGATGCACTCCCCGTAGCAATCGTCCGGCAGCTCGTGAGTGTCGTCGGCGCGCAGACGCCACTGTCCACGACCGTCGTACCCGCCGACGCGACGCTTCACAATTGCCAGCTCGCCCAGCATTGCAAAAACATCCTTCCACTCGCTTTTATCGGACAACAGCTGCCACGGCGCAGTCGGCAGCCCGAGCTTATCGAACAGCTGCTTTTGCGTCAGACGGTCAGCAATAATGGGAAAGACGTCGCGGTTAACGAAGGCATTGTGACGCGCCAGCTCGCGCGTCAGGGCCGTTTGTGGCCAGCGTTCAATCTCCGCGGTGATCACACTCTGGTGAAACGGCACGGCTTCCGGTTCGTCATCCAGCCCGACGGGCCAGACGGCAATACCCAGCGGCTCGCCGGCCTGACGCAGCATACGGCCTAACTGACCATTACCGAGGACACATACCTGCTTCATGCCGCACCCCGCGGGTCCGGATTGTCCAGCACCTCGTCGGTCTGAGCTTTACGCCAGTCCGCCAGACGCTGATGTAACGCTTTATCGTGAGTCGCCAGGATCTGCGCGGCGAGCAGGGCAGCGTTGGCAGCGCCCGCTTTACCAATGGCCAGCGTGCCGACCGGAATGCCACGCGGCATCTGAACGATGGAATAGAGGCTATCGACACCACTTAACGCAGCGCTTTGCACCGGAACACCCAGAACCGGTACCAGCGTTTTGGCGGCAATCATGCCTGGCAGATGTGCTGCGCCGCCCGCACCGGCAATGATCACCTCATAACCCTTCTCTTCGGCGCTTTCGGCGAAGCTGAACAGTTTGTCCGGTGTACGGTGTGCAGAGACCACTTCAACGTGGTGCGGAACATTCAGGATTTCAAAGATTTCGGCGGTGAACTGCATGGTAGCCCAGTCGCTTTTGGACCCCATCACGATGGCGACACGCGCCGGATTATTGCGGGAAGACATGCGTCTTAAAACTCCTGTGGTGCGAAACACACTGCTTTCGAGGGCACAGAGAATAGCATGTAATAGGGGCAAGGAAAACGGTTGCGCGGTTAAAAAATGAGCCGTTGTGGCCCTCAGGAGATAACAAAACAGACCGCGTTCTGGCGGTCTGTTTTATGAGGCATCGATGTGCTTTGATGTGCTTTTGACGGGCGGCACGGTCAGCAGACGTCTTATTTGGTCAGTTCTGCCGTCATGTGAACGCGGTTGTTAAACTGAGCGCTGGTGATTTTGTAAGACGCGCCCTGTTCAGCAGCCTGAGCGGCAATTTTCGCTTCTGCGCGGTCAAGGGTAGAGGCAGTGGCGCTGACGCTCTGAGCAAAAGAACCGAAAGAGATCAGAGAGAGTGCGGTAACAGCAACGAAAGTTTTGATGGATTTCATGGTCGTATTCCTTAAATGTTTTATCTGGGATAGGGCGTGTTGCCCTGATGTGATAAATAATAGGCCGACCACGGGCTGATTAAAATCGAAACAATTTGCCGATATTGTTCAAAAAAATAGAATGATTTTTGGCAAGTTAAAACGGGAAAGCGATCAGTTCCACACCGTCAGGCGTGACGCTGACCATAGAACCTTCGCTGTGCCAGGCCCCCAGGACGACGCGGTGGGCCGCTTCGCCGTTGGCGGTAAGGGTATGCACATCGGGACGATGAGTATGACCGTGGATCAACCACTGAACGCGGTGTTTTTCCATGACCCTGACTACCGCCTGGGGATTAACGTCCATAATGGCCATGGATTTGCCGCTGTTGGCGGCCTTACTGTCGGCACGCATTCTGGCTGCGATCCGCTTGCGGATAAACAGCGGCAGAGCCAGGAATAGTTTTTGGATCCACGGGGTATGAACCTTAGCGCGAAACGCCTGATAGCCGGTGTCGTCAGTGCAGAGTGTGTCACCGTGCATGATTAACACCTTTCGGCCATAAAGGTCGAGTACCTGCTCTTCCGGCAGCAGCGTCATGCCGCTGTCGCGGGCGTAGCGCTTGCCGAGCAGGAAATCACGATTGCCGTGGATAAAGAAGCAGGGGATGCCGGAATCGACCAGCGCTTTAATGGCAGCCGCCATCTCACGGTGCAGCGGGTTGGGATCGTCGTCGCCAATCCAGGCTTCAAACAGGTCACCCAGAATGTAAAGTGCATCGGCACTTTTCGCTTCACCGCGTAAAAAACGCAGAAAACCGGCGGTGATCGCCGGTTCTTCTGTTTGCAGGTGCAAATCTGCAATAAAGAGTGTCGCCACGAATTACTCGCTGACGGTCACGCTGTTAATCACGACGTCTTCTTTTGGAACGTCCTGATGCATACCGCTGCGGCCGGTCGCCACGGCTTTGATTTTGTCTACTACGTCCATACCTTCAACCACTTCTGCGAAGACGCAGTAGCCCCAACCCTGCAGGCTTTCGCCGGAGAAGTTCAGGAAGTCGTTGTCAGCAACGTTGATGAAGAACTGGGCTGTTGCAGAGTGAGGAGCCTGCGTACGCGCCATCGCCAGCGTACCACGGGTGTTTTTCAGACCGTTGTTCGCTTCGTTTTTGATCGCTTCTTTCGTCGCTTTCTGGTTCATGCCAGGTTCGAAACCGCCGCCCTGGATCATAAAGCCGTTGATCACGCGGTGGAAAATAGTGTTGTTGTAGAAACCTTCGCGGCAGTAGTCCAGGAAGTTTTTAACTGTTTCAGGCGCTTTGTCATCAAAGGTTTTGATTACGATATCGCCATGATTAGTGTGGAAAGTAACCATTTTTGCATCCTGTTCCGTTATTGTGGTACGTCGACCCGCGTTTGGGTCATCTATAGGGGCTTGTTATAGCATAACCACAGGATGCGATCACCTTGCATTGTGTGCTGCTTCAGGTTTGAATTACAGGTAGAATAACCGGTTTTCAACCACACACGTGTTTACATGGAATCTTCGATGTTAAAAATCTTTAATACAATGACGCGCCAAAAAGAGGAATTTAAACCTATCCATGCCGGGGAAGTCGGCATGTACGTGTGTGGTATTACGGTTTACGATCTCTGTCATATCGGCCATGGCCGTACCTTTGTTGCATTCGACGTTGTCTCGCGCTACCTGCGTTTTCTGGGCTACAACCTGAAATACGTGCGTAACATCACCGACATCGACGACAAAATCATCAAGCGTGCGAACGAAAATGGCGAAAGCTTTGTTGCGCTGGTGGATCGTATGATCGCGGAAATGCACAAAGATTTCGACGCCCTGAATATTCAGCGTCCGGACAGCGAGCCGCGTGCCACCCACCATATCCACGAAATTATCGACATCACCGAAAAGCTGATCGAACGTGGTCACGCCTATGTGGCCGAGAACGGTGACGTGATGTTCTCCGTGCCGACTGACCCTACCTACGGTCAGCTTTCCCGTCAGGATCTGGATCAGCTGCAGGCCGGTGCACGCGTTGATGTGGTGGACGTGAAGCGTAACCCGATGGACTTCGTGCTGTGGAAGATGTCCAAAGAGGGCGAACCAAGCTGGCCTTCCCCGTGGGGCGAAGGGCGTCCTGGCTGGCACATTGAGTGCTCGGCGATGAACTGCAAACAGCTGGGCAAACATTTCGATATTCACGGTGGCGGTTCGGATCTGATGTTCCCGCACCATGAAAACGAAATTGCACAGTCAACCTGTGCGCATGGCGGCGAGTATGTGAACTACTGGATGCACTCCGGGATGGTGATGGTTGACCGTGAGAAGATGTCTAAATCTCTGGGCAACTTCTTCACCGTGCGCGACGTGCTGAAATATTACGATGCGGAAACCGTGCGCTACTTCCTGATGTCTGGCCACTATCGCAGTCAGCTGAACTACAGCGAAGAGAACCTGAAACAGGCGCGTGCGGCGCTGGAGCGTCTGTACACTGCCCTGCGCGGTACCGATAAATCTGTACCCGCGGCAGGCGGTGAGGCGTTTGAAGCGCGCTTTATTGACGTGATGAACGATGACTTCAACACGCCGGAAGCCTACTCCGTGCTGTTTGATATGGCGCGTGAAGTTAACCGTCTGAAGTCAGAAGATATGGCGGCGGCGAATGCATTGGCCTCCCATCTGCGTAAGCTCTCTTCGGTACTGGGTCTGCTGGAGCAGGAACCGGATCTGTTCCTGCAAAGCGGTGCGCAGGCGGACGATAGCGAAGTGGCGGAGATTGAGCAACTTATCAACGCGCGTCTGGAAGCGCGTCAGGCGAAAGACTGGGCGGCAGCAGATGCCGCGCGTAACCGTCTGACGGAAATGGGCATCATTCTGGAAGATGGCCCGCAGGGAACCACCTGGCGTCGGAAATAATTCTGGTGCGCGCTGATGCCCTCTCCCACCGGGAGAGGGTGCAAACACTAAAACGGCAACTGGGTTGCCGTTTTGCTTTTACCTCCGCTTCCACCACAACAGCCCCATCAGCACAACCCCTGGCAGCCACACCCACAGCAGCTCCGACATAATCACCTGATGCCCGTAGGGCGTGGTATAGCGTGACAGCGCAAACGGCGCGACCTTAATGACCTGCCACGGTGCAAAAAACCGTTCATCTGACCACGGCCACAGCCAGCCGACGCCTTTTCCCCCGGTGGTGATGGAGTCCAGCAAGCTGTGCGACAGCAGAGACACGGTTAAGAACAGCCAGCAGCGGGTCAGGCTTGCCCGAAACCATCGTCGGCCCATCAGTACGCAAAGTATCGGCACCACAAAGGCAAACAGCAGGGAGTGGGTAAAGCCGCGGTGGCCGAACACATTGCCGTAGGCAACGCCGAACTTAAACGCCAGCACGTCGGCGTCCGGCAGCATGGCGAGGACGACGCCGGCAAACAGCAGGCGGGGAGGGATGATTTTACGTCCCAGGCCTAAGCCCAGACACAAAGGCACTGCAGCGTGGGTGATAACGGTAGGCATTGCGATTATCCATGGCAAAGCAGGGAAATATAGCAGCGAATGGGCGCAATGAGGATGGTGTTAGCGTCTTATTTACGCCGATTCCCGGGCAATAAGCTGCCCGGAAAGGGTGATACGCTGTGTTTGCAGTTCCGGCTCTTTTAACTTGCGGATGATCAACCCCGCCGCCTGACGCCCCGTCTCCTCACTGGCGGAGGAAACGTAGGTAAACGAGGGAGACGTCAGGTTCACGTGCAGCATATCTTCAAAACCGACCAGCGCGACCTGCTGGGTGAGAAACACATCTTTCCCCACGGTGCGCCCCACCTGATGAATGCCGGAGATGGAGCCGATCATCGCATCCGGCGAGTGGCAGAGCAGGGCGGTAATGGTGTTGTTTTTTTCCAGCAGCTGGCGGGTGGCGAAACCTGCGGCCAGCGTGTCATCGCTACACGCAGGCGAGTATTCCTCACGCCAGACCAGGCCGTTCTGGGTCATCGCGCTGCGAAAGCCGAGCAATCGCTGCTCGCGGATAAGGCAGCCTTCACGACCCCCAATGTAGGCAATGTTGCGGTGTCCGCGCTCGATAAGATAACGCGCGGCAAGGTTCGCCGCCTGGCGGTTGTCGCGCATCACCAGATTGCATTTTTCATCCAGCAGGGACTGAGAGACCACCACCAGCGGCAGCGGGCACTGGCGGATGTGTTCCGGCAGCGAGGATGCCCGGGTGTCAGAGGCCAGATAGATAACGCCGGCGACCCCCTGCTGTTTAAACGACAGCAGGCAGCGCTCAAGATGTTCATGGTCGTTCAGCGGCTGGCCGAGGAAAACCATATACCCCTGTCTCTCCAGCTCCTGGACGATGCTCGCCATCACCTTAATGGAAAAGCTGTCGCTAAAGTCGCGCAGGATCAGGCCGATCAGGTTGGAGGTGTTAGCGCGGAGGTTGGCAGCGGCGACGTTGTGAACATAGCCCAGCGTAGTGATGGCAGCATTGACCTTCGCGATTGTTGCGTCTGAAATTTTCCCTTTCTGGCGCAGCACCAGCGACACGGTGGAGACCGAAACGCCCGCATGCTTTGCGACATCAATGATGCTGACTTTCTTCAAAACCGCTCCCTGAAATTTACCGATTATCAGCCAGATAAGACAACGTCCCCCAGCGTACAGGAGACGTGTCGTTCAGGCATCTTATTATTTGCCAATCATGGTGGACATGGTCTGGGCGATAAACTGTGCTCTGGCACCGAAAATCACCTGAATACCGTTATCACCGACGAACACTACGCCGCGGGCGCCAAGGCCGTTCAGACCGTCCTTATCAACCGCTTCACTTTTTGCCACTTCCAGGCGCAGACGGGTGATGCAGGAGCCGACGGAGTCGATGTTGTGCGCGCCGCCCAGCAGGTTGATGATCTCTGTGGCGAGTTCTGAATCTGACTTATCGTCCGCACTGGCGGTCACTTCTGTACGGCCCGGCGTTTTCACGTCGAAACGACGGATCACAAAGCGGAACGTGAAGTAGTAAATCAGGCCCATCGGAATGCCGATAATAATGGCGTTCAGGAAGTTAGTTTTGTAGCCGTTAAATGACGGCAGGATCCCGAACGAGAGGTAGTCGATAAAGCCCGCAGAGAACGACTTGGCGATATGCGCATGCAGCAGATACATGGTCATGTACGCCAGACCGGCCATGATGGCGTTAAAGACGTACAGAATAGGGGCGACGAAGATAAAGGTAAATTCAACCGGCTCGGTGATCCCCGTCAGGAAGCAGGTGAGCGCCGCAGAGAACAAAATACCGGCCGCGATTTTCTTATTTTTGGTGTGCGCTTCGTGGTACATCGCCAGACACGCCGCAGGCAGCGCGAACAGCATCAGCGGGAATTCACCCTGCATGAACTTACCTGCGTTCTGGTAGCTGTCACTGCTGAAGGATTTGACCCCTTCTTCCAGCATCTTAAACCAGATGGTCTGGTCGCCGTGAATCACCTGACCGGCCTGGGTGGTGTAATCCCCAAACGAATACCAGAAAGAGGGATACCAGATGTGGTGCAGGCCGAGCGGGATCAGCGCACGTTCCACCAGACCGAAGATAAAGGTCGAGGCTGCCTGATTATCGCCATTAACCACCACGGAGAGCGCATCGATGCCCGCCTGGATATGCTGCCAGACATACGGCAACAGCAGGCCGAGCAGGAAAGAGAGAAACGCTGTCGCAATCGCCACAAAGCGTTTCCCGGAGAAGAACCCGAGGAACTCTGGCAGCTGCAGGGTGTGGAAACGGTTATAGCACCAGGCGGCGAGAATACCGCAGATCAGGCCGCCGAAGACGCCCATCTGCAACGTCGGGATGCCGACCACCATCGCGTATTTGCCGCCCTGAGACGCCATTTCCGGCGTGATGCTCAAGACGGTGCTGATGGTGATGTTGGTGACAAACACCGAGACCGCCGCCGAGAGCGCGGCAATGCCGGACTCGGATGCCAGCCCCACGGCGGAACCAATGGCAAACAGCATCGGCAGGTTATCAAAGATAACCCCGCCCGCGTTCATCATCAGCGGCAGGTGAAACTTATCGCCAAAGGCCAGCAGCAGGCCCGCAGCGGGAAGCAGTGAAATTGGCAGCATTAACGCGCGACCAATCATCGATAATTTAGAGAGCGATTTAACAAACCCTGATATCAGACTCATGCTGATTTCCCCCGAGTAGCGCTTTTTTTGGCGCTGTTATTGTAAGTAGAACGTTTTAGTAGAACGTTCTACTTATCGTGGGGAAAGAGTGAAAAACGCGCAACAGAATTTTCACTTTTCAACAGATGAAATAGTGATTATTTGAAGTCGATCGATAATTAACCGTGATGGGTGTGGGGGAATGTGGGTTCCCTCTCCCGACGGGAGAGGGGGGGAGAGCATCAGGCGGTCACCGTCACGGTTTGCCCTTCAAAGCTCACGGTCTGACCCGCGACAATTTTGCAGCGCTTGCGGGTTTCCACTGCGCCGTCCACCTTAACAAGCCCGTCGGCAATGGCGATTTTGGCCTGTGCGCCGCTTTCGGTCCAGCCTTCCAGCTTCAGCAGATCGCACAGCTCAACGTGCGGGTGTTTACCTAATGAAAATGTGGCCATCTTACGCGTCCTCTACGTCGTGGTACTCTTCGCATGCCTGCAAAGTATTCTGAATCAGTGTGGCAACGGTCATCGGGCCTACGCCGCCCGGAACTGGGGTAATGTAAGAGGCGCGAGCCGCAGCATCTTCGTAAACCACGTCACCGACCACTTTCCCGTTTTCCAGACGGTTAATACCGACGTCCACAACGATCGCGCCTTCTTTAATCCATTCACCCGGAATAAAGCCCGGCTTCCCGACCGCCACGATCAGCAGATCGGCGTTTTCTACGTGATGACGCAGATTTTTGGTGAAGCGGTGGGTCACGGTGGTGGTGCAGCCAGCGAGCAGCAGCTCCATGCTCATCGGACGGCCGACAATGTTTGATGCGCCAATGACCACGGCGTTCAGACCGTAGGTATCGATGTTATAACGCTCCAGCAGCGTAACGATACCGCGCGGCGTGCACGGACGCAGACGCGGGGCGCGCTGGCACAGACGGCCCACGTTGTACGGGTGGAAACCATCAACGTCTTTGTCGGGGGCGATACGTTCCAGCACCTTCACGTTGTCGATGCCGGCTGGCAGCGGCAACTGAACCAGAATACCGTCGATCGCGTTGTCGGCATTCAGGGTATCAATAAGTTCCAGCAGTTCTGCTTCGCTGGTGGTTTCCGGCAAATCGTAAGAGCGGGAGACGAACCCCACCTCTTCACACGCTTTGCGTTTGCTGCCGACATAAATCTGCGATGCCGGGTTGCTGCCGACCAGCACAACGGCCAGCCCGGGGGCGCGTTTTCCGGCAGCTTTACGCGCCTTCACTTTTTCCGCGACCTCAGAGCGCACCTGCTGCGCAATCGTTTTACCGTCAATAATCTTTGCTGCCATCAGAGAGAAGATTCCGTCTGTAACGTTTGAAAGGGGGGATTGCCTGTATTTTGTCAGAAGCGAGCGCCGCTGTCAGTCACCCTTTGCGAGTTTTCATCAGGAGGCCGTAAAAACCCTTCTGAGGGGATGGTCAATTTCTTAGGCAGGATTAGGATGTGACCTGGCGAAATGACAGCGTTTTGACATATTTTAAAATACATTCATGAGCTACTTTGTCTCCTCCGAAATAAGCTTTCAATTAATCAATTGAACGTATTTCTTATTCCCGATTATTCGCGGGAAGGGTTATTTACATTTTAAAGGAATAGACATGAAACTCAGCAACATTGCTTCTACTGTTATTGCTACTCTGGCCCTGGTTGCGGGTGCCGCAAATGCAGCAGATCCAGCCACTCCGGTTACCGTAAATGGCGGTACCGTACACTTTAAAGGTGAACTGGTTAATGCTGCATGTTCAGTAAATACTGATTCTTCCGAGCAGACGGTTAACCTGGGCCAATACCGTACCGCGAAGTTCACGAAAGTGGGTGACACCACCTCTAATATTCCGTTCACCATTGAACTGAATGATTGTGACCCGCTGGTTGCGAAAACGGCCGCAGTTGCGTTCACCGGTCAGATCGACGCGACCGACAAAACCCTGCTGGCGGTAACCTCTGGTAACAACGACAACTCCGCGAAGGGCGTGGGCATCGAGATCCTCGACAGCAAATCCACCACCCTGACTCCAGATGGTTCAACCTTCTCTGCCGCGCAGAACCTGATCGAAGGGACTAACACCCTGAACTTCACCGCGCGTTACAAATCAACGGCTGCGACCACCGAGCCAGGCCAGGCAAACGCTGACGCCACTTTCGTAATGAAATACGAGTAATTCCTCCGCACAGGGATGTTCAGGCCTCAGGGAAGAGGCCGTCATACGCAAAGGCCAGGAACGAAGGATGACAAGGACCGGAACACTACTGCTGTTAACCCTTGCGATGGCCTGCCAGGCCTCAGCACATACCGTGGTAATCGACGGCGGCAAAGTTCATCTCAGAGGTGAACTGGTGAACGGCGGCTGCGCCGTGGCACCCGACAGCCAGAACATGCGCATCGAAATGGGGCAGTACCGAACCAATTCATTTTCCGGTGTGGGCAGTTTTTCCACGGTCAATGTGCCCTTCACCGTGCGGCTGCTGGATTGCAGCGTGGATGTCTCGCGCACCGTGGGGATCCAGTTTCAGGGCGTTACGCCAGCAGAAGATCCGCAGGTTTTTCTGGCGACATCGCGGCCAGGTGAATCACCGATAAGCAGCGGCGTCGGGCTGGCTCTTTTTGACGAACAACAACGTCAGATTATCCCGAACGCAACGGCCGTCAGCTGGTTGCCGGTGAATACCAGTGAGCTTGCGTTTCATTTTAGCGCCCGCTATCGGGCTATTTCCGAACACCTCGTGCCAGGCAATATTCAGTCGGATGTCTGGTTTACGTTGATTTATCCATAACACCTGCGAACACATTATTAAAGGTACGGTTGTGATGAATACCCTAATTAAACCAGGACTGTTTTTATCGTTAATTTTAATGATGGTTTCTGCATGCGCAAATGCTTCCGGCGGTATTGCGCTGGGGGCCACCCGCGTTATTTATCCGGCAGATGCAAAGCAAACTTCGCTGGCGATCACCAACAGCAATAAACAAGAGCGCTATTTAATCAACGCGTGGATCGAAAATGCGAATGGGCAAAAAGAAAAAACCTTTGCCGTGACCCCGCCGCTGTTTGTCAGCGAGCCGGACAGCGAAAACACGCTGCGCATTATTTATGCCGGGCCCGCGCTGCCTGCCGATCGTGAATCGCTCTTCTACATGAACGTGAAAGCGATCCCGTCCGTGAACAAAGCGAAAACGGAAAACAATAACGTGCTGCAGCTGGCCATCCTGTCGCGGATCAAGCTGTTTGTCCGCCCGACAAATCTGCCGATGCAGCCGGAAGAGGCGCTCTCGCAGCTGCGTTTTGAGCGCGTCGGCAACCACCTCAAAGTCAGTAACGCTTCGCCGTATTACATCACGCTGGTCAATATGAAGCTGGGCGGACAGACGCTGGATAACCTGATGGTTGCGCCTAAAAACTCGGCGCAGCAGGTACTGCCAGCCGCCGCAAGCGGTACGCTCTCCTGGCAGAGCGTGAATGACTACGGTGCCATTACGCCGGCGCGTAGCGTCAACCTGTGAGCAGAGTCAGCGCGATGAATAATCACCAGGGACGTTACTGCCCGGTCGCACTGGCGCTGATGGCAGCGCTCTGGCCACAGGCTGGCTGGAGCGAAAGCTACTTTAACCCGGCCTTCTTGTCCGATGACACCGCCAACGTGGCGGATTTATCGCGTTTTGAACAAGGTCACCAGCAGGCGCCTGGCGTTTATCGCGTGGATATCTGGCGTAACGATGAGTTTATCGCGACGCAGGATGTGCGCTTCGAGCAGGCCGACAATACACCGCCGGTTGCCGGTGGGTTGTCGCCGTGCATTACGCGCGTGATGCTGGAGCGTTTTGGCGTCAATATCGCAGCCTTTCCTGAGCTGGTTAACGTGAAAGGGGAGACCTGTATTCCCCTGGCGAAGGCTATTCCCGGCAGTGAGATCGCGTTCAACTTCGCCTCGCTGCGCCTGAATATCAGCCTGCCACAGGTGGCGATGCAGAACAGCGCACGCGGCTACATTCCGCCCGATCAATGGGATGAAGGGATCCCTGCCGCGCTGGTGAACTACAGCTTTACCGGCAACCGCGGGAGCGAGGACGACAGCTATTATCTGAACCTGCAGAGCGGGCTGAACTATGGCGCGTGGCGTTTACGCAATAATGGCGCATGGCGTTACACGCAGAATAACGGGCAGCGGCACAGCAACTGGCAGAATATTGGCACCTGGGCGCAGCGCACCGTGATCCCGCTGAAAAGCGAGCTGGTGCTGGGCGACAGCAATACCGGTAATGACGTTTTCGACAGCGTGGGTTTTCGCGGCGGGCGGCTCTTCTCGTCTGACAGCATGTACCCGGACAGCCTGCAGGGCTACGCGCCAACCGTTCGCGGCATCGCCCGGACGCCCGCCAAAGTGGTCGTTCGACAAAACGGCTACGTTATCTATCAAAGCTATGTACAGCCTGGCGCCTTTGCCATCACCGATCTCAACCCAACCTCATCAAGCGGTGACCTTGAGGTGACGGTTGAAGAGAAAGATGGCAGCCAGCAGCGCTATACCGTGCCGTATTCCACCGTGCCCCTCCTGCAGCGCGAAGGTCGCTGGAAGTATGACCTGGTGGCCGGGGATTACCGCAGCGGCAACAGCGAACAGGATACGCCATTCTTCACGCAGGGTACGTTGATTACCGGGCTTGGCGACGGCTACACGCTGTACGGCGGTACCCAACTCGCGTCACGTTATACCGCGGTGGCCATCGGGGCTGGGAAAAACCTCGGTGACTGGGGGGCAGTGTCGCTCGATATCACCCATGCCCGCAGCCAGCTCGCGGATGACAGCCGCCATGAAGGGCAGTCGCTGCGTTTCCTCTATGCAAAATCGCTTAACGGATTCGGAACCAACTTCCAGCTGCTGGGCTACCGCTACTCCACAAAAGGGTTCTACACCCTGGACGATGTCGCGTGGCGTTCAATGGAAGGCTACCAGTATGCCGACAACCAGGATGATGACGGTGTGCCGGATGTGGAGAGTTATCACAACCTGACGTGGAATAAAAAAGGGCGCTTCCAGCTCAATATTTCCCAGTCGCTGGGGGATTACGGCTCGGTCTATATCTCCGGTAGCGAACAGACGTACTGGGGCACCGATGAGTCCAACCTCTGGTATCAACTGGGGTACGCGGGCGGCGTGAAGGGCGTCAACTACTCCGTGTCCTGGTCATGGAACAAATCCGTCGGGATAGACGGCACGGACCGAATCGCGTCGTTTAACGTCTCCGTACCGTTCAGCCTCTTTACCCGCCAGGGTTTTCGTCGGGACAGCGCCATTGACCGCGCCTATGCCACGGCGTCAGCCAGCCGTAATAGTGATGGCGACACAAGCTGGCAAACCGGGGTCAGTGGGACGTTGCTGGAAGATCGCAACCTGAACTACAGCGTGACCCAGGGCCACACCAGCAATAACGGCTCAAGCGGAAGCGCCAGCGCGAACTGGCAGGCAACCTACGGCACGCTGGGGGTGGGCTACAACTACGCACGCGACCAGCACGATCTCAACTGGCAGCTCTCCGGCGGCGTGGTCGGCCATGCGGATGGCGTAACCTTCAGCCAGCCGCTGGGTGATACCAACGTTCTGATCAAAGCGCCGGGAGCATCGGGCGTGAGCGTGGAAAACCAGACCGGTGTGAAAACCGACTGGCGTGGCTATGCGGTGATGCCGTATGCCACCGTCTACCGCTATAACCGCGTGGCGCTGGATACCAACACCATGAGCAATAACACCGATATCGAAAATAACGTGAGCAGCGTGGTGCCGACAAAAGGGGCGCTGGTGCGCGCCAGCTTTGATACCCGTATTGGCGTGCGCGCCCTGCTGACCGTCACGCGCGGCAACCAGCCTGTGCCATTCGGTGCTGTGGTGCGTGAAACCCAGAGCGGCGTCACCAGTATGGTGGGCGATGACGGACAGATTTACCTGAGCGGCCTGCCGCTGGAAGGTGAACTGTTGATCCAGTGGGGCAACGGGATGCAATCCCAGTGTCGTGCGCACTACAGCTTGCCAGAAAAGAGCCTGCAACAGGCAATCACACTTAAGGGGATTCGCTGTGAGTAAAATCCATTGCCTGGCTTTATCACTTCTCTCTATTTTGCCCGTGGGGAATGCCTTAGCCACCGTGTGTGTGAATGAAAAGGGCGTCCCTACGGAGGTGCATTACGACCTGACGGATAAATTTAACAGTTCGAATAACCAGATCGGACAGGTGGTGACGCTCAGCGAGAAATCGCAGTGGGTGGGGGTGAATGCCGTCTGCCCGAAGGGCACCACCGGAAACACGACCAAACGTAGTTATGTTACCGATTACCCGGTCACGGGAACGAGTGATGGCTATCAGTACCTGAAGCTAAACGACTATCTGGATGGGGCAATGAAAATTACGGACAGCTTTGCTGGCGTATTTTATCCGCCAAAAAGTTACATCCAGATGGGGAGTCACCCGAACGTCTCTAAAAACAAACCGTTTGGCGTTCAGGATTCCAGCCTCGTCTTTCGCCTTAAAGTGACACGACGGTTTATAAATATGGTGGTGATCCCGCGGGCGACCATGTTCCGCGTCTATGTCACCACTACCTCTTCTGATCCGTTAACCTCGCCGGTCTACACCATCAGCTACAGCGGGACCATTCAGGTGCCGCAAAGCTGCGCCATCAATGCGGGGAATATCGTGGAGTTTGACTTCGGCGATATCGGGGCCTCCCTGTTCAGCAAGGCCGGGGCGGGTAACAAACCGGAGGGGGTAACCGCGCAAAGCAAAACCATCGCCATCAAATGCACCAACGTGGAAGCGAACGCAATGCTGACGATGCGCGTTGAGGCAGAAAAGGTCTCCAGCAACGCGGTGGTGTCGGATAACCCCGATGTGGGGTTTGTGATTGCCAACGAAAGCGGTACCCCGCTAACACCCAACAACCTGACCAGCAAAATTCCGTTCCGGCTCGACGACAGTGCGCAGGCGCAGGTGGGGATCCGGGTCTGGCCGGTCAGCGTGACGGGGAATAAGCCTGCGGAAGGCCGTTTTACGTCGCGGGGTTATCTGCGTGTGGATTACGATTAAGGGGAAGAGATGCGGAACCGGAACTGGCATTTCGCCGCGATGACACTGATGATGCTTCACGCCAGCGCGCAGGCAGCCACTGCGCTGGGGGAGATCAATATTCAGATGTACGGCAACATTGTTGATTTTACCTGTGTGGCCGAGGGCAGCGATAGCGACAAGACCGTCACGCTGGGAACCTGGCCCACGAAACAGCTCAGCACCACGGGAAGCCGCACGCAGCCCATGGCGTTTACGCTGAAGCTGACCGGCTGTCCGCCAGGTGCGGCGTCCATCACGTTTTCGGGTAAAGCCGACGGAAGCAATAACGGGTTACTGGCGCTCAATGACGCCAGTACGGCAAGCAACGTTGCCGTCGAGATCAGGGATGCGGATAAAACGCGTCTGGCACTTCAGCAGGCCAGCCAGCCGGTAGCGGTTGATGCGCAGGGAAATGCGACATTGTCATTTTATGCCAATTATATTGCCACTGCTGATAACCCTCAGCCCGGACGGGCTGATGCTGATGCCACCTTCATGATTAATTATAATTAGCGCTGACCGCACTCCCTGCAGCTCGGATAAGCTGCAGGGAGTGAATTCAGGTTATAGCAGTTCGTGTGCTTTGGCATAATCAATTAATTCAACGATGCTTTGCACACCCAGCTTGGAATAAATATTGGATTTATGTGCGCTGATGGTTTTGTTGCTTAATAGCAACTGCTCTGCAATCTCCTTATTGGATAAACCATTTGCCAGGTAACGTAATACCGTCACCTCACGATTCGATAATGGCATATCCGCGACCATCCCTTTCCCCGAACCCAAATGGTTTATAAAATTCAACGTTTCCGACGGGAAAAAAGAATAGCCCATCAGGATCATTTCAACGGCGTTGTAGATCTCGCCCAAATCTTTTCGTTTACTGACAAAACCATTTGCCCCGGCGCGAATGGCGCGTCCCGCGTAAAAAGACTCGGATTTTGAAGAGAGGAACAGGACCTTGATGTCTTTATTTAAGTTTCTGATTCTCTTCAGTAAAGCGAAGCCATCTGTGCCCGTAAGTTCGATGTCCAGGATCACCAGATCGATAGGGTGGTTACGGATACAGTCAAGGACTTCATGGCTGTCGCCAGACTTGAGTTTGACTGTGATGTTTTTATTTTTCTGTAGCAGGACTTCTATCGACATTCTGACGATAGGGTGTTCGTCCATAATGATAACGGATGCCGGTTTCATTTTTAATGCCTCAGACTGTTAAAAGCGTTATGCCGAGTTTGGTTAAAACTCTCGAAATGCCGGAAGGATAAATGTGCAGATCCTTATACCGTAGTATTTCCCTGGAAAGAGCGAAAGCATCCTTGTTAACGTAGTGAAGAAATCTATGCCTCAGCGCGGTCATCTCATTTGGCTGGTGTTGGCAAAAAGGTTTTTCTTATTCATATTTGATACGCGTCTTATTATACCGTGTAAGTTTTTTCCGAAAACCCTGTAAATTACCCCTCGCTTATTACTTTGTATTATCTTCTGGATCCGAATAGCTATTTTTTTAAAATTAGATTAAATATCCTGTTATCCCATTTACCACATCTTTTGATCTTTATGTAATAACAAAAAATGACATATCACACTGTATGTTGATCAAATGTTAACAAATCGAAGGCCGTTTTCAGGGGCTGAAAGCGGGATCGGATGGCGAAAAAGTGTTCACAGAGGGCACCAGACCTTCGTTTGAAAGTGATCGGGTCGCCGCCGGAAAGGGCACCCGTCGTACAGCAGAACATACTACAGACTTCGCTTTCGACTGCCAGGCAGTCTCGCCGAGCCGCTTGTTTTTACATCATTATCGTCTTATTAACTCCTTTATCAAACACTTAACGCACGGAGGAAAGTACTGCAGATTATTCATTCTGTGACATTTCACATGGTTTAAGCCCGTAAATTAGGAATAGTTATAAAATTGAAATTATTGTTAAAATTTAACAAATAAGTAACATGATTGATAAGTAAATTCCTAAAGGTCTTTAGGAAATAAGGGCTTAGTGGGTGGGTTAGAAGGTGCAGTCTGAGAGGTTATTGAGAAGGTGCAGCAGTTCCTGGCGATGGGTCAGACCCAGTTTCAACAGAATGCAGCTGAGACGATAGATAATGCGGCTATAGGGGCGATTCTGCATCAACGCTATCTGGCGAAGGGTCTTCCCCCGCGATAACTCCTGCAAAATAGGCCATTCGGTGCGGGAGAACCAGTCTTTATCGCAGCCCTGGGGAGGGCTGGTATCCATCAGGCTGTGCTGGAAAGCAGACGGCGTCAGTTGACGTTCGAGTACGTGAAAAGGGCCCGCCGCTTTGCAGAACAGGCGAGTATCGTAATTATCCGCCCTGACTAACAGATAGGGCGTCAGAAAAGGGGGATAGAGGCTATGCCTTCTGAGCTGATCCAGCTTGTCGATCAGCGCAGTGGAGCGGCTTTCAATATCCACCACCAGACGGGCGGATGGCCACTGGGCCAGGGCGCTAAACGCATCCTCCAGCGTAGGATAGTCGCAACAGCTGCTCAGGGGAAATTGGCCGTTGAGAAAACCGGTGCGCAGAAAATGATCCTCCGTCACCAGAATGATAAACGGAGCGTCTGTTTTGCGGGGCTGGCTGATGGACTGGCTCAAAAATTCGAGCCGGTCGAAGAAGGGGGGAGCAAAAGGCGAGCGCGTAAATCCCAGTGCATCACTTCCTGTACGCCGCCGCCGGTAACGGCGCACTGTCATTCGCATGGACTCCCCCCTGGAAATGGCTTTTTAATCCTCCGGCCATGTCCAGGACGGCCAGTAATAGCCCTGGCCGAGTTCTGCGCCTGCCTGCAGTGCCCAGGTACAATCCTGCTCAGTCTCAATACCTTCAATAAGCACTTTCCCGGCAAGCTGAAAGCACCGGGACACCAGTTGCCGTAGCGCGGGCGTGGCGCGTAGACGCCAGAATGCATCCTTATCGATTTTTACGCCGCTTAACGGTAACCGGCAGGATAAAAAGGGCGGGATGAGTGTTTCATCAATGTCATCCAGCCAGATACCGTGACCTTGTCTTATGAGCTGCAACAGGCTCCGGGTAACGGCCTGCCTCTGCGCGGCTGACAGCGTTAAAAAAGCACTGGGGTCGACAAGTTCAATATTCAGCGGCGGACATTTTATCCGGCTAAGCCGCTGAAAAGCGTCGGGCTCTGTCAGGACGGTTATCGGCAGATTAATGAAAAAATTATTACAGTGCGGGGTATTTTTTAACGCGGTGAGCTGTGCTTCAAGCAGCGTTATCGACCAGTCTGCAGACTGAAGGCGGAAAAAGGCTTCGCTATGCTGCGTTTCAGACAGGACGCTAAGGACCTCCACGCCGACCCTGCGTAAAGAGGAGAGGGCGACGATGGGCTCAAGTTTGATGCCGACGATGTCCTGAGAAAGGTACTGTAACCGGGGGGGCGTATAGGTCAGGTTTTGCGCTGTCACTCCATGGTCCTGTTGTCTGTCAGCCTCCAGGCGGCCGGGATACCTCACACTAGTGTGACGAGCTGACGCTCAGGAAAACAGCAGGCGTTACTTAAATGCAACTAAGCCTTTTCGCAGCGCGAAATTCTACGACGGAAAAGCGATGAATGTTGAAAAAACAGCCGTATTTACAATCGGCTAGCGGTAATTGCCCCTGAAAGCCGAAAAGGCATTGACTCACCTGTCATTGACCGTATAATTCCAGGCGTTTCACCACCGCGAAGTTCACTCTTCTCAGTGCGCCCTTAGCTCAGTTGGATAGAGCAACGGCCTTCTAAGCCGTAGGTCGTAGGTTCGAATCCTACAGGGCGTGCCATTTACTGCCTTCACCCTTTTTCGCTTCCACTCTCCCGTTTTACGCTAAATACACGTTTATGCCGATCTCATTCTGTCGATTAAATAATCGGGAAATAAATAGAACGCTAATGAATATTTGTTATTTTTCCAGCCTAAGGTTTTCTTAATCTTTATTTCATCCATTTTTATAATCTGGATTTTTATCATATTTATCCGCTGTATAAGAATATTTTACACTTTTACGACTAAACTTGATTGATACTAATTATCATTAGCGTTTTTGTATGCTTTAATCCTGTCCCACAACGCTATGCGTGGTAAATCACCCTGGTCTATAAAGGATATGTTCATGAATTCTCGCCTGTTGTCATGCTTCTCGCTTGCCTTGTTGTCTTCATCTCTTTTCCTTTCCACACAGGCACTTGCCGCTGATAACAACGAAGGTATCGTTGTTTATAACGCGCAGCATGAAAATCTGGTGAAGGCGTGGGTTGACGGTTTTACCAAAGAAACGGGTATTAAGGTGACGCTGCGTAATGGCGATGACAGCGAGCTGGGTAACCAGCTGGTTCAGGAAGGCACGGCATCACCTGCAGACGTGTTTCTGACGGAAAACTCGCCTTCAATGGTTCTGGTGGATAATGCCAAACTGTTCGCGCCACTGGATGCAGAGACCCTGAAGCAGGTGCCTGCGGAATTTCGTCCTGCGCACGGCCGCTGGATCGGGATTGCTGCGCGTAGCACGGTGTTTGTCTATAACCCGGAAAAATTGAGCGAACAGCAATTGCCAACATCGCTGATGGATCTGGCGAAACCTGAGTGGAAAGGCCGCTGGGCGGCATCGCCGTCAGGCGCGGATTTCCAGGCGATCGTGAGTGCGATGCTGGCCCTGAAAGGCGAGCAGGCTACCCTTGAGTGGCTGAAGGCGATGAAAACCAATTTTGTGGCCTACAAAGGTAACAGCACCGTGATGAAAGCCGTTAACGCCGGCCAGATTGATGGCGGTGTGATTTATCACTACTACCGTTTTGTCGATCAGTCCAAAACGGGTGAAAACAGCAAAAACACCCAACTCTACTACTTCAAACATCAGGATCCGGGTGCCTTTGTCAGCCTTTCCGGCGGTGGCGTACTGGCGTCCAGCAAACACAAAGAACAGGCTCAGGCATTCATCAAGTGGATCACCGGTAAAGAAGGTCAGGAGAGCCTGCGCACCAACAACGCGTTTGAATATGCGGTTGGCGTGAACGCGGCCTCTAACCCGAAACTGGTTCCGCTGAAAGATCTGGATGCGCCGAAAGTGGAACCTTCAACGCTTAACAGCAAAAAAGTTATCGAGCTGATGACGCAAGCCGGCCTGCTGTGATCCTGAGAGTTAAGTGAACGCCTTATGTCTGGTCTGAGTCTCGACATCGGAAAAAACAGGATGCAGGAGCCTGCCCGCAGGCGACCTGCGCTGCCGATGGTTGCGTTAGCTGTCTTATTTTCATTAATGGCGCTTCTGCCTCTGGGTTTTATCATTGCCATTGGCATTGAGACGGGCTGGGAGACCATTAAGACGCTGGTGTTCCGCCCGCGTGTTGCTGAGCTGCTCAGCAACACGCTATGGCTGACGGCCTTAGCGGTTCCGCTTTGTATTGTGACCGGCGTGGCGATAGCCTGGCTCACGGAGCGTACCCGGCTGGCCGGGCGGGGAATATGGTCTGCGCTGGCGGTCGCCCCGCTGGCAATCCCCGCGTTTGTACAAAGCTATGCCTGGGTGAGCGTCGTCCCCTCCCTGCACGGTCTTTCCGCGGGAGTATTCCTCTCTGTTTTAGCCTACTACCCGTTTATCTACATGCCGGTTGCCGCGGTACTGCGCCGCCTCGACCCGACCCTTGAAGATGTGGCCGCGTCGCTCGGCACGCCGCCGTGGCGGGTCTTTTTCCGCGTAGTGTTGCCGCAGCTCAAGCTTGCTATCTGCGGCGGGGCGCTGCTGGTCGCGCTGCACCTGCTGGCGGAATACGGCCTGTACGTGATGATCCGCTTTGATACGTTCACCACCGCGATTTATGACCAGTTTCAGTCTACCTTCAGCGGCCCGGCAGCCAATATGCTGGCGGGCGTGCTGGCCTTATGCTGTCTGGCCATCTTAATGCTGGAAGGGGTGACGCGCGGAAAAGCACGCTATGCGCGCATCGGCGGCGGGGCCGCACGTGAACAGAAACGCTGGCCGCTGAAGCCGGTCGCGGCCACGCTGGGCCAGCTGTTTTTCCTCACGCTGATCGTGCTGGCGCTGGGCGTACCGTTAATTGTGCTGTGTCGCTGGGTCTGGCTGGGCGGTATTGAGAACTGGATGAGCGCGGACCTCTGGCACTCCCTGCGCCAGACGCTCATACTCGGCGTGGGTGGGGCACTGCTGACCACGGCCTGCGTGATCCCCATTGCGTGGCTTGGTATCCGTTATCCGCACCGCGTCTTCCGGATGCTGGAAGGGTGTATCTACATCACCAGCTCGCTGCCGGGGATTGTGACCGCTCTCGCGCTGGTAACGGTGACGATTCATTACGCCCGCCCCATTTATCAGACGGAAATTACGCTGTTCCTCGCCTATCTGCTGATGTTTATGCCCCGCGCGCTCATCAACCTGCGGGCCGGGATTGCACAGGCGCCGGTAGAGCTGGAAAACGTGGCGCGTAGCCTTGGCAGCACGCCTGCGAAGGCGCTGTGGAGCGTCACCATGCGGCTGGCCGCGCCGGGTGCCGCCGCGGGGGCTGCGCTTGTTTTCCTCGGCGTCAGCAACGAACTGACCGCCACGCTGCTGCTCTCCCCGCTGGGAACACGCACGCTTTCCACCGGTTTCTGGGCGCTGACCAGTGAGATCGATTATGTTGCCGCCGCACCGTACGCGATGCTGATGATCCTGATTTCACTCCCGCTGACCGCCATCCTCTACGTGCAGTCGAAAAAAATTGCAGGACTATGACATGCTTGAATTAACGTCTATTTCTAAATCCTTTTCCGGTGTGCAGGTGCTCGACAGCTTAAACCTGAGCGTTGCGCCGGGGAGCCGGACGGCGATAGTCGGGCCGTCCGGGTCAGGGAAAACGACGCTGCTGCGCATTCTTGCCGGCTTCGAAACGCCGGACGCCGGGCGGATAGTGATGCAGGGCCGAACGCTGTTTGACGAAAACAGCTTCGTTCCCGCCCATCTGCGCGGCATCGGCTTTGTTCCCCAGGAGGGGGCGTTATTCCCGCATCTCAGCGTTGCAGACAACATTGCCTGGGGGCTGGACGGCACGCGCCACGAAAAGCGCCAGCGCGTAGAGGCGCTGATGGAGATGGTGTCGCTGGACAGGCAGCTCGCGACCCACTGGCCGCATGAGATTTCTGGCGGACAGCAGCAGCGTGTGGCGCTCGCCCGCGCGCTGGCTCAGCGTCCTTCATTGATGCTGCTGGATGAGCCGTTCTCGGCGCTCGATACCGGTCTTCGCGCCATGACCCGCAAAGCGACCGCTGACCTGCTGGCGGAAGCGGGCGTTGCCTCGATTCTGGTGACGCACGATCAAAACGAAGCATTATCTTTTGCCACCCAGGTGGCAGTAATGCGTTCCGGGCGCTTTACCCAGGTGGGTACCCCGTATGACGTCTACACTCAGCCCGTTGATGAAGAGACCGCGCTGTTTCTGGGCGACGCGGTGATCCTGCCCGCTCAGCTTACCGCCGGCCATGCGGTGTGCGCGCTGGGTGAGATACCCACCAACAATACGCATGCCACCGGGCAGGGCCGGGTCATGATGCGCCCTGAACAACTGCGCGTGACGGCGTGCGCGCCGCATGAAAGCCCGGTGTCGATAATTGATGTCGATTTTACCGGTCATTTGTCCACGCTCACCCTGGCGTTTGCCGGGCATCAGGAGCCTGTTGTTCTGAAGACTGTAAGCCAGCCTGGCTGGAATCCGGGTACGGCTGTGCGTATTGATGTTGCGGGAACCGCCCGCGTTTTATCGTTCTCCCGCCGCGCCTGAAAGACCGTCCCGGAAACGGGGCGGTTATGCCACGCTATCCCGTCCATACGTCCTCCTGCTTTCCCGCGCCTGTTAACCGATTTTCTCACGCAGTGACGTGCGTTTACGCTTGCCAACAATCATGTAATGCGTATAGTTCTCATTTGCATTGCACTTGATTACATTCTAAGGCCCGACAACGGGCCCTTTTTGCGCGCACGTTTAATGAGTTAATTATGAACAACACGAAAAGGCATAAAACGCTGCTGGCTCTCGCCATTGGCGCGGTCACGCACTCCGCCCTGGCGGCGGATGAAAAGAAAGAAGACACCCTGATTGTCCAGTCTGCGCCTGCCAGCGATTTTAAACCCGGCGGCGACCAGCTTGTGCCGGCGTTCCTTGACGGGCAGGTGGCGAACGGTGGACGCATGGGGATGCTGGGGCAGCAGAACGCCATGGACGTGCCGTTTAATATCATCAGCTACACCTCGAAGCTGGTAGAAGATCAGCAGGCGAAAACCATTGCTGATGTGGTCGCTAACGACGCGGGGGTGCAGTACGTTCAGGGTTACGGCAACAGCGCCGAAACCTTCCGTATCCGTGGCCTGAAGTTTGACGGAGATGACATGACCTTCGGCGGCCTGTCCGGCGTTCTGCCGCGTCAGGTGGTGGATGCGCAGATGGTCGACCGCATTGAGATTTTTAAAGGGGCAAACGCCCTGATGAACGGCGCGGCAAGTTCAGGCGTGGGGGGAATGATTAACCTTGAGCCGAAACACGCGGATGAAACGCCGCAGGCAAAAGTGGGCGTCGATTACACCTCCGATTCCCAGTTTGGCACTACGCTGGATGCGGGCCGTCGCTATGGCGACAACGACCAGTTTGGCGCGCGCGTGAACCTCGTCCATCGCGAAGGGGAAAGCGGGGTGCCCAACGATCGCCGCCGCACTACGCTGCTCTCCACCGGCCTCGACTACAAAGGCGACAATTTCCGCACCTCGCTGGATGTGGGGTATCAGAAGAAAACCTTCCATGGCAGCCCGACCAGCGTCAATATCTCCGCCGTGGATTTCGTGCCTGAACCGCCGAAAAACGATCGCAACTTCTCGCAGAAATGGGCCTACAGTAACATCGAAAATGAATTCGGGATGTGGCGCAGCGAGTACGACATTACCGATAACTGGACGGCCTATACCGGCCTCGGCGCACAGCACGCTCACGAAGAAGGGATTTATAGCGCGCCGAAGCTGCTGGATAAAAGCGGTAAGGCGACGGTCAGCCGTCTTGATACCAACCGCATCAGCGATTCCGTCAGCGGGATGGCGGGTATTCGCGGTAACTTTGCTACCGGCTTCGTAACGCATAAAGTCAACGTCGGTTACTCCGCGATGACCAAAAACGAAAAAATCGGCTGGAAAATGTCGTCGGCGGCGGATAACCCAACCGCCAATATCTACCACAATACCGGTGTGGATATGCCGGATAGCTCCAGTTTCAACGGCTTAGGCGGAAATTACAGCGATCCGCTCACCAGCGGGCGTACCCGGACGCAGGGCTGGCTGTTGAGTGATACGCTGGGCGTGCTGGACGACAAACTGCTGTTTACCGCCGGGGCGCGTCATCAGAAGGTGGTCATTCGCGGATACAACAAAATTACCGGGCAGGAAAATAAAGCAGACGGTTTCGACGGCAGCCGCTGGATGCCTACCTACGGCGTGGTTTACAAGCCGTGGGAGGCGATCTCCCTGTATGCCAACCACACCGAAGCGCTGCAGCCGGGTCAATCAGCCCCTAACACCGCCACCAACTACGGGCAGAGCACCGGCATCGTTCACTCTAAGCAGAACGAAGTGGGCGTGAAGGCGGATTTTGGTCGCGTGGGCGGCTCCCTGGCGCTGTTTGAGATCAAAATGCCGTCGGCGATCCTCAACAGCAACGGTCATTATGGTCTTGATGCCGAGCAGCGTAACCGCGGCGTGGAGCTGAATGTGTTCGGTGAGCCCCTGCTGGGCGTCCGTCTGAACGCTAGCGCTACCTGGCTGCAGGCGGAGCTGACCAAAACCAACAACGGCCTCAACCAGGGTAACGATGCGATTGGCGTTCCGAATTTCTATGCCGTTCTGGGCGCAGAGTATGACATCAAACCGATTGATGGCCTGACCGCTACCGCGCGCGTGAACCACTCCGGCACGCAATATGCGGACCTGGCGAACACCAAAAAGCTGGACAGCTACACCACGCTGGATCTGGGTATGCGTTATCGCTTCGCCGTTAACCACAATCAAAATCAGATGACGGTGCGTGCGGGTATCGACAACGTGACCAATGAAAACTACTGGTCCAGCGTGGATGATTCAGGTACCTACATCACCCAGGGCGAACCGCGTACCTTTAAAGTCTCGGTGGGCTACGCATTCTGAGAACGCCGCTCGTTATCCGGGGCAGGGATGCCCCATTCCCTTGCTACCACCAGCCTGAAGTGTTAAAACGTGCCCCTTCTAAAAAAGAGACAGGGGTAGGGCGTGAAAGACGCGTCATCCGCTTCAGGCACCGGTAGCGCTGAAGCTTCGTCGGAACAGAATCCGACGCTGCAACGTGGTTTGCAAAATCGACATATACAGTTAATTGCCCTCGGTGGGGCTATCGGTACCGGGCTGTTTCTCGGCATCGGCCCGGCCATTCAGATGGCGGGGCCGGCGGTATTGCTGGGTTATGCCCTCGCCGGGATTATCGCCTTCCTGATCATGCGCCAGCTCGGCGAGATGGTCGTCGAAGAGCCTGTGTCAGGCTCGTTCGCGCACTTTGCGTATAAATACTGGGGCCCGTTTGCGGGGTTCCTCTCCGGCTGGAACTACTGGGTGATGTTTGTGCTGGTGGGGATGGCAGAGCTGACCGCCGCTGGCATCTACATGCAGTACTGGCTCCCGGATGTGCCCACCTGGATTTGGGCGGCGGCCTTCTTCATTATCATCAATGCCATCAACCTTGTGAACGTCCGTTTGTACGGTGAAACCGAGTTCTGGTTTGCGCTCATCAAGGTGCTGGCGATTATCGGCATGATTGGTTTTGGCCTGTGGTTGCTGTTCTCAGGTCACGGCGGTGAGCGTGCCACGATCGACAACCTGTGGCAGCACGGGGGGTTCCTGGCGACCGGCTGGAAGGGGCTTATCCTTTCGCTGGCAGTGATCATGTTCTCTTTCGGCGGGCTGGAGCTGATTGGTATCACCGCCGCTGAAGCGCGCGACCCGCATAAAAGCATTCCGAAAGCGGTCAACCAGGTGGTGTACCGTATTCTGCTGTTCTACATCGGTTCGCTGGTGGTATTGCTCGCGCTCTATCCCTGGGTTGAGGTGAAATCAAACAGCAGTCCGTTTGTGATGATTTTCCACGATCTCAACAGCAATGTGGTGGCCTCAGCGTTGAACTTCGTTATTCTGGTGGCGTCACTTTCGGTCTATAACAGCGGCGTCTACTCCAACAGTCGAATGCTGTTTGGCCTCTCCGTGCAGGGGAATGCGCCGAAGTTCTTAACCCGCGTCAGCCGTCGCGGCGTGCCGGTGAATTCTCTGCTGTTGTCCGGTGCGATCACCTCTTTGGTGGTGGTGATCAACTACCTGCTGCCAAAAGAGGCGTTTGGCCTGCTGATGGCGCTGGTGGTTGCCACCCTGCTGCTGAACTGGATCATGATCTGCCTGGCGCACCTGCGTTTTCGTGCCGCGATGCGTCGTAAGGGACGTGAGACGCAGTTTAAAGCGCTGCTTTATCCGGCAGGAAACTATCTCTGCATCGCTTTCCTCGGGTTGATCCTTGTGCTGATGTGCACCATGGACGACATGCGCCTTTCCGCGATGTTGCTCCCGGTGTGGGTCATCTTCCTGTTTGTGGCATTTAAACTTTCCCGCAAGCAATAATGCATGCCGTCCTCTCCCGGTGGGAGAGGGCGAGCTATCCGGTTTCCCATCCCAACGCGATAAACCTCTTTATCGTGACCCCTCTCCCAAATCTCTCCTGATCCACAGGATCTTTATTTTGTAATCGATTACTTTTCATTTGAGGGTATTTGTAATCGATTACTTTTCTAGGGTGAGGCTCATTATGGTGTCAACAACTGAAAGTAGTGGAAAGGTGATAGCGCAGCACCGGCTGCTGGTTCCGCGTCTGTCGCTGATGATGTTTCTGCAGTTTTTTATCTGGGGTAGCTGGTCGGTCACGCTGGGTCTGGTGATGACCCAGCACAACATGTCGTTGCTGATTGGCGATGCGTTCTCCGCTGGGCCCATCGCCTCTATTTTGTCGCCGTTCGTGCTCGGGATGCTGGTGGATCGCTTCTTCGCCTCGCAGAAGGTGATGGCGGTAATGCACCTGGCGGGCGCGGCTATCCTGTGGTTCGTTCCGGGGGCGCTGATCGCTGAAAATGGTGCGCTGCTGATCGGCCTGCTGTTTGGCTACACGCTTTGCTATATGCCGACGCTGGCCTTAACGAACAACATCGCGTTTCACAGCCTGGCAAACGTCGATAAAACCTTCCCGGTGGTGCGCGTGTTCGGCACTATCGGCTGGATTGTCGCGGGGATCTTTATCGGCGTTACCGGCGTGGCCTCCAGCGTCACGATCTTCCAGGTTGCGGCGGCGAGCTCCGTGCTGCTGGCGCTCTACAGCCTGACGTTGCCGCACACGCCCGCCCCGGCAAAAGGGCTGCCGGTCCAGATTCGCGATCTGTTCTGCGCTGATGCGTTTGCCCTGCTGAAAACCCGCCACTTCCTGGTCTTTTCCGTCTGCGCAATGCTGATTTCCGTGCCGCTTGGCACCTACTACGCTTACACCGCCTCATACCTGGCGGATGCCGGGATTGCTGATGTCAGCACCGCGATGTCGTTCGGCCAGATGTCAGAGATTGTCTTCATGCTGGTGATCCCGCTGCTTTTCCGCCGTCTGGGCGTGAAAGTCATGCTGCTGGTCGGCATGCTGGCGTGGTTTGTCCGTTACGCGATGTTTGCCATGGGGGTGAGTGAGGAGGGACGTTTCCTGCTCTATCTCGGCATCCTGCTGCACGGTGTGTGCTATGACTTCTTCTTTGTGGTGGGCTTTATCTATACCGACCGCGTGGCGGGCGAAAAGGTGAAAGGCCAGGCGCAGAGCATGATCGTGATGTTCACCTATGGCATCGGCATGCTGCTTGGTTCGCAGATTTCTGGCGCGCTGTATAACCGTCTGGTGGCGGGACAGGCCGTGCCGCAGGCGTGGGTCACCTTCTGGTGGATCCCGGCGGTGGCGGCAGCGGTGATTGCGCTGATTTTCCTTCTCACGTTCAAATATGACGATGACAAGGCGTAACGTTCAGGAGGTGGTATGAGAACGATTAAGGGACCCGGTATTTTCCTGTCGCAGTTTATCAGCGCAGAAGCGCCGTTTAACTCGCTGGATGGGCTGGCAGGCTGGGCAGCAGGTAAGGGCTACAAAGCCGTGCAGATCCCCTGCAATCATCCGCACATTTTTGACGTGGAGAAAGCGGCTGTGAGCCAGGCCTACTGTGACGACATTACCGGCACGCTGGCGGAGCACGGGCTGGCGATCAGCGAGCTGTCGACCCATCTGGAAGGGCAGCTTATTGCGGTGAACCCGGTCTACGGCGACGCGTTTGACCATTTCGCGCCGGCAGGCGTGAGGGGTAACGACGCGGCTCGTCGGGCGTGGGCGACCAGCAAACTCAATCAGGCGGCGGCGGCCTCCGCAAAATTAGGCCTGACAGCGCACGCCACTTTTTCTGGATCGCTGGCGTGGCCATTTTTCTACCCGTGGCCGCCGCACAACGCGCAGCGTTTTCAGGACGCTTTCCAGACGCTGGCAACCCGCTGGCGGCCCATTCTGGACACCTTTGATGAGCACGGCGTCGATGTCTGTTATGAGCTGCATCCGGGGGAAGACCTGCATGACGGCGTGACGTTTGAGCGTTTTCTGGCGCTGGTGGACAATCACCCGCGCTGCAATATTCTCTACGATCCCAGCCATATGCTGCTTCAGCAGATGGACTACCTGACGTTTATCGATCTCTACCATGCGCGCATTAAAGCGTTTCACGTCAAAGATGCAGAGTTTCGTCCCAACGGGCGCAGCGGCGTATACGGTGGCTACCAGCCGTGGCTTCATCGCGCGGGTCGCTTCCGGTCGCCGGGCGACGGGCAGATCGACTTCACCGGTATTTTCAGCAAACTGACCCAGTACGACTACGAGGGCTGGGCAGTGCTGGAGTGGGAGTGCTGTCTTAAGGATGGCGATACCGGTGCCCGCGAAGGCAGCGAATTTATCCGTCGTCATATCATTCCGGTATCCGGGCGCGCGTTTGACGATTTCGCCGCGGGAGGCAGCCATGATTAACGTCGGGATCGTCGGCAGCGGCTTTATCGGCCCGGCGCACATTGAGGCGCTGCGGCGTCTCGGCAGTGTGCAGGTGGTCGCCCTGTGCGACAGCTCGCTTTCACAAGCGCAGGAAAAGGCGCGCCAGCTGAATGTGCCCCATGCTTACGGGAACGTTGAGGCACTGCTCGCCCATCCGGATCTGCACGTGGTGCATAACTGCACGCCAAACCATCTGCACGCAGAGATTAACCGCCAGATTTTGCGGGCGGGTAAGCATGTTTTTTCCGAAAAGCCGCTGTGTATGACCCCGGAAGAGGCCCGCGAGCTGGTGGCTCTGGCTGAGCAGGCGGGCGTGGTACACGGCGTCAGCTTTGTCTATCGCCAGTTTGCGATGGTGCGTCAGGCGGCCAGCATGAAGCGCGAGGGCAGTCTCGGTCGGCTGTTTGCCACGCATGGCAGCTACCTGCAGGACTGGATGCTGCTGGAAACCGACTACAACTGGCGGGTGGATGCCACGCTGGGCGGTGCGTCGCGCGCGGTGGCGGATATTGGCTCCCACTGGTGCGACACGGTGCAGTTTGTGACCGGGCGGCGGATCACCGACGTGATGGCCGATCTCGCCATCGTCTGGCCAACGCGCAAGGCCAGTGCGGCGGGAAACCGGACCTTCACGGATGATCGCAGCGCGAACGATGAAGACAAACCGGTCACCACCGAAGATTTTGGCTCGGTGCTGGTGCGCTTCGACGATGGCAGCAAAGGCAGTTTTAACGTCTCGCAGGTCAGCGCCGGGCGCAAAAATCGGCTGACGTTTGAAGTTAACGGCAGCGAACGGTCCGTGGCGTGGGATCAGGAGGTGCCGCAGCAACTCTGGATCGGCCATCGCGCGCAGGCAAACCAGACCCTCTCCGACGATCCAAACCTGATGAACCGTGACGTGGCCGAAAGCGCCCATTTTCCCGGCGGACATATCGAAGGCTGGCCTGATGCCTTTAAAAATATGATGGCGCAATTTTACCGCGCCGTGATGCAGGGGGAGATGCCGGCACAGCCGCTGTTTGCGACGTTCCATGACGGCGCGAACGTCATGTATATCATTGATGCGATAGTGAAAAGTCATCAGCAGCAGCGCTGGGTGCGCGTTGCCTATTGACGCGTTGCCCGGTTCGCCGGGCAACGAATTTATGGTAGCCTGCATAAAACGTTAACCGCAGGAAATGCCGTCGCTATGTCCATTCAGAAAATCGCTCAGCTTGCCGGGGTGTCCGTGGCAACGGTCTCTCGCGTGCTTAACAACAGCGATACCGTGAAAGCGAAAAACCGCGAACGCGTCCTGCAGGCGATCAAAGAGAGTAATTACCAGCCCAACCTGCTGGCGCGCCAGCTGCGGACTGCCCGCAGCTATATGATTCTGGTAATGGTGTCGAACATCGCTAACCCGTTCTGCGCCGAAGTGGTGAAAGGCATTGAAGAGGAAGCCGAAAAGAACGGCTACCGCATTCTGCTGTGCAACTCCGGCTCTGACATTGAACGCTCGCGTTCGGGGCTGAGTTTGCTGTCCGGTAAAATTGTCGACGGCATTATCACCATGGATGCCTTCTCAAAGCTTCCTGAACTGGCTGCCCTGATTGGCGCTGCGCCGTGGGTGCAGTGCGCCGAATACGCCGATGCCGGTGCGGTCTCCTGCGTCGGGATTAACGATGTGGACGCCTCGCAGCATGCCGTCAGCCAGCTTGCCGACGGCGGGCGCGGGCGGATCGCGATGATTAACCACGACCTGAGTTATAAATATGCCCGCCTGCGCGAGCGTGGCTATAAGAGCGTTATCCACCTGAAAGATCTGGCTTACCAGGCGGTGGAATACGCCAGCGATCTCAGCTTCGGCGCCGGAATGGCGGCGATGCAAAATCTGCTGAAGGAAAACCCGCCGGACGCGGTCTTTGCCGTTTCCGATACCCTGGCGGCAGGCGCATTGCATGCGATCCAGCAGGCGGGATTACGCGTGCCTGAAGACATTGCGGTAGTCGGGTTTGACGGTACGGAACTGGCGGAGATGATTTCGCTCACCACCATCGAACAGCCGTCTCGGGATATTGGGCGCAAGGCGGTCGATTTGTTGTTGAATAAAATCGATAACCCGGATGCGCCCACGGAAAGAGTGATGATGGACTGGCGCTTTATCTCCCGCGCCAGCGCCTGATTATTTCGCTATTACGCCAGCCAGCGAGCGAATATCGTTTCCGGTCGGAGACTGATGAATACGCAGACCAAATTCATCCACCACGGCGAATATATGGTCGAAAATATCGGCCTGAATCGCCTCATATTCCGCCCAGACGACCGTGTTAGTGAACGCGTATATTTCAACTGGCAGCCCGTTAGCTTCTGGCGCTAACTGGCGAACCATCAGCGTCATATCTTTACGGATCCGCGGGTGATTACGCAGATATTCATTTAAATAGGCGCGGAAGGTTCCAATATTGGTCATTTTGCGCAGGTTCAGCACCGATTCGCCTTCACCGTTTTCCTGATTCCAGAGCGAAATTTCTTCGTGACGCGCCGCCATGTACGGCTTAAGCAGCTTCGCCTGAATCAGCTGCTGTTGCTCCTGCTCGTCGAGGAAGTGGATGCTGGTGGTGTCTATATTCAGGCTACGCTTGATGCGTCGCCCGCCGGAGGCCGACATGCCGCTCCAGTTGATAAAGGCATCAGAGACCAGCGCCCAGGTCGGAATGGTGGTGATGGTGTTGTCGAAGTTGCGCACCTTGACGGTGGTCAGGCCGATGTCTGTGACCGTGCCGTTGGCTCCGTATTTTGGCATCTCCAGCCAGTCACCGAGTTTAAGCATGTCATTGGCGGAGAGCTGGATCCCGGCGACAAGCCCGAGGATCGGGTCTTTAAACACCAGCATTAACACCGCAGCCATGGCGCCCAGGCCGCTAATCAGAATGGCTGGCGACTGACCAATCAGCAGCGAGATAATTAAAATCCCCACCAGAATAGCGCTCACCAGTTTTATCCCCTGGAAGATGCCCTTCAGCGGGAGCTGCGAGGCTGTCGCCATCTTTTGCGAAAGATTGAAAATGACGTCCAGCAGCGAGAAGAACGAGAGCAGGGCATACACCATCACCCACAACTTTGCGCAGGTGGTGAGCATTTCCGCGGCTTCGCTGCCTTTTTGCAGCCACAGTACCGCCTGAACGTTGACAATAATCCCCTGCAGGGTAAAGGCGACACGGTGAAATAACTTGTTCTGGGTAATGATTTGCAACCATAAATGGCTGCTGGCCTGCGCGCGCTTCTCAAAGGCCCGCAGGACCACTTTGTGCAGAATAAAATGAACGATGAGTGCGGTAAGAAAAATAATACCAAAGATAATCACTAAAGAGGTGGTGTGATTAATTTCAATGCCTAACTCTTCAACCTGAGCAATTAATTCCTGCATAACGTCTCCTGTATTGATGCAGCCCCATAATGGCGGCTGCGGATCTATTATGCAAATTCGTCAGGGTTATTTGACGGCGTGGCAGGTCGTCACCACCGGCAGGCACAGGTGATGGCGAACCCGCAGCGTCGCCAGCGCGAGGATCACCATCAGGCCAGTTTCCACCGCGAGGAAGAGGGTGATCGCCTGGGTGTAATCTCCGTGATGATTTTGCAGACCGTGCAGCAAAATCGCGCCAAAGATGGCCGGGCCGAGTCCAAGCGCCGCCTGCTGCAGCGTGCTCAAAATGGCGCTCGCCGCCCCGGCGTCATCAGACTGAATATCGCGCATGCCAATACGATAAAAACTGTTCACGATCAGCGCCTGACCGTAGCCGACCAGCCCGGTCGCGGGTGCCAGCGTCAGCGCGGTATTGTGCATTCCCCAGAGGCGGAAGGTGACAATCAGCGCCAGCAGGCCCGCTATCTGGATCGCCAGACCGGTCAGCAGAATGGTACTGGTGCTGTAGCGGGCAATCAGACGCGGGGCAAACCACGCTGAAATAAAGTAGGTAACACCCAGGGCGATAAAACTGTTGCCAGACTGCCACGGCGCCATCCCCAGACCGGTCTGCATGGTTAACGCCATGCAGAACATAAAGCCGGACCAGACGCTAAAAAAGAGCAACGCAATCAGCACGCCAAAGCGGATACTGCGCAACTGCAGCAGGCGCGGCGGGATCAGCGGATGCGCATCGTCCCGCTCTTTTTTGCGGGCGTTGAGGGCCATCAACCCGGCAAGCGGGATAATGGCGATAAGCGCGACCTTAAGCGGCCAGGACCAGTGCCACTGCGGGCCAAGCGCCATCGGGAACAGCAGGCAGCAGAGGATGATCGCCAGCAGGACGGTGCCCGTCCAGTCAATGCTTGATGGCGTGTCGCGGCGGGTCTCCGGCACGTAACGGCGGCTCATGGCCAGCACCACCAGACAAATTGGCACGTTGATAAAGAAGGCGTTACGCCAGCCGAGGCCGGCAATGTCCGCCGATACCAGCCAGCCTCCGCCCATCTGGCCGACGATAAACGCGATGCCGCCGATGCCGCCAAAGAGGCTGATGGCCTTCGCGTGGGCCGTGCCTTTCAGCGTTACGTGCAGGGTGGCGAGAATTTGCGGCATGATCAGCGCCGCGCCAGCCCCCTGAAGAATACGGGCGCACAGCAGTTGTTCAATGTTGCCTGCCATTCCGCACAGCAGCGAGGCCAGGCCAAAGCTCGCCACGCCCCACATGAAAAGACGACGGCGGCCAAGGTTATCCCCCAGCTTGCTGCCGAGGGCAAGGCAGACGGCAAAGGCCACACCGTAGAGGGCAACAATTAATTCCAGCTCGGTGGCCGTAGCGTGCAGCGAATGGGTGATAGCATCCAGCGCCACGTTGGTGATTGAGGTATCAATCAGCGGCAGCATCTGGCCGGTTAACAGCAATATCAGGCCTGCGCGGCCCGGTGAAACGACTGACGTATTCATGGTAACTCCATTGCGTCATTCAACAGATGGTCGTAGCATCAACGATCTGATAAACGGGTACCAGTTCTTGCTTATACTGGTACTGGTACTACCATGCAGGGGGATTTATGGCGCTGATGTCTGAACCCGTCGTCTCGCTCAAGGATGACACCCGAAAACAACTTGGTGCGTTTTTACGCGCCCGACGCGAAAGCCTCGATCCGCAGCGGCTCGGCCTGCCGCGCAGCGGTCGACGCCGCACGCCCGGGCTGCGCCGTGAAGAGGTGGCCCTGCTGGCGGACGTCGGGGTAACCTGGTACACCTGGCTTGAGCAGGGCAGGGACGTCAATCCGTCCAGCGCGGTGATGGCCGCCGTGGCAAAAGCGCTGCAATGCACCCCGACCGAAGCGCGCCATCTTTTTGTGCTGGCCGGGCTACCGCCGGGTGAAGCACCGCAGGCCACCTGCTGTGAAGGGATCAGCGAAGGCACGCGCCTTCTTGATACGTTGATGCCGAAACCGGCCAGCATTCAGAAACCCAATTTCGACATCGTGGCCTGGAACGACAGCTTTGGTCATCTGATGGGGGTCGATTTCAATGCGATCCCCCCGGAAGACCGCAACTGTATTTATCTGTTCCTCACCCACCCGGCATGGCGCGCCCGTCTCGGCAGACGTGACGATGTGCTGCCCGTCTTTGTCTCCTATTTCCGGGCGGCGATGGCCGAGCACCGGGGTGACCCGCTGTGGGAAGCCAAACTGGCGCGCTTCTTTGCGGTGTCTGAGGAGTTTAAAAATCTGTGGCATCAGCGCAATGACGTGCGCGGTGTGGAAAACCAGCTCAAGTTGTTTACCCATCCTGAGCTTGGGGAATTTACCCTGCAGCAGATGTACTGGTACTCTGCTCCACGAAACGGTTCCCGGTTGCTGGTGTATCTGCCAGTGGATGAAGCCGGGGAGAGAGCAATGGAATGGCTGACGGAGCAGGCAAAATGAAGGTTACTGGCAAACAGGAGCGGCTGCTACGCCGCGCACTCAACGAGTGGCAACAGGAAGGCACATTAACCGCTGACGACCATCAGCGGCTGGCCGGTACGCTTCAACGCGTGACCATGGACTGGCAGCGGCTGAGCCGCTACGCCTTCTGGACGGCACTCGCCTGCGTCATTATCGCCATCGGCAGCCTGTTCTCGGACAGCGAACTGATGGCGCGCATTATCGAATTCTTCGCTTTTTCCTCCCTTGCCCGCATCGGGCTGCCGGCGATCCTGGCCGTGCTGTTTTATTTGTGGGGCTTCAGCCGCCAGCGGCGGGAGACGCAGTGGCATTACAGCACCGAAGCGATTTTGTTCCTCGGAGTCTTGTTTACCGCCATCGCGCTCTGGCAGCTGGGTGAACGGCTGGATAATGGCAGCGGCCACATCGCGCCACTGTTCCTGGCCGGCTGTGCCGTCTATGGTCTGGTAGGCTTTTTCGGCCGCTCCGGGCTGGTCTGGCTGTTCTTCTTGCTCTCGCTTGGCAACTGGTTTGGCGCGGAGACGGGCTATATGTCCGGCTGGGGGGCTTACTGGCTGGGGATGAACTATCCGGTGCGCTTTATCTTTTTCGGCGGCGCGCTGCTGGCCCTGTGCTGGATCCTGCGTGCTGTGCTGCAGTCCCGTCATCTTTACACCACCAGTAAAGCGATGGGGCTGACGTATCTCTTTGTCGCCCTGTGGATCATGTCGATATTTGGTAATTACGATATCGATAACTGGTACAGCGTGACCCAGGCCTCGTTGCTGCCGTGGGCGCTGCTGTTTGCGGTGGCAGCGGTTCTCTGTATTTACATCAGTCTGAAAACCGACGACGGCATGCTGCGCGGGTTTGGCCTGACGTTCCTCGCCATTAACCTCTATACCCGCTACTTCGAATACTTCTGGGATGGGATGAACAAGGTGGTGTTCTTCCTGATTCTGGCGGCGTCGCTGGCGGTGATAGGGCGGTATGCGGAGCGGATCTGGCATGCCGGGCGTGCGGAGAAGTAAGTTTTGCGCGTGTTTATCGGGAAGACGCAGAAAACGCCGTCTGCGTGAGAAGCTGGTTCAATGGCGAAACCAGGCAGATGACGCGTGATTGAAAACGGGCCGCAGTTGCGGCCCGTTTGTCTTAGCACTCGGTCACAATCGTGCTCAGCGGCAGGCGAGATTTTGGCAGCGCGGCGTTGAAATCTTCCACGCTGTGGTGTCCAACCGGGACCACCACCAGGCTGGTGAAGCCTTTCTCTTTCAGGCCAAACTCTGCGTCGAGAATGGCGGCGTCAAAACCTTCAATGGGTACGGCATCCAGGCCCAGCGCGGCCACGCCTAACAGGAAGTTACCGACGTTGAGGTAAACCTGTTTCGCCATCCACTGGTCGTCATCTTTCAGATCCACGCGGTGCATGTCGGCGAAATAGCAGCGACCTTTGTGATTCGCCGCTTTTGCTTCTGGGGTGTTGAAGCGACCGTCGGCCTCTTCCTGATCCACGACGCGCTCAAGCCACGCATCGTCCATGGCGGTTTTCGCGCAGAACACTACCACATGAGAGGCGTCCATCATTTTGCGTTCGTTGAACACGTAAGTGCCTGCCGCAGATTTGGCCACGCGCGCTTTACCTTCCTCAGTGCTGGCAATAATAAAATGCCATGGCTGGGAGTTCGTGCTGGACGGGCTGTACTGCAGCAGGGTTTTGATCTTCTCCGCTTCTTCAGCGGTCAGTTTCTTGCTTGGGTCAAACGCCTTGGTGGAGTGGCGTTTCAGGGCAACGGAAATGATATCCATAACAACTCCTGGTGATAAAATTCGCCCGCGTGCGGGCGCGAAAAGGAGTGCAGATTACCGTGCGAAGCGGGAAAAGATAAGTGCATTTTGAGCGCTTAATCTGTTCGTCTCAGACGAACAATCAGCGCGGCCTGATCCATTTCTGGTCTTTTTTCGGCAGCTTATCGACGACCAGATTCCAGGAATCGTTGATGAGATCGGCCACCAGTTCCGGCGTAACATCGTCGGTGCCGTAGAGTGAAATCCAGTGCTTTTTATTGAGATGATACCCCGGCTCAACGCCGCGGTAGATCTGCTGGTTTAACAGGGATTTTTCCGGATCGGATTTCAGGCTGACATGCGGTCGCCCGTGAGCAACCGCAACAATCATGAAAATCTTGCCACCCACTTTAAACACATCAAATTCCGGCCCGAACGGCCAGCAGTGTTCGGTGAACGGCAGTTCCAGCGCCACGCGTTTGGCGTGTTCCTGCAGCGATTTACTGTCCATCAATATCCTCGGAGGCGAGTCCACGCCACATGGCTTCAAAGCCCAGCGCTTTAAAATCGACGGCGCGGGACGGATCGCGGGTGGCAAATTCCATGGTGGTTTCGGCAAGCGATAAGAACATGGCATCACCAAAGGTACGAAACTCATCGGACATAAATACCGGGCGCACTGCGCGACGGCACAGTTCATGCAGCTCCGGGAACATCTCCTGCACGGCCTGCTCCGTTTCGGCGCTGATCTTCTCGCTGACGCCAAGCTGGCGAATGGCGGCGTGAGCGACAGGATTACGGATGCCCCAGTCCACGTAGCTGTTCCAGATATTGCGGGTATGTTCTTTGGGGAGGGTGAGCGTGCGATCAAGCTCCGCCAGCATCGTCTGGCAGAGATCCTGCTTCAGGTGCAGATAGAGGGCATTCAGCAGATCGTCTTTGGTAGCAAAGTAGCGGAACAGTGTGCCTTCAGCGACGCCCGCGTTCCGGGCAATTAAGGCCGTTGAGGCGGCAATACCTGACTGTGCAAATGCAGCGGTTGCTGCGTCCAGTAAGGCCTGTTTTTTATCTTCACTCTTCGGACGTGCCACTAAATTGTTCCTCCTGTCAATTGTAAAAACCTTGATTGAAACACGTGCTTTGACAGGCTGCAACGCGCAATGTCAAAGATCGAAAACGTCTTGACGACTTTATCATCATATCTATAATGAGTGCTTACTCACTCATAATCAAGTTCAACCCGCGTAAACCATCGGATGGGGCGCGTTTTCGGGTCAGGATATGAAAAAGCCTCTATTCATCTGCGTGGTGTTCGTCATGATTATTGCTTCAGCTGCGAGTTTACCTTTTGTCCTGAATCCTGGATTTGGCCAGCCACCACAGGGTGCGCAGCTTACCGAAGTGGAGGCCTCCCCGCAGTATCGCGACGGGAAATTCCACAATACGTTGCCGACACCGGGCTTCACCGGCGAGCAAAATATGCTGGTGGCGTGGTGGCAATTTCTGACCCGCAAAACCGAAAATGCCCGTCCCGCGCAGCCGCTGCCGCTGGTGAAAACCGATCTCGCCAGTCTGTCGCTGGAGCAGGACACGCTGGTCTGGCTCGGCCACTCATCGTGGTATATGCAGCTGGCGGGTAAACGTATTCTGATCGATCCGGTGCTCAGCAACTATGCCGCGCCGTTCTCGTTCCTCAATAAAGCTTTTGCGGGCGAGTATCCCTGGCATGCGCAGAACATGCCGGAGATCGACCTGCTGATCATCTCCCACGATCACTACGATCATCTGGATTACGCCACCATCAGGGCGTTACTGCCGAAGGTGAAACGTGTGGTTACCCCGCTGGGCGTTGGATCTCATCTGCGCTACTGGGGCATGAAGCCGGAGATTATCGACGAGCGCGACTGGAACCAGTCGGTGCGCATCAGTGATGACTTAACGGTGCACGTCCTGCCGGCACGTCACTTCTCCGGACGCGGGATTAAACGCGATCAAACCCTGTGGGGGAGCTTTATGTTCGTCACGCCGGCGCAGAAAGTTTATTACAGCGGAGACTCCGGTTACGGCCCGCACTTCAGGGCCATCGGTGAGCAGTTCGGCGAGGTGGATTTAGCCATCATGGAAAACGGCCAGTACGATCGGGACTGGAAGTACATTCACATGATGCCGGCGGAAACGGCGCAGGCGTCGGCTGACCTTAACGCGAAAGCTGTCGTGCCCGGTCATAACGGACGCTTTGTGCTGGCGAAACACACCTGGAATGATCCGCTGATCCAGCTGGCGCAGGCCAGCAAAGATAAAAATTATCGGCTACTGACGCCGGAGCTGGGTGAACCTGTTCATGTGAGTGATACCACGCAAACCTTTCGTGAGTGGTGGGAATAATGTTTAAGCGAGAAGCAGAGGGGGAGAGCAGTATGACCATTTCCGCTCAAGTCATCGACACCATCGTCGAGTGGATCGACGACAACCTGCACCAGCCATTACGTATCGAAGAGATCGCCCGCCACGCGGGTTACTCGAAATGGCATCTGCAGCGTTTGTTTATGCAGTATAAGGGCGAAAGTCTCGGGCGTTACATTCGCGAACGCAAGCTGCTGCTGGCAGCGCGTGACCTGCGTGAATCGGACGAGCGTGTCTACGATATCTGTTTGCGCTACGGCTTTGATTCGCAGCAGACGTTTACGCGTATCTTTACCCGTACCTTCAACCAGCCGCCTGGCGCGTACCGCAAAGAGAACCACAGCCGGACACACTGAATGTGTCGTTATGCAGAAATCCGACCGGGTAAGGCGCAGCCGCACCCGGTTTTTTTTTACTTACGATGCCAGTGAAAACCAGCGACGCCAGACGAAACGCAGGATGAAGAATTCGAGGGCGCCAAGCAGTAAAAACCACACGCAGAACAAAATGGTGTACAGCTGGTTAAGATCGACCATGTGGAAGATCGTCATCAGCTTTTTCGCCAGCACCAGCCCAAGCGACGGCGCAGGTAACAGCAGGCAGGAGAGCAGGGCCATCAATAAAATGCCCCCCGCTGTGAGCAGCGATTCTAACGGGTGTTTCATCTTAATGTTAATCGTCAGTTAAAAATGTCATTGTCCGGCATCGCGGAACGTAAAGCAATATAAACCCGGCAGACGTTTTTTGTTAAATCAAATGCACTTTTCTGCGAATAAATAACAGAAAGAGAATAATCTCTCAGAAGCGATTAAATTATTATCGCGTTATGTAAATAAATGTCCTTGTCATGCAAATAATTTTACAAACATATAAGTGCTATATCCAATTAACGTGGCAATAACAATGGCTGCGACAATGTATAACGCCAGGCGGCGTGCGCGATAAATACCAAACATGGTTCCTCCTCGTTTAGCGTTGGTTTAGAAATATTTTGTAAAAATCATCGTATTCGAATAATATTTATTAGTTTTGAATATCCCGGCAGTAATTATATTGCGGTAGATCAATTTTACCCGCAAGCCTTAAAAATGAATTTATTAAAGCCAGAAAGGAATTCAGGCTTCCGTCCACCGTATATTGAAGGAAAAATACGATGACCAAAAAAAATCTCTCTCAGAACATGCCACCTGCTGGTGGGCAGGCGTATCAGCAGACCGTTGAGCAAGTGCTTGCTAACAAGCAGAGCCAGGCAAGCGGCCTCGACCGTGCTGAAGCGCAGGCACGTCTGCATCAGTATGGCCCTAACGCGTTGCCGGAGAAAAAAGGCAAACCCGCCTGGCTACGTTTTCTCGCCCATTTTAATGATGTACTGATTTACGTTCTGCTTGCCGCGGCGGTATTAACCGCGGTTATGGGCCACTGGGTCGATACGCTGGTTATCCTCGGTGTGGCGGTAATCAACGCGTTAATTGGCCATATTCAGGAAAGCAATGCGGAAAAATCCCTGAAGAGTATTCGCAATATGCTCTCCAGCGAAGCGCGCGTCATTCGCAATGGCAATCATGAAACGCTACCGACAACTGAAATAGTCCCGGGCGATATTATTGTATTACGCGCAGGTGATCGTATTCCGGCGGATATGCGTTTAATCGAAGCGCATAATTTACGCGTGGAAGAGGCTATTCTGACCGGCGAATCTACCGTGGTGGATAAACACATTAATCCGCTGACCGGTGAATTACCGCTGGGCGACCGCACTAACCTGGTCTTTTCCGGTACGACCGTGAGTGCAGGGGGCGGCATTGGCGTGGTCATTGCCACCGGGCAAGAGACTGAACTTGGCCACATTAACCAGATGATGGCGGGTATTGAAAAGCATCGTACGCCGCTGCTGGTGCAGATGGACAAGCTGGGGAAGGCGATCTTCGCCATTATTCTGGCGATGATGGCGGCACTGTTTGTCTTCAGCCTGGTGTTCCGCGAAATCCCCATGGGCGAGCTGCTGCTCTCTCTGATTAGCCTGGCGGTCGCCTCCGTGCCGGAAGGTCTGCCAGCCATTATTTCTATCATCCTTTCTCTTGGCGTGCAGGCGATGGCACGCAAGCGGGCGATTATCCGCAAGCTGCCAACGGTTGAAACCCTGGGGGCGATGACCGTGGTCTGCTCGGATAAAACCGGCACCCTGACCATGAACGAGATGACGGTGAAAGCCATCATTACTGCCGACAGTTGCTACCGCGTGGACGGTAACAGCTACGAGCCGGTGGGGAACATTTACCTGGAAGGCAGCGACGAGCCGATGCAGATCCAGCCGGGCACCGTGCTGGAGCAGTACCTGCGCACTGTCGATCTCTGTAATGACAGTCAGCTGATACAGGACGAACGCGGTCTGTGGGGCATCACCGGTGGGCCGACCGAAGGGGCGCTGAAGGTGCTGGCGGCGAAGGCGCATCTTGAGCCGGTGATGACCACCCTGATTAACAAGATCCCGTTCGATTCGCAGTACAAGTACATGAGCACCCACTATCAGATTGGTCACGAGGAGCACATCCTGATTACCGGCGCGCCGGACGTGATTTTCGCGCTGTGTAAACAGCAGCAGGCCCGTAACGGCGCTGAAGCGTTCGACCGCGCTTACTGGGAAACCGAGATGGAGCGCTATGCACGCCAGGGGCTGCGTATGGTTGCCGCAGCGTTCAAACCGGCGAACGGTGAGCAGGCGCTGACGCATGACGATCTGAATCACGGGCTGATCTTCCTCGGTATTGCCGCAATGATGGATCCACCGCGTCCTGAAGCGATTGATGCGATTCATGCCTGCCAGCAGGCCGGGATCCGCGTGAAGATGATCACCGGGGATCACCCGCAGACGGCAATGAGCATCGGCCAGATGCTCGGGATCACCAACAGCGAGCAGGCGGTGACGGGCTACCAGCTGGAGAAAATGGACGACGCTGAGCTTGCAGATGCCGCGGTGAAATATGACATTTTCGCCCGTACCAGCCCGGAGCATAAGCTGCGCCTGGTGAAAGCCCTGCAGGACAAGGGTGAGATCGTGGGCATGACCGGCGACGGTGTGAATGACGCTCCGGCGTTGCGCCAGGCGGACGTGGGCATCGCAATGGGCATTAAAGGCACCGAAGTGACCAAAGAGGCGGCGGACATGGTCCTGACCGACGATAACTTCGCGACCATCGCCAGCGCGGTAAAAGAGGGGCGTCGCGTTTACGACAACCTGAAGAAAACCATTCTGTTCATTATGCCGACCAACCTGGCGCAGGGGTTACTGATTGTTATTGCGCTGCTGGCAGGAAACATTATCCCGCTGACGCCGGTACTGATTTTGTGGATGAACATGGCAACCTCCGCCACGCTCTCCTTTGGCCTGGCCTTTGAAGCCGCTGAGCGCAACATCATGAAGCGTCCGCCGCGTCAGACCGGACAGCACGTGATGGATGCGTACGCCGTATGGCGCGTGGCCTTTGTCGGAACCATGATTGCCATCGCCGCCTTTGCGCTGGAAGCCTGGCTGGCACCGCGCGGCCACAGCGCGGAGTTCATCCGTACCGTGCTGCTGCAGATGCTGGTCTGCGCCCAGTGGGTATACATGATTAACTGCCGCAACACTGAAGGGTTCTCCCTGAACCGTGGCCTGCTGGCGAACAAAGGGATTTGGCTGGTCACAGGCGTGTTGTTCCTGCTCCAGGCGGCAATCATCTACCTGCCGTTTATGCAGATGCTTTTCGGCACGGAAGCGCTGCCTCTGCGCTACTGGTTCGTCACGCTGGCGGTAGCCGCGGTGATGTTCTTCGTTGTTGAAATCGAGAAGCGACTGACCCGCAGGTTCCGTAAGGCTGCATAACCTTTTGCCCTCACCTTAACCCTCTCCCGCCGGGAGAGGGGATGCTGACTTCCCTTTCATTGGGCAGAGGGCCGGGGTGAGGGAAACACATCAGAGGTACATCCCCATGAAATTCCCGCTCCTGTTCGTCCTCCTCGCCCTCTTTCAACCCGCGTTTGCTGCTGCCATTCCGGTTCGCGTGGCGGTTGTGGAGCAAACGACCCACGCAGCTGAACGGCACGTGCCTGGCCGCATTGAAGCCATTCATACCGTCGAGATAAGAGCGCGCACGGAAGGCGTGATTACCCAGGTTCATTTTCGCGACGGACAATACGTGAAAAAAGGTGACGTGCTGTTTGAACTGGACGATGCCGAGCCACGCGCCGCCGTGCGTCTGGCACAGGCTGAGGTAAAGAGCGCGGAAGCTACGCTGCGTCAGGCGCAGCAGCAGCTTTCACGCTTTGAAAGCCTGGGCAACAGCAATGCCATCAGCCGTCACGACGTGGATAACGCGCGCATGCAGCGCGATGTCGCCAGCGCTGCGCTGGAGCAGGCGAAAGCTCGCCTCGAAACCCGTAACGTGACGCTGGCGTACACGCGCATCACATCGCCGATTGATGGCCGAGTGGGGCACAGCCAGTTCCATGCCGGCAGCCTGGTGAACCCGTCAAGCGGCGTGCTGGTGGATGTCGTGCAGCTTGATCCGATCCGTATCGCCTTTGCGCTGGAAGAGGGGGCGTTTGCCACCAAAGCCGGACAACATGCGGATATCAGCGCCCTGAAGCGCGCCTGGCAGGCGCGGATTGACAGCAATGGTCAGCGCCTGAACGGTGAACTGACCTCCGTGGACAATCGTATCGACCCGCGTACCGCCAGCGTGATGCTGCGCGCCGAATTCGCCAACCCGCGCCATCAGCTGCTGCCGGGCGGCAATGTGAATGTCTACCTGCGTCCGGCAAGCGCGCAGCCGGTGCTGACAGTGCCCGCTGCGGCGGTACAGCAAAACGGCGAGGGATTTTTTGCCTGGGTGGTTAACGCAGAAGGCAAAGCCGAAAAACGCCCGCTGAAGATTGCCGGACAGATTGGCCAGCAGTTTGAGATTTCATCCGGCTTACATCCCGGTGAGCGAGCGATCACCGACGGTGCCCAGCGCGTACAGCCTGGCGCAGCCGTCCAGATACTGAATTAAGGAGCCATCATGCTGACGTTTTTCATCAAACGCCCGCGCTTCGCGATGGTGATTGCGCTGGTGATAACCCTGCTGGGTGCCATCGCGCTGAAGATTATCCCGGTGGAGCAGTACCCGCAGATCACCCCACCGGTGGTGAATGTCTCCGCCAGCTGGCCCGGTGCCAGTTCGGCTGACGTGGCGGAAGCCATTGCCACGCCGCTGGAGACTCAGCTTAACGGCGTGGATCACATGCTCTATATGGAATCCACCAGTTCGGATGAAGGTGCCTACAGCCTGAACATCACATTTGCGGCAGGGACCGATCCGGATCTGGCCGCCATCGACGTGCAAAACCGCGTGGCGCAGGCTGTGGCGCAATTGCCCACCGAGGCGCAGCAAAACGGCGTGCAGGTGCGTAAACGCGCCACCAATCTGATGATGGGGGTAAGCCTTTACTCACCGGACAATACCCACACGCCGCTTTTCGTCAGTAACTACGCCAGCACGCAGGTGCGTGAAGCGCTGGCGCGTTTGCCGGGCGTCGGGCAGGTGCAGATGTTTGGCGCGCGCGACTACAGCATGCGTATCTGGCTGCGTCCGGATCGCATGAACGCCCTGAACGTGACCACCGATGACGTGGCTCAGGCGTTACGCGAGCAGAACGTCCAGGGGGCGGCAGGCCAGGTCGGAACGCCGCCGGTGTTTAACGGCCAGCAGCAAACCCTGACGATTAACGGCCTGGGGCGTTTAAATCAGGCTGAGGACTTTGCGGACATCATTATCCGTGCGGGGGAGATGGGCCAGTTGGTGCGCCTGAAAGATGTCGCCACGATTGAACTGGGGTCGCGCAGCTACAGCTCCGGCGCCCAGTTGAACGGGCATGACTCGGCCTATCTTGGCATCTACCCTACGCCGTCCGCCAACGCCCTGCGCGTAGCCGATGCGGTTCGCGCGGAGCTGGCGCGACTCTCTGCACGCTTCCCGGACGATCTGACCTATGAAATAAAATTCGATACCACCACCTTTGTCGCCGCGACCATCAAGGAGATTGGCGTCTCGCTGGCGCTGACCCTGCTCGCCGTCGTGGTGGTGGTTTCCTTATTTCTGCAGAGCTGGCGTGCGACGCTGATTGTGGCGCTCGCCATTCCAGTGTCGCTGGTCGGCACCTTTGCGGTGCTCTATACCCTCGGTTATTCGGCCAACACGCTCAGCCTGTTCGCCATTATTCTGGCGCTTACCATGGTGGTGGATGACGCCATTGTGGTGGTGGAGAGCGTTGAAACGCTGATGGCGGAAGGGCAAAGCCGCACGGCGGCTACCGCACAGGCGCTGCGCCAGATTGCCGGGCCGGTGATTGCCACCACCCTGGTGCTGCTGGCGGTGTTTGTGCCGGTGGCGCTGCTGCCGGGGATCGTGGGGGAGTTGTATCGCCAGTTCGCGGTCACGCTCTCCACCGCCGTCACGCTCTCAAGCCTGGTGGCGCTGACCCTGACGCCAGCGCTCTGTGCGCTGTTGCTGCGCCCGCGCCCGAAGAAGCCAGCCGCGGTTTACCGCGTTTTCAACCGCGGACTGGATACCACACGCACCGTTTATACCCGCATCGTTAACTGCATTAACCTCCGTCCGTGGCTGGTGCTGCTGGCAACGGCCGGCGCGGCGGGCGTGGTGGTGTTCAGCTTTATGTCGATGCCAAAGGGCTTCCTGCCGCAGGAAGATCAGGGCTACTTCTTCGCCAGCGTGCAGTTGCCGGAAGCGGCGTCGCTGGAGCGTACCGAAGCGGTGATGACCACCGCGCGGGAGCTTATCGCCAGACACCCTGCGGTCGAGGATGTGATTCAGGTCTCCGGTTTTAACATTCTCAACGGTACCAGCGCGTCTAACGGCGGGTTTATCTCCATCATGCTGAAGACATGGGGGGAGCGTCCGCCGCTTGATGAGGTGAGGGGAACGCTGCAGCGTCAGCTGCTGGCGCTGCCGGAAGCGACCATCATGACCTTCGCCCCGCCGACGTTGCCGGGGCTGGGCAACGCCTCCGGCTTCGACCTGCGTATTCAGGCCCAGGCGGGGCAAAGCCCGGCGGAGCTGGAACGCGTTACCCGCAACGTTCTGATAAAAGCTAACCAGCATCCGCAGCTTAACCGGGTGTTTACCACCTGGAGCAGCAACGTGCCGCAGCTGACGCTGACCGTTGATCGCGAGCGCGCTGCCCGCCTCGACGTGCCGGTCTCGCGCATCTTCAGCAGCCTGCAAACCGCCTTTGGCGGCACGCGTGCCGGGGATTTTAGCGTTAACAACCGCGTCTACCACGTGGTGGTACAGAACGAAATGCAGTGGCGCGAGCGTGCCGGGCAAATCAGCGAATTGTTCGTGCGCAGCAATAACGGTGAGCGGGTGCGTCTGAGTAATCTTGTCACGATTACCCCGACCGTTGGCGCACCGTTCCTGCAGCAGTACAACCAGTTCCCGTCGGTGTCAGTGAGCGGGTCGGCGGCAGACGGCGTGAGCAGCAGCACGGCGATGGCCGTGATGAGCGAGCTTCTGGCGGAAAACCTGCCTGCCGGGTACGACTATGCCTGGAGCGGGATGTCTTATCAGGAGCAGCAGACCGGAAATCAGGCCATCTGGATTGTCCTGGCCGCAGTGGTTATGGCGTGGCTGTTCCTTGTCGCGCAGTATGAGAGCTGGACGCTGCCCGCGAGCGTGATGCTCTCAGTCCTGTTCGCCATCGGGGGCGCGCTGGTGTGGCTGTGGATCGCGGGATACGCCAACGATGTGTATGTGCAGATTGGCCTGGTGCTGTTAATCGCGCTGGCGGCCAAGAACGCGATCCTGATCGTCGAGTTTGCCCGCGCACGGCGTAATGAGGGGATGGCGATTGTCGATGCGGCCCGTGAAGGCGCCTCACGCCGCTTCCGGGCGGTGATGATGACGGCGGTGTCATTTATTATCGGTGTGCTGCCGATGATGCTGGCGTCCGGGGCAGGGGCGCAGAGCCGCCGCATCATTGGCACCACGGTGTTCAGCGGGATGCTGGTGGCCACCGTGGTCGGCATTCTGTTTATCCCGGCGCTGTTTGTGCTGTTCCAGCGCCTGCGTGAGTGGGGGCATCGCCTTACGGACTCGTCGCCCACAGCTCGCAATGTTTCTGAACCAGAGAAATAAGCGAACCGCCGTCTGCGATAAAATCGCGCATGCGCTGCGCCTCGCTCTTGCCCTGTTTTAACATCAGGGCTATTTCCTTAATCGCGCTCGTCGCGCCGAGCTTCTCGGCCGACGGCGCAACCTGCTCCAGCAGCCACCCAATATCTTCCGCCACGGTTTTATGCTCGCCAGTCTGCACGTCCGTCAGAATGCCCTCTAACCCGTAACGACATGCCTGAAAACGGTTAAAGCGGTACAGCAGAAAATCCTTTTCCTGATGCTTATAGGGCCGCGTGGTCAGCAGCCAGTGAGACGTCGCCTGAATCAACCCGGCGATGTTGATCGCGTGGCCGAGCGTCAGCGGTGTATCCATCACCCGCACTTCGACCGTGCCAAAATGCGGGCTGGGGCGAATATCCCAGTGCAAATCTTTAATGCTGTCGATCATGCTGGTGGCGCTCAGACGACGAAACAGCCCTTCGAACTCCTGCCAGTTGTTTACCCACGGCATCTGTCCATTATCCGGAAATCCCGAGAAGATATTGAGTCGCGACGAGGCGAACTTTGTGTCCGTACCCTGCATATAGGGTGAGGACGCCGCCAGAGCAATAAAGTGGGGGACAAAGCGCGACAAACCATGCAGCAGATAAATAGCGTCGTCGCCGGTCCGACACCCGACATGCACGTGCTGGCCGAATACCGTCGCCTGCAAAATCAGATAGCCAAACCGTTCGAGCGTGACGTTATAGCGCTCGTCATCGCACACCTCCTGACGCTGCCACTTCTGGAAAGGGTGCGTCCCACCGCCGCAGATCTGAATATGCTGCTCCGCAGCGGCGCGCAGAATACTTTGCTGCATCACCGAGATTTGTGCGGCGGCCTGATCAATGTTCTGACACACGCCGGTGGCGATTTCGAGCATGCTCTCGGTGATATCGTGCTTCACCTCCCCGCCTTTGATGTCGTTTTTGACGGCAGCGATAAGGGCGGAGGAGTCCTGGCTCAGATCGTACCCCGGCGGGTTAACCACCTGCAGTTCAAGTTCAATACCAAGGGTATAAGGTTCAGAGGAATGGAAATCGGGTAATGGCATGGTGCACTCCGTTGTCGTAGATGAAATGAGTATAGACAACGGGTATGGCTCCCACTTCAGGCGGTGGTATAAAGGGACGTGTGGCGGCTATGCTGAACGCCACGGCACACTGATTAGGGCTTTAGCGACCAGGGGAGTTAACAATGTCTGACTATCCAACCATTGCGCTGATTGGACCCGGTGCAATCGGAACCACTATCGCTGCGGTGCTGCATGAGGCTGGCCGCACGCCGCAACTGTGTGGACGTACCGCACATCCGCAATTACGTTTGCGGCACGATGAGGGTGAAATCGTGGTACCCGGGCCGGTATTAACCGATCCGACGGTCATCGATCGTCCGTACGATCTGGTTTTTATCGCAGTGAAAACGACCCAGAACGCCGACAGCGCGGGATGGCTGAACGCGCTGTGCGATGAAAACACGGTGGTCTGCGCGCTGCAAAACGGCGTCGAGCAAAAGGCCCAGCTGGCACCGTGGGTCAATGGCGCGACGGTACTGTCGTCGGTGGTCTGGTTCCCGGCGCAGCGTGAGCCGGATGCGTCCGTCTGGCTGCGCGCCAGTCCGCGGTTGACGCTGCCGGATGTGCCACAGGCAAAACGGGTGGCTGATGCGCTGAACGGCACGCGCTGCGCGGTAGACTTGTCGGCAGATTTTCTTACCGTCGCATGGCGCAAGCTGCTGCAAAATGCGGTTGCAGGCCTGATGGTGCTTGCGAATCGTCGTGCCGGGATGTTCTCCCGTGAGGATATCAGCGAGCTGGCGCTGGCGTATCTGCGCGAGGGGCTTGCCGTGGCTCGAGCAGAAGGCGCGGTGCTGCACGATGACGTTGCGCAGGAGATCCTGGCGAACTTCCAGCGCGCACCTGCCGATTTAGGCACGTCTATCCTGGCCGATCGTCAGGCCAACCGTCCCATGGAGTGGGATATCCGCAACGGCGTGATCCAGCGCTACGGTCGTGCCCACGGAATTCCCGTTCCGATTAGCGATGTGCTGGTTCCTCTGCTTGCTGCAGGCAGCGAAGGGCCGGGTTAACGGCCGCTGACTTTTCGTTCGGCAAAATAGTGCGCGGGCGTGGTGCCCATGGCTTTCCTGAACATGGTGATAAACGCATTCACGGATTCATACCCAAGCGTTGTCGCCACGTTCTGGACCGGGACACCGCTTGCCAGCTCCTGCAGGGCAATAATCAACTGCAGCTGCTGACGCCAGCGGCCAAAGCTCAGCCCGGTCTCGCGCGCCATCAAACGCGCAAAGGAGCGCTCGCTCAGCGCCAGCCGTTTCGCCCACGCTTTCAGGGTGCTTCTGTCGTCAGGATGGCTGACCAGCGCGTCGGCCATGGCGCGAATTTTGGGATGGGCTGAAACGGGCAGGCTCAGCTTCTGCTGCGGCATGCTGGCGAGCTCATCAAGCGTCACTCTGGTCAGCCGCGCGGCATGGCTCTCTGGCGGATAATCAACGCGTTCATGCGTCAAACGGTCAACCAGCGCTTTGATTAACGGGGAAATGGCCAGCGTGCAGCATTTCTCCGGCAGCGCGGCGGCACCGGGCTCAATAAACAGATAGTTGAGATGAGCATTCCAGGTCGCTTTGGCGCTGTGTGCGATCCCGCCAGGGATCCAGACGGCACAGTCTGGCGGCACGATCCAGATATCATTTTCCGCATGACAAATCACCGCGCCATACAGGGCAATAATCAGCTGCCCCTTACGGTGGGTGTGCACCGGCACTTCCGCGGCGTACTCCACGAAATCCAGATGTCGGGCTACGGCCGGGCATGCGGTGGCGTCAGGGTCGAAGAGCGTATTGGCAAGTTGAGGTTTCACGTTTCTGGCAACATTTAGGTATTTTTTGACAGAATAGAGTATTTAAGCGGGTTCGCAAGCCAGTAATAATTCTGGCATGAACATATTAAACGCTTTTCATTTTCATTCGTGGCGCGCCATGCGTGAGCGGTTTTCTCCCGTGCTGCGTAACGATGCCAGTGCGTTGCTCTATTCCGCGAGAAGTTTTGCAGCGGCGATGCTCGCTTACTACATTGCGCTGTCGATAGGCCTCGAACGTCCATCGTGGGCCATTATTACCGTCTATATCGTTTCGCAGACGTCGGTAGGGGCCTCGCTGAGCAGAAGTCTCTATCGTCTGGCCGGCACCGTTGTGGGGGCCTGCGCCACCGTTGCGATCGTACCTGTCTTCGTCAATATGCCGATCCTCTGCAGCGTGATGCTGTCGGGCTGGATCACGTTCTGCCTCTATTTATCTCTGCTGGAGCGCACCCCGCGGGCGTATGCCTTTGTGCTGGCCGGGTACACTGCGAGCCTGATTGGTTTTCCTGCGGTATCCGACCCCGGCGGGATTTTTAATATCGCTATTATCCGTGTGCAGGAGATTGTCATTGGGATCTTCTGCGTGGCGCTGATACATCGCTATGTGTTACCCGCGCGTATCTCCGGCCTGTTCAACAGTAAGTTATCGCAAACCCTGCACGCCGCGCGTGAGCGGGTGGCTGACACCCTCGCAGGCAAACCCGTCGCGGTTTCAGACCCGCTGCATCTGGCGCTGGCGCTGCAGTTTCTGCAGGGTATAAGCCACCATATTCCGTATGATTTTGCCCTGTCTGCTCCGGTGCGGCAGGGCAGAAAGGCTATCCATGACCGACTGGCGCGGCTGGTCATCGTCAACTGTGAATTACGCGATCGCTTACCGGCGACGGTGCCTGCCGGGTTGCAGGTATTGCTCGACGACGTTCAGGCCTGGCTGGGGGATAAAGATGCTGCACGTCACAGCACGGCAGATGCGTTAATAGCACGCAGTGAACAGCTCGCAGAGCGCTACGCTGAACAGGCCCGGACGATGAACGACGCGCTGCTGGCCAGTTTTGTCCGTTATCTGACGCAGGCCATTACGCTGTTGCAGCAGTGCGAACGTCTTTCTGATGCCATCCACCATGCGAAGCCCGCCCACGGACTGACGGCGGGCAGGGCAGTTAAAGGGTATGTTTTTCACCGCGATCCTCTTACTGCCGCCCGCACCTCGCTGGGCGCGTTCGCCATCATCCTGAGCGGCTGCCTGGTCTGGATCTTCTCCGCCTGGCCCGATGGCAGCACGGCGGTCTCTATCCTTGGGGTCTGCTGCACGCTGTTTGGCAGTTTCGACACCCCGGCTCCGCACATTGTGAAATACATTATTGGCTCGTTCTGGGGCGTATTGATTAGCCTGCTGTACAGCTTTGCGCTGCTTCCGCAGGTGAGCGATTTCCCCGTGCTGGTGGCCGTGCTGGCGCCGGTATATTTGCTGGCCGGGTCGCTTCAGGCACGTCCTCCCACCACGTTTATGGCAATGGGGATCACCCTGACGCTGCCGGTATTGTGCGAGCTGGGTGCCCACTACAGCGGAGATTTTGCCACGGCGGCCAATACCGCCATTGCGCTGTTTGCCGCAACCGGCTTTGCTGTTATCAGCATGAGCCTGCTGCAAACCGTGCAGGCCGACGCGGCCATCGCACGTCTGCACACGCTGTGCCAGCGCGATATTCGTCGCAGCGTGAAGGGCAAGCTTCTGCTGGATGAGACGCACTGGACCAATCTGATGATTGACCGCGCTGCCCTGTTACTGCCGCGCCTGCAGCGCAGCGGGCGTGCCTCAGAGCAGGTGCTTAACCCGCTGCTGCGCGCGCTGCGCATCGGCCTTTCGGTGATGCATTTACGCCGCTGCGGTATGCCCGCGAGCAGAGAGATTAGCGCGCGCCTGTATCACCTGAACGACACCGACGCCTTGCGTGAACACATCGGCGACCACATCCGCCTCTGTTTGCCTGCCGCAGATGCACAAACGCGCCAGTTTGTCGGCCATCTGGTGGATTTGCATTGCGCATTACGGAGGGCAGACGATGGTCAATGATCTGAATATCGGGGGCGTTTTTATCCCGGGACTGCTTGTCACCGCGCTCGCGGCGCTGGCCTGCACGCTGGCACTCATCGCGCTTTTATCGCTCAGCAGGCTCTACCGTCGTTTGCCTTTTCGCCCGCTGCTGGACGTTTCAACTTATCTGGTCACCTTTTTCCTGCTGATGCAGGGCCTGACCGCGCTGGGGTTATTTAGATGAAATCACTACTTTCTCTGGTCGGTCGCTATGCGCTGACGTTATGTGCCGTCGTGGCGGCCACGCTTCTGGCTTTTATGATGTGGAAACATTATGCGCAAACGCCCTGGACCCGCGACGGCCGGGTACGGGCGGATGTGGTACAGATTGCGCCGGACGTATCCGGGCCGGTAATCCGCGTGGCCGTCCGGGATAACCAGTGGGTTAACCGGGGCGATGTGCTCTACGCTATCGACCCGCACTGGCTCACGCTGGCGGTGGCCAGCGCGCAGGCGGAGGTGGAATCCAGACGGCATGAGATGGTGATGCGACAGGATGCCGCCAGACGACGCGCACAGATTAAAGCCGCGATATCCAGCGAGGATTTACAGCAAACGGGCAGCGCCGCGAACGTCGCGGTGGCGAATTATCACGGTGCGCAGGCCGCGCTGGAGCTGGCCGAGCTTAATTTGTCCCATGCCACCGTACGGGCTCCCGTCTCGGGTTATATCACCCATCTGCGGCTTCGTCCGGGGGACTATGCTACCGCGGGGGAGACTAAGGTCGCCATCGTCGATGCGCACAGTTTCTGGGTGGTAGGGTATTTCGAGGAGACCAAACTTCGCTATATTCGCGTTGGGGACACGGCGCATATCGTGTTGATGGGCTATGAACCGGTGATTGCCGGGCATGTCGAGAGCATCGGCCATGGGATCGGTGATAACAACGATGAGACGGGCGGGCTTGGGCTTCCCGACGTCGAGCCGACGTTTAGCTGGGTGCGGCTGGCGCAGCGCGTCCCGGTGCGCATACATATTGATGCATTGCCGAAGGGGGTTGAGCTGGTAGCCGGGTTGTCGGCGAGCGTGGAGGTGGTGCCGGAATAAGGGGCGTCAGCGTACCGAAGGGAAATTCGATCGTGAGCGCTCTTGAGCAAAAAAAACCTTACCGCCCGGCAGAGAGGCGGTAAGGACAGGCAAAGTGGCATAAAAGAGAGGAAAAATACCTGAAATGAGGGTGATGAAACTGTCTGTCAACGTGCCTTACAGGACGTAGCGCACGCCGAATACAAATTCATTGTTCACCAGGCGTCCACGCAGGTTTTCATCCTGCAGACTGCGGGCGTTGACAAAGGTGTTACGGCCGCTTTCGATATTGCCCATATCGACATAACGATAAGTGGCGTACAGGGTCAGATCGTCGATAACTTCATAAGACGCACCTGCACCCACGGAGTAGGTAAAGTTGGTTTGCGTGTTGCCAGCAAACTCGCGGGTGTCATTACCCTGCCAGCCACCCACTTTCACTTTCGCCACACCGGCACCCGCCGTTGCGTACAGGGCGAATTTGTCGGTGATCATAAAGTCACGATAAACGTTGAGCATTGCACGTTCAGAATCAACTTTCATGTGGTTGAAACTGGTCGCAAACGTGGAAGAGCCGCTGGTGAATTCTGTTTTTTCTTTAAACACATATTCCGCTTCGGTACGCCAGTTATTGCCGAACTGATAGCCAGCGGCCACGGAACCGTTCAGCTTGTGCTCTTTTTCGTCCCCGGCCACAAATGAACCGATCCCCGGGCGTTCGCTCAGGTTCATGCTCTTGGCCTTCTGATGGGTGTCAATCAGGTTCAGGGCGCCGTAATAACCTTCTTTAACGTTTTCGGCAGCCAGTACCGGGCCGGAAGCGCACAGTGAAATCACAGAGGCGAATAAAACACGTGGCGTTACGTTCATAATAAGTTCCTTTTTATCTTTCCGATAAATGACAGATAGCTTTACTTATTTCAGCTTTTTAATAGCGTCGAGTGCGCAGGCTTCATCAATATCACCACTCGGCGCGCCGCCAATACCAATGGCACCGATGGTGGCGTTATTTTCTTTAACCGGTACGCCGCCAGCCAGTAATAAGAAACCCGGGATATCGCCGAGGTTTTTCGCCGCCGGGTACTTATTTGAGTTTTCCAGAAGCTGGCTGGTCGCCGCTCCGCTGGACGCAGAGGTAAACGCTTTCTGATAGCTGGCTGTCAGGGTGTGTGGCCCGGCGTTATCCATACGCTGTACCGCGCGGGTGAGACCTGCAGCATCGACAACCGTTACGCTGACGTTATAGCCTTTAGCGCTGCACGATTTAACGGCTTCGCTGGCGAGTACAGATGCCTGTTCCAGAGACAGGGTGGACTGCGTCAATGATTTAGCGTGCGCAGTCATGGTTAATGCCGTGAGCACAGGCAGAATAAGAAATGTTTTTTTCACAAGGAATACCTTTTAATTAATGAGGCGTAAATAATAAAAATAAAACGCCCGTGAGGTTGATCATCAAGAGCATCAGAATAAGAAAACGCAGTTCTGTTGTAGTGGTCTCAAATAAATTATTTAACATGGCAACCTTCTTTATTTCAAAAACGTTGCCATGGTGACAACGGGGTCACTATATAAATTCCAGGTCAGTGAGATACATGAGGGCAGGATGATAGGCGTGTAAGGGAAGGACTATAGGCGTGTAGTCCTTGTCGGTGAAAAACAGGACAGGCCAGGCGCAGGCGCCCGCTCGATAGCGTGTAAGGAAAAGTAAACCTGAGGTTAGCGTGGTGTGGTGAAGGCTGTAATCGCCTGATTCAGCGCCGCGACGTCCCTGAGCAGGGTCTGGAGGCGGGGCACAATGTCAGACTCGACGGGCAGCGTTGTCCCTTCGCATGCCTTTTCAAGACTGCGACACTGCTGCGCTATCGCAGTTGCGCCAATGATATCGGCGGCACCGGCCAGGCGATGTACGTGATACGCCAGCACTGCCCAGTCGCCCTGACGGGCCAGCGTAAGGCAGGGTTGCATGTCGCGTTGGTTTTCATCCCGAGTGGCATTCAGCAGGGTGAACAATAAGGTATTGTCATCGCCGGTTAACGACCGAAGATTGTCCACACGGATAAACTGGCCGAGGCCTTTCGGGTCAGCAAGTTTTGTAGTCGCCTCTTTTGGGGATACCCGCTGTAGACCCGCCTCCAGTTGCTTCAGATTGAGCGGTTTGAAAAGGCAGTCGTCCATACCTGCGGCAATACAGCGGCTACGCTCTTCGGGCTGAGCATTCGCAGTGAGACCAAGGATAATTAACGGTTTTTGCTGCCGTTCCCGTAACAGCCGGGTGAGGGTTAGCCCGTCCATCACCGGCATATTACAATCGGTGATGACCATATCAACCTGCTGTTCGCTCCAGCGCACAAGGGCTTGTTCGCCGTTTTCTGCCTCGACAACCTCATACCCCAGGCGGATCAATTGCTGCCTGAGCAGGAGCCGGCTTGCCGGGTGATCGTCTACAGTCAGTATGCGTAGCGGGCGTGCCGCCGAAGGGGATTCCGTCACATTTTTCCCTTTAAGACCCGGTGTTGGCTCATTCTATTTTGTTGCGCAGGGCAAAATCATAAATGTCTTTCGGGCTTTTAAGATCGAGCTTTTTCATCAGGCGGCTTTTATAGGTGCTGACCGTTTTATCACTGATCATCATTTCCCCGGCGATATCGACAATCCGGCTTCCTTTTGCCAGAAAATGCAGAACCTGCAGTTCCTTATCCGACAGACTGGCAATATTCCCTTTGTCATCCAGTGGAATATCCTCTGCGGCAATCTGGCGGGCGCGGTTAATCGGGAAAAAACCATAGCCACTTTTGATTGCACGGATAGCGTCATGAAGTTCCGTCAGATTATTGCGCTTGCTAATAAACCCATCGGCGCCCGCACCGGCACAACGCTTAATATAATGATCGTCATCTTTACCCGTCAGAACCAGGATCCCGCCTTTAAAATCATTCGCACGGAGTCGCTGAACAACGTTAATCCCATTAATTGTAGGAATATCGATATCGACAATAACCAAATCCGGAAGTAACTGACGTGCCTGTTGTAATGCCTTAAGGCCATCATCAGTCTCGCCGATCACCGTCATCCCGTCTTTTTCCAGCAACATTCTCACCGCCAGACGGGCAACCGGGTGGTCATCCACGATTAATACGCTATTCATTTTATCATCCTGGTTCAAAGGGCTTTGCCTGATGAACACAGGCATGAATATTATGCATAACTATACCATATCTGCAACGATATTACCCGCCGGTCAATAAGCGGAAAATAGCGCTATTTCAATGATATGAAAATTAGAGTGGTGGGTTTTTCTGGCATATTTGCTCGGCAGGAACGACGGGATAATCTTTTTTATATTGGCCCAAAAGTACCGTTTTTCGTTCTTCAGGTGACTCCTGTCTTTTACGTCAATACGAAATAATGCCTCCCGAACACAACACAGAGGGAGTTCTTGTTATGAAAACGATTTTCCGTACCGCACTGTTGGTGAGCATGATGAGCGCATTTTCCAGCCAGGCCACCGCACAGGAGACAAATCAGGTGAATACAAAAACAATTCGCGCGATGTCAGGCGCTGTTGCTACGACGTCTTTATCCGCAGCTGAAACCGCGTTAATCGTGGTGGATATTCAGAATGAATATTACGCGGGTCAGGACTTCCGCGGCCGGATGGTTATCCCGGATGGCGCGGATGTGCTGTTGAAAAACAAAAAGCTGGTCGAGTATGCACACCAAAAAGGGATGCCGGTCTACTTTGTGCGCCACATAACAAAAAATAGCCCGCAGCAAAACGGTACGCCGCTGTTCGCTGAGAATTCCGTATTTGCCCAGTTCCATAAGGATCTGCAGCCGACTGCGCAGGACACCATTATTACCAAGGAGACCCCGAGCGCTTTCGTGGGCACCGATCTGGATGCCCGCTTAAAGAAACAGGGAATTAAAAAGGTCATCGTGGCGGGCCTGATGACGCATATGTGTATCTCATCGACTGCACGTGATGCTGTACCGCTGGGTTATAGCGTGATTATTCCGGAAGATGCGACAGCCACGCGCGATCTGGATGACGGGAAGGGGGGCGTGGTGGATCACGACACGCTGCAGCGTGCAGCGCTGGCAGGCGTCGCGGATGTCTTTGCTGAAATCATGACCACGGATCAGGTGATGGCGCTGGCGGTGGAAAAATAAGACCGAACTGAAATCCCTGTGGCCAGCCAGCCCTCTATACTGGCTGGCTTACGGAGGCGGTCATGACATTGAAAATTGGTATCGTAGTCTTTGAAGGCATTATTCCTTTTCACCTTTCGGTGCCTTATGCCGTGTTTGAGAAAGCACTGACGCCGCAGGGTGACGCCCTGTGTCAGCTCGTGGTTTGTGCCACTACACCCGGTGCGCTTAAAACCAATGCCGGTTTTTCCATCGTGGTCGACCGAGGTCTGGATGCGTTAGCCGGGATGGATATGGTGATTGTGCCGGGCTGGGATGTGCCCGAGCATGCACCGGAGCCTGAACTGTTAACGGCGTTACAAAACGCGCATGCAGCCGGGTCCCGCATTGTTGGGTTGTGTATGGGCACGTTCGTGGTGGCCGCCGCAGGCCTGCTGGAAAACCGTCCGGCAACGACACACTGGCGATGGGCGGCGGACTTTCAGCGTCTTTATCCTTCAGTGCAGATGGATAAAGATGTGCTTTACATTGATGATGGCGATGTTGTGACGTCAGCAGGAACGGCAGCCAGTATCGACTGCTGTTTGCACCTGGTCCGACAGGCGTGGGGCGCGGATGTCGCCAACCGCGTGGCGCGCTTGCTGGTGGTGCCGCCTCATCGTCAGGGCGGGCAGCGGCAGTTTGTGGAGCTGCCGGTGCAGAATACGCGTCGTGGAGATAACTTCACCGACGCGCTGGCCTGGGCAACAGAGAATTTACAGCTGGCCATCACGCTGGACTGCGTGGCAGAGAAAGCCTGCATGAGCCGCCGGAGCTTTACCCGCCGCTTTCAGCAAACGACGGGGGAATGTTTTTCAAACTGGCTTTTGAACCAGCGCATTCTCGTTGCCCAGCGCTTTCTTGAAAAAACCGATCGGCCAGTGGAAGATATTGCCGAACGCGTCGGCTTCCCTTCCACGACCTCTTTACGGCGCCACTTTCAAAAGCAGCTTAATACCTCACCTTCCCGCTATCGTCGCGAGTTTCGTGGTCGTTAGTCATTTCCCGGCGTCATTTCTGTTCAATAGAGATAATTACGTTTTGCCAGATCCACCAGTTCAGTCAATTTGGATATTTTAAATTTCAGCATGATGCGCTTTTTATAAGCGCTGACGCGTTTATTATTTATATTCATTATGCCGGCAATGACCTGATTGCTGTAGCCGGCAGAAATGTAGCGCAAGATACAGATGTCAGTATGGGATAGCGATAACAACAACGAGGCGTCTCGCGGGTATTTTGTCCGGTGCAGCCTCAGTTCATTGCCATAACAGAACTGGCCGGATGCGACTTTATTGACAGTCCGGACGAGGTTGTCCAGCGTACTGCTTTTATTAAGATAGCCGGCAGCCCCCGCCTTCCTGCTAAGCTGAATGTGAAAATCACTGGATGATGAGGATAAAATCATTACCTGTGTATCAGGGATATTTTTTATTAACTGAGCCAGAGAAGAAAACACGTCTGGCTGTTGTTGCAGATGCTCCATTATTATCAAGTCGGCGTTGAACAACGAATGTTTATCCAGCAATTCTTCCATTGTGCCAAACTGCGCAACAATCTGATGACCATGTTCTGATAATAAGCCCTGGAGTCCAGCGCGAAGCAGTGGGCTGGCGTCCATGACAATGACTTTTTTGCCTGACATTCCTGGTTGTCCTGAATCGGGAAAGGAAAAATTTATTCTCTATCCCGTCAATGCAAATTTGGCTAAGACTTGTCTTTAACTGAGACTTTATTTTCCTCCTCAGCGCTGCCCTGCCTGGCCTGCCAGGTAACGGATCCTTCCTTTTATTATGTCTCCTTGCAACCTTAACCTGGTCGTTTGCGACAGGTCTTATTAAGACTCCGTCGCTCTGACAGGAAGATAGCGTCAGCCAGGGAAAGAATCCCGTATGGAAGTGCGTCTGGCGCGTTGCGCAGACACAGATCGATTATTTACACGAGAATTTAGCGAATGAATCTCAAGCCAGTAAATATTGCAGTCGTTGATAAAAATACGATTGTCAAAGCCGACGTTCTGCGCAGTGAAAAAATAGGCAGTGCCGTCAAAATTAAAGCCATCCCGAATGCAAAATACATTCTTGCTGAAGGGGAAAACGGCGTTGCGCCAGAAAACATTACCCAGAAACGTGTCGGTAAAGACCTGTTCATCATGCTGGAAGGCACTGATGAAGATCAGCCGCAGCTGATTATCGAAGACTACTTTGATAATCCGGGTGAACTGGTCGGTAAAGGGGAAGATGGTCAGTGGCATGAATACATCGCCACCGACGGTGATGATGACCACGAAGCTGCTTTCCTGCTGGACGGTGAATCCTCTGCGCAAGCGCTGGGCGCAGGCGCGATTGCCAGCCTTGACGGTCTGGCGGTTGCGGGTACCGCGTTTTCCCCTGCCTTGCTGGCACTGGGTGCATTAGCGGCGATTGGTGCGGCGATTGGCATCGGCTCCATTATCCGCCATAACCGTGGCGGCAATGACGGTAGTGATAACGGCGACGTTATTCCCCCTCCACCGACAGGTCCTGGCAAACCAACGATCGGCGAAGTTGAGGATGACGTTGGCCCGATCACTGGCCCTATCCACAACGGCGATGCCACTGACGACGCCCAGCCTGTTTTCCGTGGCGGTGGTGCGAACCCTGGCGATACCGTTGAGCTGATTGTCGACGATGAAGTCGTGGGCACCGCGATCGTGGGTGAAGACGGCAACTGGGAAGTGACGCCAGAAAAACCGCTGCCGGAAGGCGAACATGAAGCGGTGGTGGTCATCACCGATCCTGAGGGTAACGCCAGCGAACCGTCCGACCCTATTGATTTCGTGGTCGATCTCACCCCGCCGGAAAAACCGGTGATTGGTGAGGTGGAAGATGATGTCGGTCCGGTGGTTGGCCCAATCAATGACGGTGACACCACTGATGACGCCCTGCCTGTATTCCGCGGTGAAAACGGCACGCCGGGCGACACCGTTGAGCTGATCATCGACGATAAAGTCGTGGGTACCGCGGTAGTGGGGGCAGACGGTAAATGGGCAGTGACGCCGGAAAACCCACTGGCTGAAGGCCAGCACGAGGCGGTGGTGGTCATCACCGATCCGGCAGGCAACGCCAGCGAGCCGTCCGATCCGATTGGCTTTATCGTTGACCTGACTGCACCAGCGAAACCGGTGATCGGTGACGTGGAAGATGACGTCGGCCCAATCACTGGCCCGATTAACAATGGCGATATTACCGATGATACCCAGCCGGTATTCAGCGGCGGCGGTGCCGTACCTGGCGAAACCGTTGAGCTGATTATCGACGATGAAGTCGTGGGCACCGCGATTGTGGGTGAAGACGGCAACTGGGAAGTGACGCCAGAAAAACCGCTGCCGGAAGGCGAACATGAAGCGGTGGTGGTCATTACCGATCCGGCAGGCAACGCCAGCGAACCGTCCGATCCTATTGATTTCGTGGTCGATCTCACCCCGCCGGAAAAACCGGTGATTGGTGAGGTGGAAGATGACGTCGGTCCGGTGGTTGGCCCAATCAATGACGGTGACACCACTGACGACACGCTGCCTGTATTTCGTGGTGAAAACGGCACGCCGGGCGACACCGTTGAGCTGATCATCGACGATAAAGTCGTGGGTACCGCAGTGGTAGGTGCAGACGGTAAATGGGCAGTGACGCCGGAAAACCCACTGGCTGAAGGCCAGCACAACGCGGTGGTGGTGATCACCGATCCGGCAGGCAACGCCAGCGAACCGTCCGATCCGATCGGCTTTATTGTCGACCTGACTGCGCCGGAAAAACCGGTGATCGGTGACGTGGAAGATGACGTCGGCCCTATCACTGGCCCGATTAACGATGGCGATGTCACCGATGATACTCAGCCGGTATTCAGCGGCGGTGGTGCCGTGCCTGGCGAAACCGTTGAACTGATTATCGACGATGAAGTGGTGGGCACTGCGATTGTGGGTGAAGACGGCAACTGGGAAGTGACGCCAGAAATCCCGCTGCCGGATGGCGAACATGAAGCGGTGGTGGTCATTACCGATCCGGCAGGCAATGCCAGCGAACAGTCGGATCCGATCGGCTTTATCGTTGACACCACGCCACCGGCACAACCGACCATCGATACCGTTTTCGATAACGTTGGCGACAGAACCGGCAACCTGGCGGCAGGTGAAACCACCGATGACAACACGCCAACCTTCAGCGGTACGGCTGAAGAAAATAGCCTCGTTTACATCATCGTCAACGAGAAAGTGGTGGATTCCGTGCGCGCAACCGAAACCGGCTCCTGGACCTGGGAACCGTCTCCGGGGTTGGCTAACGGTCCGTATAACGTCCGCGTTGTTGCGGAGGATCAGGCTGGGCTGCGCTCTGAGTCGTCTGAGGACTTTAACTTTAACGTGCAGGTGGGCGGTGTCCCTACAGCGCCGGCAATTACCGATGTGATTGACGATGTTGAGTCTCACACCGGCACCGTACAGCAAAACGGTACCACCAACGACGACCGCCCAACCCTCGTGGGGACCGGTCAGGACGGTACCACCGTTTACCTGTACGACGGCGCGAACCCGGACCCGATCGGCAGTGCCGTGGTCACGGGCGGACGCTGGACCATTGAATTTGATGCCCCGCTGGCGCAGGGCGAGCACCGCTTCCGTGCGGTAGCGGAAGACGGTACCGGCAACCGCAGCCCGGAAACGGGCGAGTGGGTCATCAACATTGATTCCGTCGCACCGGGCGAGGCGACAGACGTTGAACTGTGGGACGACTTCGGCACGCCGGGGATTATCGCCGACAACGGTACGACCGATGACAACACTCCGACCTACCGGGGTAAGGGTGAAGCGGGCGGTACGGCGATTATCGACCTGGGCGATGGCACCACCGTGCGTGTACCGGTTGATGCCAGCGGCAACTGGAGCTACACCCCGGCGCCTGCACTGGCGGACGGCGACTACACCTGGCAAGTCTCGATTGAAGACAAGGCGGGCAACGTCGGACCTGCATCCGACCCTATCCACTTCATCGTGGATACCAGTGGAAACGGGATTTCGATTAGCCACGTTGTGGATGATGAGGGTGGCATTCAGGGCAACCTGGCCAGCGGCAGCCACACTGATGACACGACGCCAACCGTTGTGGGCCGCGCTACGCCTGGTGCCATTGTGAAAGTCTACGTTGACGGAAACCTGGTTGACAGCGTGGTGGCCGATCCGACCACGGGTCAATGGCAGTACACCATCAGCCCGGCGCTGTCGGCCGACGGCACATATCAGATCACCGCCAGTGAAAACACCGGCACCGGTGACGGTCCACAAACCGCACCGTTTGAACTGACGCTCGATACTCGCATTCCGACCGGCACCCTGGACGGTATAGCGGATGATGTCGGCCTGGTTCAGGGCGATCTGGCGAACCCGTCTGTGACCGACGATACCACCCCGACCCTGCGCGGTACCGGTGTGGCGGGCGACCGGGTGTTTATTTACGACGGTACGACCCTGATCGACTCCGTCATCGTCGGGCCTGACGGCAGCTGGAACTACACGTTACCGCCGCAGAATAACGGGACAGAGCTGGATATGAACGTGGTGTTCCAGAGCCCAACGGGCGTCAGAAGCGCACCGAGCGATTCCTGGAAAATCACCATTGATACCGAAGCGCCAACGGCCAGCGCGGTGGCTGACGGCCTGAGCAAAGACTCCGGCGTGAGCGATGCGGACTTCATCACCAATAACAGCGGCCCTGGCAGCCTGGTCACCGGCCATCTCTCGGCTGCGCTGGACGCGGGCGACAAAGTCCTTGTCTCCGTTGATGGCGGTGCGACCTGGCAGGAAGCGCTGGTCGACGGCGATAAGTGGGCCTATGTGGACACGCAAGGCCACAGCGCTGACTGGACCATTTTGACCCGTGTTGTTGATGCGGCAGGTAACTACACCGAGTCGTCGCAGAACGTGGTGGTGGATCAGGTTGCACCGGACGCCCCGACCGACGTGGTGCGGAGCGGTAACGATGTCACCGTCACGCTGCCGGGCAGCAACGTGACGGCGGGTGATTCGGTTCTGGTGAAGGTCGGAGATGTCTCTGTCACGCACACGCTGACGGCAGCGGATATCGCGAACGGTAACGTGACGCTGAGCCTGCCGCCGGGCGGTTATACCGATATTCCGGTCGGGGCAGCCATTGTGGACGCGGCGGGTAACAGCTCGAAATACCGTACCAGCGACTTCACCAGCACCAACAGCTTTGAATCTGCTGATGAGTTTACGGCGATCAATGCGGGCCAGTGGGTGCACGGAATGCGTTTCTCACACACGACGGATACCAGTACGGCTGACTACGAATTCGACAGACAGACCATCGGGGCGGGAAGCACAAACAGCCTGTACCTGTTCAGTTCGTCAACTGATGGCGGGATGGAAGCCAGCATGTTTGTCGACTTCCAGTATGGCGCCAAAACCGTCGATTTCGATTTCAACCCGAGATTTGCGGGTCCGTCTACGGTGGTGACGTTCTATGACATCAACGGCAATGTGATTGGTTCTCAGCCTGTGAACGCGCCGATCAGCAACCGTAACGTCCATGTGTCGTTCACAGGCCAGGAGGATACGCCGGTTTACCGGATGGAAATTCACCATCAGGAGCAGCCGGGCAGCACCGGGTTTGGTTTCAGTATCGATAACCTGGTGGTGAGCGGCACGGCGAAAACCGTCACGCCGGGTGAATTCCTGGCGGATAACCAGGGCGATGTCTGGTATGGCGACGCGGCGGACAACCTCTATCAGGTGAGTGACGTGGCCAGCCTGACCGACGCGGTGATCCAGGGGGGAGAAGGGACGGACACGCTGAAGTTGTTGGGTGCGGATCAGCATCTCGATATGAGCGCGCTGACCAACAAAATCCAGTCAATGGAAGTGTTCGACATAACGGGAACAGGCAACAACACCCTGACGCTGAGCGCGGGCGATGTGCTGGAAAATGCCACACAGAACCTGTTCCACGATAACGACTTCAACCAGTTGATGGTGAAGGGCGATGCAGGCGATCGGGTCAATCTCAGCGACCTGTTGCCAAACGATATAGACCCGGGCAACTGGACAGACGGTGGCACGGTTAACGTTGGCGGAGTGGAGTATCAGTCCTTCCAGATGGAAAGCCTGAATACCGAAATCCTCGTTCAGATGGGAGTGACGGTCACGCTGCAAAACCACTAATTGATATCAGGAAACGGAGGCGCCTTTAAGGCGCCTCCGGAAAGTAAAAACGTTTAGCCGTTTTTTTAATCCAGGGATTTTCCCGAACATAAACAGAATATAGTTGGAAATAGAGTATGAAAAAGACCATCGCTTCTAACAACAATACTGAGCCAAACATCGCTGCTGTGGCGACACTGCCGCCGCTGCCGACCGACGTTTTACTGTGGAACGACTATCAGTTCCCGCGTGAAATTAATAATAACGATATCAGCGAAGATAACACCCCGACCATTAGCGGTAAGGGTGAGCCGGGCATGACGGCTGTGATCGACCTCGGTGGCGGGCAGAGCGTTCGCGTACCCGTCAATGCAGAAGGTAACTGGAGCTGGACGCCTGCCCCTGCGCTGGCGGACGGAACCTATAGCTGGTCTGTGGCGCTGGAAGATGCTGCGGGTAACCGTGGTGAAGCCACCGCGCCAGTGACCTTTATCGTCGACACCGTGGGTAATGCGGTATCCATCAGCCACGCGGAAGATAATACCGGCACGTTGACCAACCCGCTGGCCAGCGGCAGCAGCACGGATGACCTTAAACCGGTTATCGTGGGGACGGCAACGCCTGGCTCTCTGGTGACGCTGTATGTTGACGGGGAAGCGGTGGGTACGATGACTGCCGATCCAACGACCGGTGCGTGGGCCATTGAGATCAACCCTGCGCTGGAGTCGGGTAAAACCTATGAAATTACGGCTGGGGAATTCAGCGGTCCTGGTGAAATTCCACCTCCGACACGTCCATTCCTGCTGACCATCGATACCGTTGTTCCGACCGGGACGTTCGATCGCGTATCGGATGACGTTGGTCGCTATCAGGGTGACCTGCCGAATCCGGCGGTGACGGATGACACCACGCCAACCCTGCACGGTACGGGCCGTCCAGGTGACATCGTTTTCGTACGTAATGGCAGCGACATTATTAGCTCCGTAACCGTGGGCGCTGATGGCCGCTGGGAATATACCCTGCCTGAACAAACGAACGGTGCCGCGCTGGATGTGAGTGTGGTATTCCGTGGCCCAACGGGCGTTGAAAGCGCGCCAACCGATCCCTGGAAGCTGGTGATTGACACCGAAGCGCCAGTGAAACCGATCATTGGTGACGTTGAAGACGATCAGGGTCCGGTTATCGGCCCAATTAATAACGGCGATGTGACCGATGATACCCAGCCGGTATTCAGCGGCGAAGGCGCTGTGCCGGGTGAAACCGTAGAACTGATCATCGACGATGAAGTGGTAGGTACCGCGATCGTGGGTGAAGACGGTAAATGGGAAGTCACACCAGAAAATCCACTGGCAGAAGGCGAGCATGAAGCCGTGGTGGTCATCACCGATCCCGCGGGTAACACCAGCGAACCTTCCGATCCGATCGGCTTTATCGTTGACACCACGCCACCGGTGAAACCGACTATCGACACCGTCTTTGACGACGCGGGTCAGCAAACAGGTTATCTGCAAAACGGCGATATCACTGACGACAGCACCCCGACGTTCGCAGGTTCTGCCGAAGAGAACAGCCTGGTGTACATCATCGTCAATGGCCGTGAAGTTGCTTCCGTTCGCGCCACCGATGAAGGTACCTGGACGTGGACACCGCCGCTGGGGCTGGCGAACGGTCATTATGACGTGAAAGTGGTCGCCGAAGACAAAGCGGGTCTGCGTTCGGATCCTTCTGATGCGTTCTCCTTTGACCTGCTGGCGGGCGGTATTCCAACGGCTCCGGCAATCACCGATGTGATTGACGATGTCGAATCACACGTTGGCACGGTACAGAACGGTGGCATCACGAATGACGATCGTCCGGTTATTACCGGTACTGCGCAGGATGGCACCACCGTCTATCTGTACGACGGCGCGAACCCGAACCCAATCGGCAGCGCGGTGGTCACCGGTGGACGCTGGACCATTGAGTTTGATTCGGCGCTGGCGCAGGGCGAGCACCGCTTCCGCGCGGTCGCAGAAGATGTGACCGGCAACCGCAGCCCGGAGACCGGCGAGTGGGTCATTATTGTGGACTCCGTCGCACCAGGCGAAGCGGCTGACGTGGAACTGTGGGACGACTTCGGTACGCCAGGTCTGATTGGTAACAACGACACCACCGATGACAACACCCCAACCTACCGTGGTAAAGGTGAAGCGGGCGGTACCGCTATTATCGATCTCGGTAATGGCACTACCGTGCGCGTTCCTGTCGATGGCAGCGGTAACTGGAGCTACACCCCGGCACCTGCGCTGGCGGACGGTGACTACACCTGGAAAGTCTCGATTGAAGACAAAGCGGGTAACGTCGGCCCTGCGTCCGACCCGATCCACTTCATCGTGGACACCAGCGGTAACGGCGTATCCATCAGCCACGTCGTGGATGATGAAGGTGCCATTACCGGCAATCTGGGCAGCGGCAGTCACACCGATGACACGACCCCAACGGTTGTGGGCCGCGCGACGCCGGGCGCACTGGTGAAGGTGTACGTTGACGGCAATTATATCGATAGCGTGCGTGCTGATGCGGTAACCGGTAACCGGTAGCTGGCAGCTGACCATCACCCCTGCGCTGAGCGCGGATGGGACATATCAGATCACCGCGACGGAAGATCCGGGGACGGGTGACAGTGCGCCTACCGCACCGTTTGAGCTGACGCTGGATACCAGCATTCCGACAGGGACGCTGGATCGCATCGCCGACGATGTAGGCCTGGTGCAGGGCGACCTGGCGAACCCGGCGGTGACCGATGACACCACGCCAACGCTGCACGGTACTGGCCGTGCGGGCGACACCGTGTTCATTTACGACGGCACCACGCTTGTTAATTCTGTGACCGTAGGCAATGACGGCACCTGGAACTACACGCTGCCACCGCAGAACAACGGCACCGAGCTGTCTCTGAGTGCGGTCTTCCAGAGCCCGACCGGTGTGAAAAGCGCACCAACCGCGCCGTGGGATCTGACGATTGATACCGATGCGCCAACGGCGCCGACCATTACCGGCATGTATGACGATGCGGGTACGCTGATCGTCGATGGCGGCCGTTCACGCGACACCACGCCAGAACTGCGCGGTACGGCTGAGAAAAACAGCCTGGTGAATATCTATGGCCCGGACAGCAAAACGCCAATCGCTTCGGTGTATGCCGATGCGGACGGTAACTGGACGTGGACATCGCCTGCGCTGGCAGATGCGAAACATGACTTCTACGTGACGTCACAGGATGCGGCGGGCAACGTCTCTGGCGAATCCAACCACTACGGTCTGGAAGTGGATACCCGCGCTGCAGCTCCGATCATTCTGGGGGCGTACGATGACGTGCAAGGTGGCATCTATAACGGCCTGGTGCCAGACGGTGGGCTGAGCAACGACGGCAATATGCAGCTGCGCGGAACCGCTGAGCCAAACAGCGTCGTGTATATCTACAACGCGTATAACAACGCGGTGCTGGATACGGTGAAAACTGATGCGAAAGGTAACTGGACCTGGGAGCATGCGGTTGCTGACACGGCTGCCGGTCGTCCGCATATGTTCTACACCATTGCGAAAGACGATCTGGGTAACGTGTCGGGTAAATCTGAGACCTATTCGATCAACGTGGATACGGTGAACAACGCACCGGTTATCCTCGGCTCTTTCGACGATGTTCAGGGCGGTGTCTATAACGGCCTGGTGGGTAACGGCGGCGTAACGAATGATCGTACGCTGGATTTACGCGGGACAGCGGAAGCGGGCAGCGTGGTGTACATCGTTATTGATAACTATGGCACGGTCGCAGGTTCTGTCACGGCGGGGGCTGATGGTAAATGGTCGTTCCCTACAACCGCGAACTATAACCAGACGTACAATTTCCATGCTTATTCCATTGATAAGGCTGGAAACCGTTCTGAAGATTCGTCGCAATTCGCAATCACCGTGGATACGGTGAATAACGCGCCAGTTATCACTGGCTCTTACGATGATGTTCAGGGCGGCGTGTATAACGGCCTGGTGGGCAACGGTGGCGTAACCAACGACCGTGGCCTGGATTTACGCGGGACAGCGGAAGCGGGCAGCGTGGTGTATATCATCGACCCGGCAACCGGTGGGACTTATGGCTCGGCGGTTGCGGCTGCGAATGGCGCATGGGCATACCCAGTGACGACCAACTACAACAAGCTGTATGAATTCCAGGCTTATTCAATCGACAGGGCCGGAAACCGTTCGGCTACCTCGTCGAAATTTGGGAT